>CBIHPE010000116.1:0-12499 GCA_966212015.1 uncultured Frankiales bacterium | reverse complement strand
ACCACGGGTGCTGGTCGCTCGAGTGGTTCATGACGAGGTCGGCGATGATGCGCATCCCGCGCTTGTGCGCCTCCTCCACGAGCTGCACGAAGTCGCCGAGGTCGCCGAACTCCGGCAGCACCGACACGTAGTCGCTGATGTCGTAGCCGTTGTCGCGCAGCGGTGACTGGTAGATCGGCAGCAGCCAGATGCAGTCGATCCCCAGCCACTGCAGGTAGTCGAGCTTGCCGATGAGCCCGCGCAGGTCCCCGGTGCCGTCGCCGTTGCTGTCGGCGAAGCCGCGGACGAGCACCTCGTAGAACACGGCGCGCTTGAACCAGAGCGGGTCGCGTGACTCCTCAGGGCTGACGAGCGGGTCGGCGGTCACGTCCACGACCCCTGGGCCGCGGGGTGCGCCCGGCGCACCGTGAAGACGTGGGCCGGTTCGACGAACGGGTCGAGGCGGACGTAGTTCGCCTGGCCCCACGTCCACTCGCTGCCAGTGATCTCGTCGCGGACGAGCACCTGGTCCTCCCATCCCACCCCGAGGGCCGGCAGGTCCAACCGCACGGTCGCCTCACGCGTGCCGTGCGGGTCGAGGTTGAGGACGACGAGCACGACGTCGTCGCCGGTCCGCTTGCTCCAGGCCATGACCTGGTCGTTGTCGACGTCGTGGAACACGACGTTGGTCAGCCAGTGCAGCGACTCGTGCTGCTTGCGCACGGCGTTCAGGGTGGTCAGGTACGGCGACAGCCCGGGCTGCGACCAGTCGCGCTGCTTGACCGTGTACTTCTCGGAGTCCTGGTACTCCTCGCTGCCCGGCTTCACGGCCACGTGCTCGTAGAGCTCGTAGCCCGCGTACACGCCGTACGTGGGCGAGAGCAGAGCCGCCAGGACTGCCCGGATCTTGAAGACCGGCGGACCGCCGTACTGCAGGGAGGCATGCAGGATGTCAGGGGTGTTCACGAAGAAGTTGGGCCGCATGTAGTGCGCTGACGCCTTGAGCTCCTGGACGTACTCCTGCAGCTCGTCCTTGCCGACCCGCCAGGTGAAGTACGTGTACGACTGCGTGAAGCCGATCCGGCCGAGCTCGTGCATCATCGCCGGCCGGGTGAAGGCCTCGGCGAGGAACAGCACGTCCGGGTCGGTCTTCTTCACCGACGCGATCAGCCACTCCCAGAAGTCGAGCGGCTTGGTGTGCGGGTTGTCGACACGGAAGATCCGCACGCCCTTGTCGACCCAGAGCCGCACCACGCGCAGGACCTCGGTGCGCAGTCCCTCGGGGTCGTTGTCGAAGTTGAGGGGGTAGATGTCCTGGTACTTCTTGGGCGGGTTCTCGGCGTAGGCGATCGTCCCGTCGACGCGGGTGGTGAACCACTCCGGGTGCTCCTTCGCCCAGGGGTGGTCCGGGGCGCACTGGAGCGCGAGGTCGAGGGCGACCTCCATGCCGAGCTCCCTGGCGCGGGAGACGAAGAAGTCGAAGTCCTCGAAGGTCCCCAGGTCGGGGTGGATCGCGTCGTGCCCGCCCTCGTCCGACCCGATCGCCCAGGGGCTTCCGGGCACCTCGTCGGGGTCGGCCGTCGGGTTGCCGCCGGGGAACTCGGGTGAGTTCGGCCCCTTGCGGTTGACGCGCCCGATGGGGTGGATCGGCGGGAGGTAGATGACGTCGAAGCCCATGGCCGCGACCGCGGTGAGCCGGTCGGCGGCGGTGCGCAGCGTTCCGCCCTCGCTGCGCGGGAAGAACTCGTACCACGAGCCGAACAGAGCCCTCGGGCGGTCGACCCAGACCTGGTACGGCTCGGAGCTGGTGACCAGCTCCCGCACAGGGTGCTCGGTGAGCACCGCGACCGCCTCGGCAGCCAGCGCGGCGTCGAGGCGCTGACGCGGGGTCCTGGTGGTGTCACGCAGCGCGTCGGGGATCCCCACCAGGGGGCTCTGCTTCGCCTTGGGGACGCCGGCGGTCGCACGCTCGTAGAGCCGCGCCCCCTCCTCGAGGACCACCTCGATGTCCACCTCGGCGTCGATCTTGAGCGGTGCGTCGTGCCACCAGGTGCCGAGCGGGTCGCTCCAGCCCTCGACCGTGAACGACCAGGCGCCCTCCGCGTCGAAGGTCACCGGCGCGGACCATCGGTCGTTCTCGCCCTGCGTCATCCGCAGGAACGGCGAGCGCCCGCCGCCAGGTCGCTTCAGGACGACGTTGGCGGCAACGGCGTCGTGCCCTTCGCGGAACACCGTGGCGACGACGTCGAGCGTCTCGCCCCTCACCGCCTTCGCCGCGTACCTGCCGCAGGAGACGGCAGGGCCGACCTCCGTGATCACTATCCGTCCAACAGAGCGTCCTACCACGTGCCGACCGTACCCACCTGGTCTGAGGGCAAGCAGCACGCAGTCAAGGTTTGGTGACCGGTGAGTACGGGTTAGGGTCGCCCAGGTGAGAGCTCTTCGTCGGTTCACCGTCCGCCTGGCCCTGCCCGCCCCCCTCGCGCCACTGGCCGAGCTCGTGATGAACCTGAGGTGGTCGTGGCACCACGCCTCGCAGGACCTCTTCGCGAGCATCGACGGCGAGGCGTGGGAGGCGGTCGGCCATGACCCCATCAAGCTGCTCGGCGAGGTCAGCCCCGAGCGACTGGCCCAGCTGGCGTCCGACGCCGACTTCCTCGGCCGGCTGTCGGCGGTGCACGCCGACCTCCAGCAGTACCTGACCGAGGACAAGTGGTACCAGTCGCTGACCGACGCACCGGCGTCGATCGCCTACTTCTCCCCGGAGTTCGGCATCACCGAGGTGCTCCCGCAGTACTCCGGGGGGCTGGGCATCCTCGCCGGTGACCACCTCAAGGCCGCCTCGGACCTCGGCGTCCCGATCCTGGGCGTCGGTCTGCTCTACCGCGCGGGGTACTTCAAGCAGTCGCTGAACGCCGAGGGATGGCAGCAGGAGCGCTACCCACCGCTCGACCCGCACGGCCTGCCGCTGCAGCTGCTGCGGACGGCCGAGGGTGCGCCGGTCGAGGTGCAGGTGCCGCTGTCCGAGGGTCGGACCCTGCACGCCCAGGTCTGGAAGGCACAGGTCGGCCGGGTGCCGCTGCTGCTGCTCGACAGCGACATCGAGTCGAACGCCCCCGCGGAGCGCAACATCACGGACCGGCTGTACGGCGGTGGCACCGACCACCGCCTCGCCCAGGAGCTGCTGCTCGGCATCGGCGGGGTGCGCGCCATCCGGGCCTGGTGCGGGCTGTCCGGCGAGCCGACCCCAGAGGTGTTCCACACCAACGAGGGCCACGCCGGCTTCCTCGGCGTCGAGCGCATCCGGGAGCTCGTCGCCGACGGGTTGTCCTACGACGAGGCGCTCGAGGCGGTCCGCGCCGGGACCGTCTTCACGACCCACACCCCGGTGCCCGCGGGCATCGACCGCTTCCCGCTCGAGCTCATCACCGCCGTCTTCTCGGGCGGCGCCATGCCGGGTGTGCCGCTCGACCGGGTGCTGTCGCTCGGTGCGGAGGAGGACCCCTCGGTCTTCAACATGGCCCACATGGGCCTGCGCCTCGCCCAGCGCCGCAACGGCGTGGCCAAGCTGCACGGGGTCGTCTCCCGCGGCATGTTCAACGGGCTCTGGCCGGGCTTCGACGCCACCGAGGTGCCGATCAGCTCGATCACCAACGGCGTGCACGCCCCGACGTGGGTGCAGCGAGAGGTCTTCGAGCTCGGCGAGCGCGTGGCCGGCAAGAAGCTCACGACCGAGGCCGAGGGCTGGGAGGCGATCAGCGCCATCCCCGACGGCGACGTGTGGGAGACCCGGCGCGTGCTGCGCGAGCGGCTCGTGCACGAGGTGCGCCGGCGTGTGCGCGAGTCATGGCTCCAGCGCGGTGCGACGGACGCGGAGCTCGGCTGGACGTCGTCGGTCCTCGACCCCGACGTGCTGACCATCGGCTTCGCGCGCCGCGTCCCGTCCTACAAGCGCCTCACGCTGATGATGCGCGACCCCGAGCGGCTGCGCGCGATCCTGCTCGACCCCGAGCGCCCGGTTCAGCTCGTCATCGCCGGCAAGTCGCACCCTGCCGACGACGGCGGCAAGGAGCTCATCCAGCAGATCGTGCGGTTCGCCGACCAGGCGGACGTGCGGCACCGGATCGTGTTCCTCCCCGACTACGACATCGGCATGGCCCGCTTCCTCTACGGCGGCTGCGACGTCTGGCTCAACAACCCGCTGCGCCCGCTCGAGGCCTGCGGCACGTCGGGCATGAAGGCGGCGCTCAACGGCGGTCTCAACCTGTCGATCCTCGACGGGTGGTGGGACGAGATGTACGACGGCGAGAACGGCTGGGCCATCCCGACGGCTGACGGCGTGACCGACCCCGACCGGCGCGACGACCTCGAGGCCGCTGCCTTCTACGAGCTCGTCGAGAAGCAGGTCCGCACCCGCTTCTACGACACCGACGAGAACGGCGTCCCGAAGCGCTGGGTCGACATGGTGCGCCACACCCTGCAGACGCTCGGGCCGAAGGTGCTCGCCTCCCGCATGGTCCGCGACTACGTCCGTGAGCTCTACGCCCCGGCGGCTCTCGCGTCGCGATCCCTAGCAGGGGAGCACTTCTCGCCCGCCCGCGAGCTGTCCGCCTGGCGCTCCAAGGTGGTCGGTGCCTGGCCGCGGGTGCGTGTGCTGCACGTCGAGGCGGGTGGCATCGAGGACACGCCGGCCGTGGGGTCGCGGATCGCCGTGCGCGCGACCGTCGACCTCGGCGGGCTCGCTCCGTCGGACGTCGTCGTGCAGGTCGTCTACGGCCGGGTCGACGAGCACGACGTCCTGCACCGGCCCGTGTCCGTGCCTCTCTCCGGTGGTGCCGTCGGCGACGACGGCTTCCCCCGCTACGAGGGGGAGGTGCCGCTGGAGCGGGCCGGTTCCTTCGGCTACACGGTCCGGGTGCTCCCGCACCACGAGCTGCTCCCCAGCGACGCCGACCTCGGGCTGCTGACCTCTGCCTGAGCCGCCACCCCCGTTTCCACGACACCCTGGTGCTGTGGAGACGCCGGGGGTGATGTCCGCCCTCTTCCTCGTCGTGCCCGAGGCGGAGGTGCTGCTCGACGCCGTCCGGGGGCTGGACGGCGTCGGGCTGCTCGAGCCCGCGCACATCAGCCTCGGCTACCCGTGGGTGCGGGACCCATCGGTCGACCGGGTGCGGGACGCCGCCGCTCAGGTGAGGCCCCACGTCGTCGAGCTGAGGGGCCCGGAGCTGTTCGTGCAGGACGTCCGGCAGCGGACCGTCGTGCACGCGCTGCTGTCCGACGAGTCGGTGCCGCGCCGCCTCGCCGAGCTGCTGGACGCGCCGCTGCGCACGCCGCACCTGTCGATCGCCCGGGTCCGAAGGGACGGTGACGTGCGTGCGGTGGTCGACGCGCTTGAGGGCTTGCTGCCGTTGCGGGTGCGACTCGAGGCCCTGGCTCTGACCGTCCGCGAGGGCCCGGGGGAGTGGACGACCCTAGGCGAGTTCCGCCTCGGGCTGTCAGCGCTGGGCTCGTAGCACCACCACGGAGCGCCCGGTCATGGTCAGCCGCTTGCCGGCCTCGTGCGTCCCCCACACCTCGCCTGCCGTGTCGACCACCACGTCGTAGGACCGGGCCCACGGCTCGGCCGGCAGTCGCAGCTCCGCGTCCTCGCCGCCCATGTGGAGCACCACCAGGAAGCTGTCGTCGACGACCTTATCGCCACGCGGCCCGCGGGTCTTGATGCCCTGGCCGTCGAGGTACATGCCCAGGGTCTGCACGGACGGGTCGAACCACTCGGCGTCCGTGAGCTCCGCCCCTGCGACACCGAACCACGCGATGTCCTTGACGCCGTCCGCGTCGGCGTCGGTGCCTGAGAAGAAGGCCTTCTGGCGGAACACCGGGTGGTCGCGGCGCAGCGCCAGCAGCAGCCGCACCAGGTCGTAGACCTCCTGCTGGTCCGGCATGACGTGCCAGTCCACCCAGCTGATCTCGTTGTCCTGGCAGTAGGCGTTGTTGTTGCCGCGCTGGGTGCGACGGATCTCGTCGCCCATCGTCAGCATCGGGACACCGGTCGAGAGCAGCAGCGTCGTCAGCAGGTTCTTCGCCTGTCGGAGCCGCAGCTCGTTGACCTCCGGGTCCGACGTCTCGCCCTCGACGCCGCAGTTCCAGCCGCGGTTGTCGTCGGTGCCGTCGCGGTTGTCCTCGCCGTTCGCGTCGTTCAGCTTGGACGAGTACGTCGTGAGGTCCCGGAGGGTGAAGCCGTCGTGCGCCGTGACGAAGTTGATGGACGCGTAGGGCCGGCGCCCGTCGTCCTGGTAGAGGTCGCTCGACCCCGAGAGCCGGTAGGCGAGCTCGCGAACACCCGACTCGGAGCCGCGCCAGACGTCGCGCACGGTGTCGCGGTACTTGCCGTTCCACTCGGTCCAGAGCGGCGGGAACTCGCCGACCTGGTAGCCGCCCTCACCGACGTCCCACGGCTCGGCGATGAGCTTCACCGACGAGACGACCGGGTCCTGCTGGATGACGTCGAAGAACGCCGACAGCTTGTCGACGTCGTGCATCGACCGGGCGAGAGCGGAGGCGAGGTCGAAGCGGAAGCCGTCGACGTGCATCTCGGTCACCCAGTAGCGCAGCGAGTCCATGAGGAGCTGCAGGACGTGCGGGTTGCGGGCGTCGAGGGTGTTACCGCAGCCGGTGTAGTCGCGGTAGTGCCGGGCGTCGTCCTCGAGCCGGTAGTAGCGCGCGTTGTCGATGCCGCGGAACGAGAGCATCGGGCCGTCCATGCCGCCCTCAGCGGTGTGGTTGTAGACGACGTCGAGCAGCACCTCGATGCCCGCGGCGTGCAGGGCACGGACCATCGCCTTGAACTCGCCGACCTGCTCGCCGCGCGAGCCGGCCGAGGAGTAGGCGGCGTGCGGCGCGAAGTACCCGAGCGAGTTGTAACCCCAGTAGTTCGTCAGCCCGCGGCGCAGCAGGTGCGGCTCCGAGACGAAGTGGTGGACGGGGAGCAGCTCGACGGCCGTCACGCCGAGGTGCTGCAGGTGCTCGATGGCGGCGGGGTGCGCGAGCCCGGCGTAGGTGCCCCGCAGGTGGGCGGGGATCCCCGGGTGCTGCTTCGTGAAGCCCTTCACGTGCAGCTCGTAGATGACCGTGTCGGACCAGGCGTGCGCCGGCCGGTGGTCGTCGCCCCAGGGGAAGGCGTCATGGACGACGACCGACTTGGGGACGTAAGGGGCGCTGTCCTTGACGGTCGGCTGGTCGTCCCTTCCCTTCGCCGACCCGAACACCGCGGGGTCGAGCCGGAAGTCGCCCTCGATGGCGCGTGCGTAGGGGTCGACGAGCAGCTTGTGGTCGTTGAAGCGGTGCCCGTGAGCCGGCTCGAAGGGGCCGCGCACGCGGTAGCCGTAGCGCTGGCCCGGGCCGACCTGCGGCACGAACCCGTGCCACACGTGGTAGGTCGAGTCCTCGAGCGGCACCCGCGTCTCGTGCCCGCGGTCGTCGAACAGGCACAGGTCGACGCCCTCGGCGGCCATCGAGAACAGGCTGAAGTTCGTGCCCTCGCCGTCCCAGGTCGCACCCAGCGGGAAGGGCCGTCCTGGCCACGCGCGCTCGGTCACGGACCGACCTTACGCAGCCTTCCGTTACGGGACGTGTGCCTTCGCTCCGGCGGGATCAGGTCCGCCAGGGTCGACCCGCGGGGGAGCACGAGCGCCTGCCCGCGCTTCTTGCGCTCGAGCATCGCGTGCACGACGAGTGCGTCGCGCACGAGCGATGCGAACTCCTCGGGCTTCGACAGCAGCCAGCCGTGCCGGCCGTTGACGACCTCGTTGGGAAGCGCCCCGGCGATGTCGCCGAGCGCTCCGGGGAGGATGAGCGAGTCGTCGTCGCCCCAGAAGAACAGGACGGGTACGCCGTTCGCGACGAGCTTCTGGGCCTCCGCGGACAGGTCGACCGTCAGCGCCAGCTTCGCCGTGAGGGCGCAGGTCAGCGGCTTGCGCAGGAGGTTCGGCACGAGCTCGCGGAGCATGCCGGGCGTCGAGCGCGCGATGTCCTTCGGGCTCAGCTCCTTCGCCGTACCCAGCATCCACTTGAGCCAGGAGGCGTCGACCAGGCCCTGGCGCGAACCTGGGGCGCCGCCGACGGAGTTGAGCAGCGTCAGCGACCGCACGCGCTCGGGCCGGTCCGTCGCGAGCTGGATGCCGATGCCGCCACCGAACGAGTGGCCGACGACGAACGCGGGATGGTCGACGTCCATGACGTCGAGCAGCGAGCCGACGAGCTGCGAGTAGGCCGGCATGTCGATGCCCCGCAGCGCCGGCCCGTCCGACCCCCCGAAGCCGGGTAGGGCGGGGGCGATGACCCGCAGGCCGGCGGCCGTCAGCCGGGTGATGCCAGCCGAGTAGGCGCGGGGCGACAGGCCCCAGCCGTGCAGGAACAGCAGCGGGTCGCCCTCACCGGCGGTCATGACCCGCAACGAGGCGCCGTCGACGTCGACGGTCTGCCAGATGGCGGGATGCAGGGTCACGGGGTCTCCCGGGTCAGGGGCCGCGGCGTTGATGTGCGGCTGGTGTGCATCGGCAGTCTTGCAGCGGACTTCACTGCCGGTGCAGGTGCGCTGCACGGCCCGCGTGCAAGATCGCATGCCGGTCGACCAGGGTGTCGTGCGGGCCGGGTTCGGGCCTTTCGCCATGCACCAGGACAAGGTGCCCCAGGCACTTCTCGTGGTCGGCCATCAGGTCGCACCACGAGTGCACGAGGGTGGTCGCGGCGACCAGCGCCTCGAGCCGGGTGCGCATGGGCAGCAGCATCAGGGATGTCTCGAGCTCGGTGACGGTGTCCTCGTCGAGCAGGCCGTTGAGCGGTGCGTCCTCGAAGACCACGAGGTCCTCGAAGCCGATCGCCTCGAGCGGCAGCTGCCCGGGCATCTCGTCTTCGTCCTGGTCGTCGAGGTCGTCCTCGGTGTCGTCCTCGTCCTCCCACTCCTCCTCGACGTCGGCGAGCGTGATGCCGGCCTTCGCAGCCCACTCCGCTTCCTCCTCGAGGTCGACGTCCGGTGGGAGGGCGGCGAAGAAGGCGTCCTGCCAGCGCTCCAGAAGGTCGATGACGGCCTCGCACCGCTCGAGCAGCGAGCCGAGGTCGCCGTGGCCGGGGACGAGCAGCGTGCGGGCCAGGGCGTCGGCGGCCTCGGCGGGCACGTCGTCCATCGGGTCGGCAGCGCTGACGGTGTGCACGACACCGCGTGAGTCGCGGAACACGCACCGAGCGTAGGGTCCTGATGACCGTTTCCAGGGAGGTTTGTCGTGGGTGAGCTCGTCCGGCTGGACGTCGAGGGCGCAATCGGGACGATCCGGCTCGACCGGCCCAAGATGAACGCGATCAACGCGCAGGTCACCGCGGAGATCCGCGCGTGCGCCGAGGAGGCCACCGGGCGCAGCGACATCCGGGCGGTCGTCCTCTACGGCGGGGAGCGCGTCTTCGCCGCCGGCGCAGACATCAAGGAGATGGGCGAGCAGTCCGCCGCCGAGATGGCTCTGTGGGGCACCGGCCTGCAGGACGCCTTCAAGGTCGTCGCCCGCATCCCGAAGCCGGTGGTTGCCGCCATCACCGGGTACGCCCTGGGCGGCGGCTTCGAGCTCGCGCTGACCGCCGACTTCCGGGTCGTCGGGGAGAGCGCCCAGGTCGGCGTCCCCGAGATCCTGCTCGGAGTCATCCCCGGCGCGGGCGGCACGCAGCGGCTGACCCGGCTCGTCGGGCCGGCCAAGGCGAAGTCGCTCATCTACACCGGCCGGTTCGTGAAGGCGGACGAAGCGCTCGCCCTCGGCATCGCCGACAAGGTCGTCCCCGATGCCGACGTCTACACCGCCGCCGTGGAGATGGCGTCCCAGTGGGCGAACGGCCCCGCCGTCGCCCTGCGCGCCGCCAAGCAGGCCGTCGACGACGGCCTCGAGCTCGACCTCGACGCCGCCCTCCGGCTCGAGACGGCCCTGTTCTCGTCCCTGTTCGCCACGAGCGACCAGAAGGCCGGCATGAAGAGCTTCGTCGAGAACGGCCCGGGCAAGGCGACGTTCTCCGGAACCTGATGGCCGGGTCGCGCGTGTAAGCACGTGGACGCCGAGCTGCCCGACCTCTACGCCGGCACCTCGGCGCGCCTGGTCGGGCTGCTCACGGCCATGGGGGGCTCCGCCGAGGACGCGGAGGAGGTCTGCCAGGAGGCCTGGGCCCGACTGGTCGTCCGCTGGGACAAGGTGCGCGGGTACGACGACCCCGAGGCCTGGGTCCGAGGCGTCGCTGTCCGGCTGCTCATCAGCCGCCGTCGCCGTCGCGCGGTCGCTGCCCGGTTCCTGCCGGTCCTCGCCTCGCGCGACGTGGTGAGCGTGCCCAGCGGTGACGCCCTCGACCTGTCCGCTGCCCTCGCCTCGCTGCCGCTCGACCAGCGCGCCGTCGTCGTCCTGCACCACGCCCTCGACCTCCCCGTCGAGGAGGTCGCCCGCGTCCTCGAGATCCCCGTCGGGACGGTCAAGTCCCGCCTCTCGCGCGGCCGCGCCGCCCTCGCCGCCGTCCTCACCGAAGAGGTGACGCCATGACCCAGTGGTCCGCGCTGCTCGACCAGCACACCGCTGCCGCCCCACCCCGCTCCTTCGACGGCGTCCTGCGCCGCGTCCGCCGTCGCCGGCAGCGGCAGGTCGTGGGCGCCGCCCTCGGCGTACTCCTCGTCGTCGGCGGTGCTGCCCTCGCCGTGGGGCAACCGGGGCACACGACGACGAAGCGGGTCCCCTCGACGACCGAACCGCCGCTCACCCTGGTCGTGCAGGGGGTGACGCTGACCCGGGACAAGCTGACCGAGGTCTACGAGGTGTCCGCGCACTCGCGTGACGACCACCTGCTGACGATCGTGGCCGGCTACCGGAGCCCGTACGGACCCAGCCACTGCGACCCGTGGACGGTTCCGTTCGTGCTGAGCCAGACCGAGAGCACCGTGGTCATCGGTGCCTACGACTACCTCGCGCCGAACCCCACCGGGCAAGGCTGCTTCGGAACGGGACACGGCCCCTCGACCCTCACGGTGGACCTGGGCACAGCCCTCGGGGGCCGCGCCGTGTCCGACGCCAGCACCGGAACCACGCCGACGACGGTCATCGAGTCCGACTACCTCACCTCGTCACGCCTTCCCGACGGCTACGGCCAGCGCCGGTTCGAAGGCTCACTGCGCAGCGGCTTCGCTCAACCCGCCTTCAGTCAGACCTGGACGGGACCGGGCTTCAGCGAGCTGACCCTGGTCGAGGGACCGCCCGGTGAGGTCATCCGTGTCCATGTGCAGCACGTCGGTTCGGCGCAGGTCCGCGGAACCTTCGGTCAGCTGGTCCGGACGGCCGGCGGCGAGGCGAACCGCTGCCTGCGCTGGGAGGAGCGCTCCGGCGATGCCCTCGAGCTCTGCACCCGCGGTTACTCGCAGCAGCTCCTCACGGTGGACCAGCTGGTCGCCTTCGCCAACACGCTCCGGAGGCCCGGACAGCAGGACGCGCGCCAGCAGGCGCCCGCCACCATTGAGGTCCAAGGCAGGACCCTGCAGGTCCAGGGCGGCGCACCCTTCGGGGTGGCCTACATCGACCCCGCGCACCCGCGGGATCTCGTCGTTCATCGCAAGGTGCCGGGTTCAGTCGGTGGCTGCTTTCCCTGGCCGGAGCTGCGCGTGGTCTCGCAGTCGGCCGACCAGGTCGAGATCGGCGTCTTCGAGTACCAGACCGCCAAGCCCTTCTGCGTCGACGCGATGCCGGACACCTCTGATGCCTCGCCCTACCTGCGCGTCACCCTGGTGGCGCCGCTGGGAGAGCGTCGGCTGCTCGACGAGGGAGCGGGTGGCGTGGAGGCGCTCGTCGTCGACCCCACGGACTGGCTGACGGCGGACTACCTGCCGCCCGGCTTCACCACCGACGGGCAGATCCCCTTCACGGGCCAGCGGGGTGGTGGCGGTGGCGCCGTCGTCGAGGAGACCTGGGCGGCCGAGCACGGTGGGGTCCAGCTGACGCTGCAGCAGGGCCAGGCCCTCCGTCCGGGAGGGGGCGTGCCGAGGCACGTGACGGTCCGCGGGCACGTCGGCACGTACTCGAACCAGCCGGGCAACACCTTCCCAGTGCGTTGCCTGAGCTGGCTGGAGAAGGCGAACGACCGCGTGGTGCTGTGCAGCCACGGCGGCGAGCTGAAGCACACCCTGTCCGACGCGCAGCTTCTGACGATCGCGGAGGCCCTGCGGCCCCGGACGATGTGAGCTCGGCCGCACTGGAGCGCGGTCGAACCGGCATCGTCCCGGAGACGTCAGGGGATGATCCGTTCCCCAGGCGTGGGTGAGCGCCTGATGATCATGAACGGGTGCCACGTGGTGCAGGTCACCACTGCTTCGCATTGCTGGCGGGCTACCACGGGGTAACAATCGTGCGACAGAGGGTGCCGATCGCAGCCGCTCGCGGCGCCGATACGGTGGAGCCTCTGAATGACCAGACGCGCCTCTCGCGCGCGCTAGCCGAAGGCAGCAGATGAACATCGT
>CBIHPE010000115.1:0-12522 GCA_966212015.1 uncultured Frankiales bacterium | reverse complement strand
GCCGCACGAAGCCGACGGTGTCGGTGAGCGTGAACTCGCGCCCCGACGGCGTCTGCGCCTTGCGCACCGTCGGGTCGAGGGTCGCGAACAGCGCGTTCTCGACGAGGACACCGGCGCCGGTGAGGCGGTTGAGCAGCGAGCTCTTCCCGGCGTTCGTGTAGCCGGCGATCGCCACCGACGGCACCTCGTTGCGCTTGCGCTCCTGGCGCTTCACGTCGCGCGCGGTCTTCATCTCCTTGATCTCGCGCGCGAGCTTCGCCTGCCGGCTGCGGATGCGGCGGCGGTCCGTCTCGATCTTCGTCTCACCCGGGCCGCGAGTGCCGACACCGCCGCCGCCCGAACCGCCCGCGCCACCACCCTGCCGGGACAGCGACTCACCCCAGCCGCGGAGGCGGGGAAGCATGTACGACATCTGCGCGAGCTCGACCTGCGCCTTGCCCTCCCGGCTCGTGGCGTGGGTGGCGAAGATGTCGAGGATCAGCCACGTCCGGTCGATGACCTTGACCTTCACCAGGTCCTCGAGCGCGCGCAGCTGACCGGGGCTCAGCTCCCCGTCGCAGATGACCGTGTCGGCGCCCGTGGAGAGCACGATGTCGCGCAGCTCCTGCGCCTTGCCCGACCCGACGTAGCTCTTTGGGTCGGGGAAGTCCTTGCGCTGCAGCAGCCCCTCGAGCACCTCGCAGCCGGCGGTCTCCGCGAGCGCCTTCAGCTCGAAGAGCGACACGTCCGCGTCCTCACCCCGCGGGTAGACGCCCATGAGCACGACCCGCTCCAGGCGGAGGGCGCGGTACTCGACCTCGGTGACGTCCTCGAGGTCGGTCCGGATGCCGCTGACGCGGCGAAGCGCGTTGCGCTCCTCGAGGTCGAAGCCCTCGCCCTCGATCTCGTGGAAGCCGTCGGGATCGAGTCGGATCTCTGCGTCACGCTCGGGGCGTGAGGGGTGGGGGTAGGTCATCGTCCTTCCATGGTCGCACCGCTCCGCCTCGGCAGGCCAACCGCTTTCCCGTACGCGGTCGCCGCGGGCTCCCGTCGGTGCGCCTGGGTAGCGTCGCCTGCGTGGAGACGAAGTTCACGAGCGAGCTGTTCGAATGGCGTGGCCCGGCGCCGTTCTTCTGGATCGCCCTGCCTCAGGACCTCGCTGACGAGGTGAAGGCCGACTCGTCCGCGACCACCTACGGCTGGGGCGCGATCCCAGTGCGCGTTCGCATCGGCAAGACCACGTGGGAGACGTCGATGCTGCCTCGCGACGGCGGCTACGTGCTCCCGGTGAAGAAGGTCGTGAGGCTCGCCGAGGGGCTGATCGAGGACCAGCCCGTGCGGGTGCAGCTGAGCGTCGAGCCGCGCGGAGGTCGTGCCGCGAACGGGACCAGTCGCGCTACGTGAGAAGCGCAGTGCGCACGGGACGGCAACGGGCGACGTAGGCAGCCGATCAGCGCCCGGCTCCGGTTGTTCACGGCGGGCCCGCCGGTTCACGCTCAGCGGCCGACGTCGTGGTGAACAGCCGGAGCACCTGGGTCAAGCGCTGACCGCGCCCCAAGGCACGCGCCATCGCCGTACCAGCGAGGGGCTGATCCGTGAGTCGCGCGCGGCGAGCGGCTACCAGGCGTGGAGGAGCGGTTCCTCGGCCCAGCCGTCCTGCGGTCGGAACGATCACCGGTCCCCTCCGTCGAGCGAGTGTGATGGGCTGGGGGTGTGAGGGACGAGCCGCCTCCCCCGGTCATCACGATCCGGAACCCCGGCGCGCCCGCAGCACCCGTCGACGTGCTGCATGCGGGACCCGAGCTGCCACCGCGCAAGCAGCTGACCGCGCAGCAGAAGCGGGTGGCGCTGCTCGCCGCCCTCATCGTCGCGACGACCGCCGTCGGTGTCCGCGCGGCTGCGCACCTGCACCGGTCGAACGAGCTCGACGCCGCGTCGGTGAGGGCCCTGCACCTGCAGACGATCCCCACGGCGGTCTCGTCGTTCCGAGCTGACATCGGCCGCGACCTGGCGCTCGGCCTCCTCAACCTCAGCGGCGGGCCGCTGACGGTCGTCTCCGTGCGCTACGACGCGCCCGGCTTCCCAGAGCTGCGACCGCGCACGGGCAGCCTTCCGCCCGACACCCCGACGTTCCTGCTCCTCCCGCTCACCGGAGACTGCCCGAGGCGCCCGCTGGTGACGACGCGAGGTGGAGCGGTCGTCGTGCGGCTCCGCACGTCGCGGGGGATCGCCTCGACGGTGCGGCTCAGCGACGAGGGCGCGATGGGCTTCGGCAGCGACTACGCCAGCACGGTGGCGAGGCAGTGCCACATCACGCGACCCGGTGACAGCCTGGTGTCGGACGCCCCGCCGCTGGCTGCGCGGGCGGGGCCTGACCTGCGGCTGACGTGGACGGTTCGCAACTCGGCGACGCACGCGCGCACGCTGCAGCGGGTCGAGACCTCGGGGATCGAGCTCGTCGCGAGCAACGCGCCCTTCACCCTGACCTACAACGAGGAGCACAGGCTGTCGGTGCTGCTGCGCATCGCGTCGTGCACCGGCGCGCGACAGGCCTGGGGCGTGCTGCGGGAGCACCACCGGGCGACGCCGATCCTGCAGCCGGTCAACGCGAACGGTGCGATCAGCCTCGTCGTGCAAGGCGACGACGCGGTCGACCCGGCGACGCCCTTCGTGCTGCCGGGGCAGGTGGACGCGATCCGGGAGTGGATCGTCGACCGCTGTCCCTAGAGCGCCCGGAGCCCCTCGGACAGGGTGGCGCGCTCCGCCTCGGTGAGGACCTCGAACGCCGGCGCCACCATGTGGTTGGTGACGCGCTCGGCCGCGGCCATCTTCTCCTTGCCGAGCTCGGGGTCCGGGTAGGGCTCGGGCCAGCCGAAGAACTGGGCGTTGGGCGGGCCGTTGCGGCCGGAGACCAGCGCCTGCAGGGGATCGACGCCGTAGCCCGCCACGGCCGCGACGTGCGAGCCGCCCCGGTGCTCCCGTGCGGTCTGCAGGGCGAGCGCGAGCCGCTCGGGGGCGGAGGCATCGTCGTACTGGTGGAGGAGCGTGCGCCATCCGGCGAAGACCGGGAGCGCGACGATGGACGCGCTGTCGAGGGCCTTGGTGAGCAGGTCGGCGAGCTCGTCCGCCTGCTCGACGGCGCTGAAGCGGCGCAGTCCGAAGGCGGCGCACTCGGCGGCGTAGAGGTCGGCAGCCTTGCGCGGCTCGACGGCCGCGATGCCCTTGGCCCAGGCCTTGCGCTGGATCGGCGGGTAGAAGAAGCCGAAGGCCGCGATGAGCGCCTCGGGGTCGCAGTTGCCGAGGACGCCGCCGCGACCGACGTGGTACCAGGCCCACGCGTCGAGACCGAGCTCGGCGCCCTTCTCGAAGACCACGGCGTCGAACATCCACTCGCCGCCGACCTTGCCCACGGCGCCGGCGATGCTCTTTGCGCACTCCTCAGGCGTCATGCCACTCCCCCATGCCACTCGCCCTCAGCGACGATCACTGCGGGTCCTTCCAGGCTGACGTGCCCGTCCTCGCGCCAGGTCACCGTGAGCCGGCCGCCGGGGACGTCGACGGTGAAGGCCGTCCCGCGCGGGATGCCGAGTCGCAGCACCGTGGCGACGACCGCAGCGCACGCACCGGTGCCGCAGGACCGGGTCTCGCCGACGCCGCGCTCGTGGACGCGCATCCGGATGTGGTTGTCGCCGACGTCCTCGACGTACTCGACGTTGAGGTCCTTGCGGTCCGGGTCGAGCGTCCCGAGGGCGTCGACGGAGGCGACGTGCAGGACGGCGTGCGGGTTGCCCATGTCGACGAAGGTCGCGGGCATGCCGTCGACCAGCACCTGCTCGTCCCCGACGACCGCCGGGCCCATGTCGACGAGGACGCTGTCGTCCTTGACGTCGACCTCCTTGGTGCCGCCGCGCGTGGACAGCTGCAGGTGGCCCTCGGACTCGAGGCCGGCCTCGACGAGGTAGCGGGCGTAGACGCGGACGCCGTTGCCGCACATCTCCGCGATCGAGCCGTCGGCGTTGCGGTAGTCCATGAACCACAGGCCGTCGGACCCGCGCACCACCCGCAGGACCCCGTCGCCGCCGATCCCCGCTCGCCGGTCGCACAGCCGCCGGACGAGGTCCGCGGTCAGGTCGAGTGCGTCGTCGAGGTCCGGGAGCAGCACGAAGTCGTTCTCGGTCCCATGACCCTTGAGAAAGCGCACGCGGATCAGCGTACGCAGGTCCGGATCAGCGGTGGCAGCGCTCCCTGCGGATGGCCACCCCGAGCTGCGGCAGGTCGGCGCTCGCCACGGTCACGAACGCCGGACCGCCCTGACCGCTGATGTCGAGCCCCACGACCGGCTTGGGCCTGCCGCAGCCGCGCGCGTCGAGGACGACGACGGCACGCCAGGTGGCGTGCGGCGCGAGCGCGATCGGGAGCCCCTTGCTCGTGCGCACGTGCAGGTCACCGACGGAGACGCCGTGGAGCACGACGGGGTGGGCGCTGCGGTTGGTGACGACGAGGGCCAGCTGCAGGCCGCCGGGGACCCGGACGGTGCCCGAGGCCTTGAGGACCAGGGCTCGGCGTGCGTCGACGTCGCCGCACGCCTCCCTGCCGGTGCGGGTGAGGACGTCGGTGAGGTCGACGGTCGTCAGCAGCTCGAACGTGCGCCGCTGGCCGTGCAGCTCGAGGACCGCCTCGGCGGCCGCCGGCGGGGTCGGCGCGGTGATGCAGTCGACCCTGGTGACGAGCCCAACGCCCCGGTCGTGCACGGCTTCCCAGCCGGCCCCCTCGACGGAGGCGTCGACGACCTTGGCGGCGGTGCCGCTCCTCAGCGAGAGCACGAGCGCGACGCGGTGGTCGGTCGCGACCCCCACGGCGCTGACGCTCAGGACGGCTTGGGCCAGTGCCTCGCGGGCCTTGGCGTCCGCGCGGTGGTCCTGCGCCCTCAGCGCGAGCGTCGCCACCGCGCCCGCGGCGAGCAGCAGGGCGAGTGCGAGGCCGATGACGAGCGCTCCGTCACGGCGCCGGCTGGCGTGCTCCCCCACGCCGACCAGGCTAGGCGGTTGTCAGGAGTGCGAGCGCTGCGCGGGGAACGGGACCGCCTGCGTGTCGGCGTCGACGACCCCGCCGCGCCAGCCCATGCCCTGCGTGAGCAGCCAACGGGCCTTGTCGGCGCGCTGGGCGCTGGCGAACAGCCAGCCGTGCGCCCGGTCGCAGCCGAGCTCGATGAGCCGGGCGTGCTCCGACCACTCCTCGACACCCTCGGCCACGACGTACATGCCTCGGGCGTGCGCGCGGTCGATGACGCTGGCCACCAGGGTGTCGTCGTTGTCCTCGTTGCCGACGCCACGGACGTACTTGTGGCCGAGCTTCACGGCGTCGACGGGGAGCGCCTCGATGGCGCCCAGCGTCGCGTAGAAGCTGCTGAAGTCGTCGACCGCGAGGGCGACGCCGGCGGACCGGAGGGCGACGAAGATCGGGGCGGCGTCACGGCCGAGCTCGAGGCAGGACTTCTCAGCGATCTCGAGGCCGATGGCGCCGTGCGGCAGGTCGTGCTCGCGCACGATCTCGGCGACCAGCTCGGGGAAGCCGGCAGCGCGGACCTGCTCGGAGGACACGTTGAGCCACAGCTGGCGGCGCGGGCCGCGCAGGTCGAGCCAGGTCTTGACCTCGGCGGCACCGGTGCGCAGCACCCACTCGCCGATCGGGGAGATCTCGCCGGTGCGGATGGCCAGGTCGAGGAAGTCCATCGGCCCGAGGACCCCGAGGGAGCCGTGGTGCCAGCGCAGCAGCCCCTCCATCGCCACGATCGCGCCGGAGTCGAGATCGATCTCGGGCTGGTACAGCAGCTCGAGGGACCCGTCGGTGGCGGCACGGTGGAGGGAGGCCAGGTCGACCGTCGTCGTGTTCATGGTCCCTACCTTGGTCCCAGATGTCCGTTCTGCGACATGGCGAAGCGGGGTGGTTCGGGCCTAGTCACGGGTGCCTAGGCAGGTCAGCGCCTGGCCCAGCAGGTCCTTCGTCGGGTCCAGCCACGTGATGCGGGGATCGCGGCGGAACCAGGAGCGCTGCCGGCGCACGAAGCGGCGGGTCGCGACCCTGGTCTGCTCCTTGGCCTCCGCCTCCGTGAGCTCACCTGCGAGCTGCCTCGCGGCCTGCGCGTAGCCCAGCGCCCGGGCTGCCGTCACGCCAAGCTCGCCCAGGCCACGGACCTCGTCGACGAGCCCCTGCTCCCACATCCGGTCGACCCGCTGGTTCACCCGCTCGGCGAGGTCCTCCCGGTCCAGGCCGAGGTAGGTCGTCGGCACGAAGGAGGCGTACTCCGTCATCTCCCCCGGCATCGCGCCGGTGAGCAGCACGACCTCGAGGGCGCGCACGATGCGCCGGCCGTTGCTCGGCTCCATCCGGTTCGCCGCGCTCTCGTCGACGGCCCTGAGCCGCGCGTGGAGCGGGCCGGGGCCGTGCTCCGCCAGCTCCGCCTCGAGCCGGGCGCGTAGCTCCGGGTCCGTGCCGGGGAAGTCGAGCTGGTCGAGCGCGGCGCGGAGGTAGAGGCCCGAGCCCCCGACGAACACCTTGGGCGGACCGTCGAGCAGGCTCCTCGCGAGCTCCTGGTACGCCGCCACACTGGCCGTCTGCGTGGGCTCCCACACGTCGAGCAGGTGGTGCGGCACGCCCTGCCGCTCGGCCTCGGTCAGCTTCGCCGTGCCGATGTCCATGCCCCTGTAGAGCTGCATCGAGTCGGCGTTCACGACCTCGGCATCGAGGTGCTGCGCCAGCGCGACGCCGAGGTCCGACTTCCCGGTGGCGGTAGGCCCCACCACGGCGACGACGAGCACCCCTCCTTTCTACCGGCGCACCCGCCTCCCGCCACGAATGGATACGGGCACTGTGTTCACGGCCCTGTTTCCGAGTGCCCGTATCCCTTCACGCGGGGGTGTCGTCGGCTCTGACCAGGGCGATGCCGGCGACGACCACGACGCCGCCCACGCCCTGGGTCCAGGTGACGGACTGGTCGACGAGCAGGTAGGCGAACACGATCGCGAACAGCACCTCGGACAGCCCGACGAAGGCGGCAACCCTGGCGCCGACCAGGCGCGCGCCGGTGATGCCGGCCGTGTAGGCGATCACGGCAGCGACGAGCGAGAGACCCGCGACCGGGACGAGCCAGCTGACGGTCGACCCGGCGAGGTGGACGTCGTCGGCCGTGGCACGCATCGGGATGACCTGCACCGCGCCGGCGACCAGCAGGGCGAGGCCGCCGACGAGCATGCCGAGCCAGGCGTTGACCAGCGGCGGGACGTCCGTCTCCGTGCGTGAGCTCAGCAGGTAGAACGTCGCGAGGCCGACGGCAGCGCCGAGCCCGAACAGCACGCCGACCAGCGACACGTGGGCGCCGTTCAGCACGTCCAGCACGAGCACCAGGCCGGCGATCGCCAGCAGCACGCCGGCGGCGGTGCGCGGGCCCGGGCGCTGCCCGTCGTGCAGCCACAGCCAGAGCACCACGAGCACCGACCCCGAGTACTCGAGCAGCAGGGCCACCCCGACGGACAGATGCTGCACCGCGTAGAAGAAGAACAGCTGGCAGCCGGCAACCGCGAGCAGGCCGTAGGCCGCGAGCGGCCGGACCTCGGCGCGGATGCCGGCCCACCGGCCGCGGGCGAGCACGACGCCGGGGACGGTCAGCATCAGCGCGGCTGCGCAGATGCGGACCGTCACGGCAGCGCCGGGCGTCCAGCCGGTCTTGAGCAGGCTGTCCGCGAACGAGCCGCTCGTGCCGAAGGTCGCTGCGGACAGCAGGACCAGCAGGAGTCCCGTCAGCCGCACCCGGCCCAGGCTAGGTCAGCGTGGCCGTGACCGTGTAGCTGCCGGCCTTGGTGCCGCTGTAGACGTAGACGCCGATGTACCAGTAGGCCGCGGCCGGGCTGGCGACGGTGATCGTCTCGCTGTTGCCCGTGGAGGCGCTGGAGCCGTTGTTGGTCGTCGTCGTCGGCTTGACGCCGTTGCCCACGTAGAGGTCGAGGTCGGGGTTGCACGACAGGCCGAGGGTGCCGCAGGACGGACCCGTCATCGCGACCTTGAGCTGGCTCTTGCCGGCCGGCACCAGGATCTTCGTGTACTGGTAGCTGCCTGCAGCACCGCTCGACGCCGTGCGGGCCTGGCCGCTCGTGACGGTCGGCGTCGCCGGGTCGGGGTCGCCGCCGGACGTGGGGCTGGCGGTCGGGCTGACGGTCGGGCTGGCCGTCGGCGACGGGCTCGTCGTCGCGGTCGACGTCGGCGACGGGGTGGGCGTGCCCGGGGTGTCGAAGGCGGAGAGCAGGCCGAGGCCGGCGCTCTGGTAGGCGATCGTCGCGTAGGAGTCGCTGGACTGCGCCTGGGTGCCGCCCGCCGCGGCGCACGCGTTGATGCAGCCGTCGGCGTACCCGACCACGACGCGGCCGTCTTTCGTGAGGTTGGCGTCCATGAAGTCGAGCAGGTTGCGCCCGCTGGTGCAGGACGTGCCGGACGAGCACATCCAGCCGCGCTGGACCGGGTCGGTCGTGGCCTTCACGGTCGTCCAGGTCGCGCCACCGTCGTAGGAGTAGGAGACGTAGAGGTCCCACACGCCCGGCCAGCTCGAGGCGAACGGGTCGCCACCGGTCGTCGAGCCGAGGTAGGCGACGGCCACGCGGCCGTTGTCACCGGCGGTGACGGCCTGGAAGGTGCTCGTGACGATCGGCGTGCTGTAGGTCGTGCCGAGGTCGACCGGGGTGCTCCAGGTGCTGCCGTGGGTCTTGGAGAAGGCGACCATCGGGTGGTTGTTCGCGCCCTGCCAGGCCTCGTAGACCGTGTTGTCCGGCGTGGTGGCGACGGAGGGGTCGAAGCCGTTCGCGGGCTCGGAGGAGCCCGGGATCGTGTACGACGTCCACGCGCCGCCGTTGTTGGTCGTGATGCCGCCGCCCGCGAGCCCGCCGCAGTGCGCGTTGGGGAGGTACGCCGTGCCGTCGGCGCTCACCTTGATGTGGCCGTGCAGGCTGCTGCAGGCTCCGCTGACGAGCACCGGGTTGCCGAAGGTGAGACCGCCGTTGGAACTGGTCGCGCAGGCGTCGTTGCCGTTCTGCGCGCAGTAGTAGACGGCCCGCGAGTAGGTGCTGCCGAGCGGCGCGGCGCCCTTCCACGGGCCGCTGCCGATGCTCTCGTGGTCGAGCACGCCGGCGCACGCGTTGCCCTGCTGGGTCCAGCTGCCGCCGTCGTTGTCGGAGTAGGCGAGCGAAGAGCACTCGCCGGCCAGGCCGCCGGCGAAGGTGCGTCCCGTGGTGCGGTCGGTCGCCAGGATCGGGTCGATGTTGGCGACGCTGGTGGGCGGCGTGACGTCGGTCCAGGTCGCCGCGCCGGCGGCGTTGACGGTGACCTTCGCCGTCGACGTGCCGGACATGTACATCAGCGCGCCGGTGCTGCCGTTGACGCCGAGGCTCGGCTCACCGGCGGTGTTGGCGCCGCTGAAGGACGACGGCGCGGCGTAGTTGGTGAACGTGGGCGTGCCGCTAAGCGCCGACGCGGGGCTGGAGGCCCCCAGGAGGGCGACGGCGGCGACGACCGATCCGGAGGCGAGCAGGACAGCAGCACGCGTGAGACGCAGTGAGGGGGCTCCTGGGTTGACCGGGTGTCGTGAGCAACTTCCCCTCTTCATCGCGCGATCAACCCAAACCTCGCGAAACGGACTCCGTGCAAGCAGTTATGCGGGGGCGCCGACCGTCGGCATGCCGAGGCTGACCCCCGGGGTCCGCGTCGTCGTACCCGCCTCGTGCAGGTCCCCTGCGCGGGTGCGGCGGTGGGACACGAGCGGGCCGTCGGCGAGCAGGTAGTGCGGCGCTGCGCCGGTCACGACGGTCTCCACCACGTCACCGGGGCGGGCCCCGTCGACCCGGGCGAGGTGGACGAGGCGGTTGTCGCGGGCCCGGCCGGTCATCCGGTCCGGTCCGTCCTTGCGGCCCTCGCCCTTGCTCAGCAGCACCTCGACCGTCGTGCCGACCTGCGCCTGCATCCCCTCGTAGGTGATGCGGTCCTGCAGCGCGACCAGCCGCTGGTAGCGCTCCGCCACGACCTGCGGCGGCACCTGGTCGGGGTAGCCGGCGGCAGGGGTGCCGGGGCGGGTCGAGTACTGGAACGTGAAGGCGCCTGCGAACCGGCTCGCCTCGACGACCCGCAGCGTCTGCTCGAAGTCGGCGTCGGTCTCGCCGGGGAAGCCGACGATGATGTCAGTCGTGATGGCGGCGTCCGGGATCTGCGCCCGGACCCGGTCGAGGATGCCGAGGTAGCGCTCGGACCGGTAGGACCGGCGCATCCGCTTCAGCACCTCGTCGGAGCCGGACTGCAGCGGCATGTGCAGGCTCGGGCAGACCGCAGGGGTCTCGGCCATGGCGGTGATGACGTCGTCGGTGAAGTCGCGCGGGTGCGGGCTGGTGAACCGGACCCGCTCGAGCCCCGTCGCCCCGACCGCCCGGAGCAGCTTGCCGAAAGCGTCCCGATCACCGAACGAGCGGCCGTAGGAGTTGACGTTCTGGCCGAGCAGCGTGACCTCGAGAACCCCTTGCTGCACAAGGACTTCCACCTCGCGGAGCACGTCGCCGGGACGGCGGTCCTCCTCCTTGCCCCGCAGCGACGGGACGATGCAGAAGGTGCAGGTGTTGTCGCAGCCGACGCTGATGCTGACCCAGGCGGCATAGGTCGACTCGCGCCGCGCCGGGAGCGTCGACGGGAACACCTCGAGCGACTCCAACAGCTCGACCTGCGCCTCCTGCTCGACGCGCGCGCGCTCGAGCAGGACGGGCAGCGACCCGACGTTGTGGGTGCCGAAGACGACGTCGACGTACGGCGCCTTCTCGACGATCAGGCCCTGGTCCTTCTGCGCGAGGCAGCCGCCGACCGCGATCTGCATGCCGGGGTGGGCGTCCTTCACCGGCTTGAGGTGACCGAGGTTGCCGTAGAGCTTGTTGTCGGCGTTCTCCCGGACGGCACAGGTGTTGAACACGACGAGGTCAGCTGTCGCGCCCTCGGCGGCGGGGACGTAGCCGGCCTCGTCGAGCAGGCCGCTGATGCGCTCGCTGTCGTGCACGTTCATCTGGCACCCGTAGGTGCGCACCTCGTAGCTCCTGCCGGTCACCCCGACAAGGGTAGTGACGTCAGGCGTAGGTGAAGGTGTAGCTCACGTTGCCGGTGTTCTGACCCGTCAGGTTGCAGACCTCGAAGACCAGCGACTGGCCCTTCTTGAACTTGTCGGACGTCTCCTCGTGCGCGGTCGCACCGTGCGAGGCGTCGACGACCACGCCCGCCGCGTCGCAGATCCAGAGGTCCCAGTCCGGGCCAAGAGGGGTGGAGGTGCCGCCAGGCGCGTCGAGCGTGACGGTGAGCTTGCCGGCGGCCGGGACCTTGAAGGGGTGGTCGTTGTAGCTGCCCGCCAGCGTCTTGTCGCAGCCCGCCGGCTTCGTCGTCGGCACCTGGCCGGTGACGTCCTGGACCGGGTCCGGGGTGAGGGTGACCGTGTAGGAGCCCTTGATCGGCTTGGGCCTCTTGGCAGCGGCGTGGGCCGGAACGGTGCTGATCGCGGCGGCGGTGATCAGCGCGACGGCGAGGACGGGACGACGCGACATGACGGGCTCCTGGGTGGCTGGGTTGCCTGAGGTCTTCGACACCACCCGCCTGGTTCCTGCTGACCGCCCCGATGATGCCCCCTTGCTCCGTTCGGCCCCGACACCTCGGGGCGTGTCCAACCATCCCCGACAACCATGTGCAGACCGGACACGACCGGACACCCTGGTCCTATGCGATCGAACACCCGGGAAGACGGGTTCACCCTCGTCGAGCTGCTCGTCACGATGGCCATCCTCAGCGTCCTCGCTGCCATCGCCATCCCCGTGTTCCAGCACGTCCGCAGCCGCAGCTACGAGGCGGCGATGGCCGCCGACCTCAAGAACGCGGTCACCGCCGAGAGCGCCTACACGCTCAGCAACGGCACCCCGACGGTCAACGTCTCTGATCTCACCGTCGAGGGCTACAAGCCGACGAGCGGTGTCACCCCCGTGCACGTCCGCGTGGTCGGCGCGACGTTCGTGGCCTGCGTGAAGCACCAGTCGGTGTCGAGCTGGCTCGTCTATGACGGCAGCACGGGCACCATGACCTCATCGACGTCGGACTGCGCCTGAACCGTGACCTCCGCGTCCCAGGGACTCCCTAGGGTCACCTCTCGTGGAGGAGCTCGACTTCTGGATCGGCGAGTGGGCCTGCACCGACCCCGCTGACGGGTCGGTCGGCCACAACTCGGTGCGCAGGGTGCTCGACGGCAGGGTCGTCGAGGAGACGTTCGCGATCGTCGACGCCACCGGCACCGCGCTGCGGGGCCGCTCGTGGTCGGTCCTGGACCCGGAGCGCGGCTGGCTGCAGACCTGGGTCGACAACCAGGGCAGCTACCTCGACTTCACCGGCGGCGTGACCGACGAGGGCTTCGTGTTCGTCAGGCCGGGGATGCGGATGGTCTTCCGCGACGTGTAGGGGGTCCCCTTAAACTGGGGGTGGGGGTAGCGGTGC
>CBIHPE010000114.1:0-12531 GCA_966212015.1 uncultured Frankiales bacterium | reverse complement strand
GGTTATCCGACGCTTCAGCTGTGGTGGGACTGACCCGAGGCTTCGCTCTTGTACGGGCCACGGTCCTGACGGGGCCCCGCTGAGCGTGACGCAGTCGACGACGGCCGCTGGGATGTGCAGAAGCGAAGCCTGGGCCCTGGTGGTCAGATGTCGAGGACCAGCTTGCCGATCGAGCCGCGGGAGCGGAGCGCCTCGTGCGCGAGCCGGGCGTCCTCGAGGGCGTAGGTGCCGCCGACGAGGGGGGTGAGGGTGCCCTCGGCGACCAGGGCGAGCAGCTCCTTCATCTGCGGCTGCATCAGCTCGGGCCGGGTGAAGCAGTGGGCCAGCCAGAAGCCGATGACCGCGGTCGAGCGGGCCATCAGGCTGCCGGCGTCGACCGGCTTGGGGGGCTGTCGGGAGGCCATGCCGAAGGTCGCGAGCCGGCCGAACGGAGCGAGCGCCCGCAGGGACTGGTCGAACGTCGTGCCGCCGACCATCTCGAGGACGACGTCCACGCCCTTGCCGCCGTTGGCGTCGCGGAGCGCCCCCTTCAGGTCCTCCTCGCCGGCCAGGACGCCGACGTCGGCGCCGAGCTCCTGGGCGAGGGTGAGCTTGTCCTGGGACGAGGCGACGGCAATCACCCGGCCGGCGCCCCAGTGCTTGGCGAGCTGGACGGCGAGCGTGCCGACGCCGCCGGCGGCCGCGTGGACGACGACCGACTCACCGGGCTGCAGGTGGGTCGAGGTGCGGAGCAGGTGCCAGGCGGTGAGGCCCTGGACCATGAGGGCGAGCGCCTGGCCGTCCGTCACCTCGTCGAACAGCGGGAACGCCATCGCCGGGTGCACGACGGCCTTCTCGCAGTAGCCGCCCGTCATCGTGAAGGCGGCGACCCGGGTGCCGTCGGGAAGCGTGCCGACGACCTCGGAGCCCGGGACGAGCGGCAGCTCCTGCGGTGAGAGGTAGGAGTTCTCCGCGGCGTGCGTGTCGGCGTAGTTGACGCCCGCGCTGCTCACGTCGACGACCTCGAGGCCCTCGGGCGCCACGGGATCGGGGAGGTCTGCCAGCCTGAGGACCTCGGGTCCGCCGAACTCGCTGATCTGGATCGCCTTCATCACCCGGACGCTACTGGCAGGATGTGGCGCGTGCCCGAGCAGATCACCGTCATCAGGCCCTCGGCCCTGCTGAAGGACCAGGACGCGCACCGCGTGCTGATGGCGCTCGAGCAGCGTGACGTCAGCCGCGGTGGGGTCTGGAGCGCGAGCGCCGGTCTCTGGCAGCGCTACGACAAGGCGTGGGACGGCGAGGGCGGGCAGCGCGGCACCGCCCAGCTGATCGGGACGATCGGCGTCGTCTACGGCACGCCGTCGAAGTACGACATCACGATCTACCGGGCGACCGTGACCGAGCACGGCGTCGACACCGGCTGGACGGTGGACTCGCTCTGCGACGACGCCCTGCAGTTCGCCGACCTCACCCTTGCCAGCTGCCCGCGGACCACGCTGACCCAGCCCGCCCCGGACCCGTTCCGGAAGTCCTGAGCCCGGCGCGCAGCTCTCAGGCGAGGCGGACGGTCTCCCCGGCGCGGAACTCCACCCGCGCGTCGCCGGACAGCACCCACACCGACTGCCGGCCGTGCACCACCCAGTCCTCGTCGAAACGCACCATGGCCGTGTCCTCGTCGATCCCGACGACCGGCCCGTCATGAGCGGCCAGGTAGCGGGCGCCGATGTCCGGCAGCCAGGCGCTGATCCGGTCGAAGTGCGGGATGACGCGGAGGTCGACGACGCCGAGCCCGGGGTCGGGCGGGGCCTCGGCGTCGCGGAAGTCGGGGACCCAGGACGTGAGCGCCATCGCCCCGGCGCTGCAGCCGGCCAGCGCCGCGCCGGCCTGCCACGCGGCGTGGACGGCGCGCCACAGCGCGGTGTCACGGAGGCTGGAGGCGAGGTACGGCGGGTTGCCACCGCTGAGGTAGACCAGCCCGGCGCCCTCGACGAGCGCCGCCAGGTCCTGGTCGTCGGCCTCAGCCCGGTCCCGCGCGACGACGGGCACCGGCTCGACCCCGAGGCGCCCGGCCTGCTCCACCCCGAGGGCGACCCAGCGGTTCAGCGACTCGTCACCCTCCGGCACGGCAGCCGTCGGGATCTGCACGTACTTCGGCGGCCGCCCCTCGAGCAGCAGTCGCTCGGTGTCGAGCATCACGGGCAGGTACTCACCGCTGCCCACCAGCGCCACAGGTCCCGGCATGCCGTCACGGTAGGCGACGGGCAGACTGACGTCCGACATGACGATCGACGCCCTGCTCCTGACCAGCTTCGGCGGCCCTGAGGGCCCCGAGGACGTGCTGCCCTTCCTCGAGAACGTGACCCGCGGCCGCAACGTCCCGCGCGAGCGGCTCGAGGTCGTCGCCGGCCACTACCTCGAGCACTTCGGGGGAGTCAGCCCGATCAACGAGCAGTGCCGCCGGCTGCGGGCCGCGCTCCAGGAGGCGGTTCCCGAGCTGCCCGTCTACTGGGGCAACCGCAACTGGCACCCGTTCCTGCAGGACACCCTCGCGACGATGAAGGCGGACGGCGTCACGCACGCCCTCGCCGTCGTGACCAGCGCCTTCCCGTCGTACTCGGGCTGCCGGCAGTACCAGGAGGACCTGGTCGGGCCGATCCCGGTCAGCAAGCTCCGGCACTACTACGCGGAGGACGGCTTCCTGAACCCGATGCGCCGCAACGTGGAAGCGGCGTGCGAGGGACTTGCCGCGCCGCGGCTGGTCTTCACCGCCCACTCCGTACCGCTGTCGATGGCCGCGGCCTCCGGCCCGGACGGGGGCGCCTACGAGCAGACCCTGCGCCTCGCCAGCGCGGCGGTGGCCGGCGACCGACCGTGGGACCTGGTGTGGCAGTCGCGCAGCGGACCTCCGCACATCCCGTGGCTCGAGCCGGACGTCGGGGACCACGTGAGGGGCCTGTACGACCAGGGCGCGCGCGAGGTGGTCGTCGTGCCGATCGGGTTCACCAGCGACCACGTCGAGGTGGTCTACGACCTCGACGTGCAGCTGCGCTCCCAGGTCCCGTCAGACCTGCTGCTCCGCCGCGCGGCGACCGTCGGCACCGACCCGGAGTTCGTCGCGATGCTGGCGACGCTGGTGCGCGAGCGGCTGAGCGGAACCCCTGCACCGCAAGGGATCGCGCTCCACCACGTCTGCCCCGCGGGCTGCTGCCTGCCGCGCTAGAGGGCCTGCTCCACCTCGTCGCGGGGGATGCCCAGGAGGAACAGGACGCTGTCGAGGAACGGCACGCTGATGGCCGTGTCCGCCGCGTCGCGGACGACTGGCTTGGCGTTGAAGGCGATGCCGAGACCCGCGGCCGCCAGCATGTCGAGGTCGTTCGCGCCGTCGCCGATGGCGACGGTCTGCTCGGGCAGCAGGCCCTCCTCCTCGGCGAAGCGCCGCAGGGCCGCCGCCTTCGCCGCGCGGTCGATCACGGGTCCGACGACGTCGCCGGTGAGCCGGCCGTCGACCACCTCCAGCACGTTGGCGAGGGCGTGGTCGAGGCCGAGCTCGCGCTGGAGGTCATCGGTGACCGCCGTGAACCCCCCGCTGACGATGCCCACCGTCCAGCCGAGCCGCTTGAGCGTGCGGACCAGCGTGCGCCCGCCGGGGGTGAGCTGCACCTGGGACCGCACGCGGTCGACGGCCTCGACCGGCAGGCCCGCGAGCAGCTTGACGCGTGCGCGCAGCGACTGCTCGAAGTCGAGCTCACCGGCCATCGCTGCGGTGGTCACCTTCGCGACCTCGTCGAGGCAGCCGGCCTCGGCGGCGAGCATCTCGATGACCTCGCCCTGCACGAGCGTGCTGTCGACGTCCATGACGACCAGGCGCTTGGCCCGGCGGTAGATCGAGGCGCGCTCGACGGCGACGTCGACGCTCTGCGCCACGGCGACAGCAGCCAGCGCCGTCCGCAGGGTGTCGGTCTCGCCCCCGGAGACGACCAGCTCGAACGACTGCGCGGGCCAGCTCGAGAGCCGCGTGATGCCCTCGATGTTGGCGCCCTCCGTCGCGATGGCCCGGGTCACGGCACCCAGCGCGGCAGGCGGCAGCGGGGCGCCGAGGACGACCACGTGGTGCGTGACGCGAGCCCGGGCCTCTGCCTCCTCCAGCGGGGTGAACTCGACCGTGACCCTGAGGTCGTCGGCGACGGCGCGGAGGTCGCGCATGACGTCGGTGCCGTCGCCCTCGCCGGCGATCACGACGCCCAGCAGCAGCCGCCCGTGGACCACGACCTGCTCGACGTCGTCGACGCTGGCGCCGTGCCGGTCGAGCACGTCCATCAGCGCAGCCGTGACACCGGGGTGGTCGCGGCCGGTGACGGTGACGAGCAGGCTCATGTCGCGTTGTAGGCGGCCACGCGCGCCCTCCGGACCACCTTGGCCAGGTCGCGGAGCACCTTCGCCCGGGCGTCGGCCTCGCGGGCGTCGATGGCGCCTCCGACGTCCTCCTGGGCCAGGTTGATGAGGGCCGCGAGCTGTCGGGAGCGGACCAGCACGTCGCGGGCTCGCGGCGGCCACGAGGCGGGCAGCTCGTCCTCGTCGATGCCCTGCCGGTGCTGGCGCCGCAGGTCGTCGAGCGCGTCGCCGATCTCCGGGTTCCACCGAGCCACGTCGAGGTCCGCCATGGCGCGAGCCGCCTCCATCACGCCGACCCGCAGGTCGTGCTCCGCCTCGTGCAGGAACGGCCCAGGGTCGGGACCGGCCACCTCCACCGGGAAGGTCTGCCACTGCACCGTCGTGACGGTGCCGTCGAGCTCCGACCCGTGGCTCGTGAGCGCCGGCACCAGTCCGTACCCGCTCCCGTCCTCGCGCAGGGCGATCACCCCCTCACCGGCGACGAGGGCCGCGCTGGTGAAGGGACCGGGACCGGGCAGGCCGAGGGGGTCTCCCGGCGCGGGGAGCACGAGCCGGGTCCGCCTCACGCCCTCGGCCCGCAGCCGGGCGACGCCCTGCTCGAGCTCGAGGTCGTCCACCCACAGGCCGGTCACGGTGTGCTCGTCGTCGTGAGCCGCGACCCGCTCCACGAGGTCCGGCAGGGAGGCCTCGCCGGCCAGCCAGGCCGTCGTCCAGCACGCGAGCAGGGCGCTCCGCGGCGGCAGGGTCAGCGACACGCCCGCCAGCCTAGGAGGACCGGCCGCCGAAGCCGCCTAGCGTCGAGGGCATGTACGACGGGATCGACCTCGCCGCGCCCCGGAAGGTGCCGCCACCGGCCACCCCTGCCGATCGCGGGCTGGTCGTCGAGGAGGTCCTCACGGGCTGGTGCGGCGCGGTCGTGGAGTGCGACAAGGAGAACGTCAGCCTCGAGGACCGGCGCGGCAAGGTGCGCGTCTTCCCGCTCGGCGTCTTCCTGCTGGAGGGCAAGCCGGTGACCCTGGTACGGCCGGTGGCAGCCGCCTCCGGACCGGCGCGATCGGCCAGTGGGTCGGTGCACGTCGCTGGGCTCAAGGCGCGGGTCGCGCGAGGGAGCCGGATCTGGGTCGAGGGCAAGCACGACGCCGACCTGGTTGAGAAGGTCTGGGGCCACGACCTGCGCGTCGAGGGGATCGTCGTCGAGCCGCTCGACGGCATCGATGACCTCGCGGGACACGTGCGCTCGTTTCGGCCTGGGCCGAAACAGCGACTCGGGGTCCTCGTCGACCACCTCGTCCCCGGCTCGAAGGAGTCGCGCATCGTCGCCGGCGTGAGCCACCCCGACGTGCTCGTGCTCGGCCACCCCTACGTCGACGTGTGGGAGGCCGTGAAGCCCGCGGCCGTCGGCATCCGGGCCTGGCCGACGGTGCCGCGGGGGCAGGACTGGAAGACCGGCGTCTGCCGGCAGCTCGGCTGGGGCGAGACCTGGGAGGGCTGGCAGCGGGTGCTGTCGCGGGTCAGCACCTACGCCGACCTCGAGGTGCCGCTGCTGCAGTGCGTGGAGCACCTCATCGACTTCGTGACCGCGTCCTAGACCGCCCGGGCCGCACGTGGGATGTTGTCGAACGTGACAACCCCTCACGTTCGTCGCCTGGCCCCCCTGCTGCTCCTGCTGCCGCTGCTGTTCCTCACCTCGACGCGGGCGCAGGCGGCCGACACCCTTCAGGTCGGCGTGGGCCGCGCGGACATCACCAGCCCGACCGGCTACTACATGCAGGGCTGGGTGCGCTCCGACGCCGTGCTCCGCGGTGTGCACACCCGGATCGAGGCCCGGGCCATCGTGCTGAAGCGCGGCTCCCAGAAGATCGCCCTGGTGGCCGAGGACCTCAACGGCATCGCGGGCGGCGTCGTCAAGTCGGCGGCGCTGCGCCTCGCCAACCGCGGCTTCAGCGAGACGAACATCATCGTGTCGGCGAGCCACACGCATGCCGCGCCGAGCGGCTACTACCCGTTCCTCACCTACAACACGGTCTTCATGACGACCAGCACGCTGACCGACCAGAACGTGACCGGCGCCCTCGACCCCCAGCTGTACTCCTTCGAGGTGCGCCAGCTGGTGCTGGCGATCCAGCGGGCCGACGACGACCTCGCCCCCGGCAAGGTCGGGTGGGCCACGACGACGCTCTCGGGACTCACGGCCAACCGCAGCCTCGAGGCGCACCTGCGGGACCACGGCATCACCAAGGCCTACGGCCAGGGCAAGGTCAGCGACGACCCGAAGGGCTACCTCGACACGATCGACCCCGAGGTGCAGGTGATGCGCGTCGACAAGGACGGGGTCGGGCCGGTGGGCATGTGGTCGACGTTCGCCGACCACGGGACGGTGAACAAGTTCGAGTTCGGCTTCTACAACGCCGATCACCACGGCTCTGCGACCCGGCTGGTCGAGCAGCGGATCCGGCGGCTCGGGCACGTCCCGCCAGGACAGGACGTCGTCAACGCCTACGGCAACACCGACGAGGGCGACCAGTCCGCAGGCCTGCGCCGCTCCGGCCCAGCTGCAGCGGACTACGTGGGACGGGTCGAGGCCGACGCGTTCATGAGGGCCTGGACCTTGGCGGGCAAGCACCTCGACGGCAACCCGGCGCTGGCCACCCGCTGGACCCGGATGTGCTTCTGCGGCCAGGACACCGCCGACGGTCCGGTCTCGTCGACCGCGACGCCTGGGCTGCCGCTCTTCACGGGTTCCGAGGAGGGGCGCGGCCCGCTCTACGACATCACCAAGCAGCCGTTCGAGGGCGTGGCGTCGCCGACGGTCGACCCGCTGGACGCACCGCAGGGGCACAAGGTCGTCATCCCCACGGGCCTCGTCAGCCCCGGCTCGACGCCGAAGGCCGTACCCCTCACCGTGGCTCGCGTCGGCAGCCACCTGATCGCGACGATCCCGGGGGAGATGACCGTCGACATGGGCCGCCGGGTCCGGGGCGCCATCGCGCTGATGGCGGCCGGTCACGGCATCTCCGGCGTGCAGCTGTCCGGGCTCGCGAACGAGTACCTCAGCTACTTCACGAGCCCGCAGGAGTACGACGCGCAGCACTACGAGGGCGGCTCCACGATGTACGGCCGCGAGTCGTCGGTCCTGCTCCTCGAGCAGCTCCAGCTGCTGACGAAGGCCCTGGTCACCGGGACCGCAGCCGCGGCGCCCTACGACGCCGACCCGCGCAACGGCGCGAACGACCACGCCGCTCGCTTCGGGACGGGCGCATCCTCGGCGACGGTCGTCAGCCAGCCCGCCACGACCCAGCGGCTGCAGCGCGCCCAGCTCGTCTGGGACGGCGGCGCCAAGGGGCTCGACATGCGGGTCGGCAAGCCGTTCGTGTCGGTCGAGCGCGGCGGCCACGTGGCGGTGAACGACTTCGGGCTGCAGATCCTCTGGAAGGTCGACGACAACGGCCGCTACACCGCGGAGTGGGAGGTGCCCCGGGACCAGCCGGTCGGGTCCTACCGGTTCCTCGTCCAGGCCAACCACTACACGCTCCGGTCGGCGCCCTTCGCGGTGACGGTGGCGACAACGCTGTCGGTCGCCGGCGACCAGGTCCGCTATCCCGCCGCGGTCACGAACGTCGACCTGACCTACCGACCGCCGACGGCGGACGGCGCGACGATCCGGCGCGTCGGCGGGACGGTGCCCGTGGGTGGGGCGACCGACCGCTACGGCAACTGCAACGGCGGACCGGACGGCACGGCCGACGCGAACGCCAGCCCCGTCGTCTGCGGGCGGGCGATTGCCGCACCGAAGCCGGTCGACGGCGGCGGGTCGCCGCTCCCGAGCACGGGCCTCACGCCGTGGCTGGCCGCCCTCGGGCTCGGACTGCTCCTGACTGCCGGAGCGGTCCGCGGCAGGAGCTGACCGCAGCGCGTCGAAAGGGTCCGGTATGCGCCGTTCCTGGCTGGTCCTCGTCGCCCTCGGGCTGCTGCTCCCACTGACGCCCGCCCAGGCGGGGCCGGTCACGACCGTCGGGTCGCCGTCCACCCCCGGCACCATCAAGGGCTTTCAGCTGGTGGGGCACACCGACCTCGGCGGCCGGGGCATGAACAGCCCGCTCGCCCTCGCGGGGCGCTGCGCCTACGTCGGCGACCGGTCGTACGCCGCGACGCCGCGCAAGGGCGCCGGGATCGCGATCGTCGACGTCGCCGACCCGTCGAGGCCGACCAGGGTGGGCACGATCGCGGCCCGCGGGGACACGACCCAGCGCGAGCTGCGCGCCGACAGGGGCCTCGGGCTGCTCGTGGTCCTCGACTACTCGCCCTACATCGGTTCGGACCTCACCGGCGGCCGCAGCTACTCGGGCAACGACCTGCAGGTCTACGACATCAGCAAGGACTGCCGGAAGCCGCGGCTCGTCAGCACCTACGACTTCGGCGTGCGGGCGCCGCACGAGTTCTTCCTCTGGAAGGACCCGAAGCACCCCGGTCGGGTCCTGGCCTACGTCACGACGACGATCTACGGGCCCGACCTCAACGTCATCGACCTCACCGACCCGACCGCGCCGAAGCTGGTCAGCACCTACACGGCGCCGCAGCAGGAGACCCACGGGATCGGCGACACCGTCAACGGGCAGCAGCCGGCGTCCTACATCCACTCGATCGCGGTGAGCGACGACGGGACGCGCGCCTACGTCGGCGGTTGGGACTACGGCACCTACGTCCTCGACACGAGCGGGCTCGCGTCGCCGGGCGGACTGCCGGTGATGAAGCCGCTCGGCCTCACCACCCTCGACTACGGCGCCAACGTGCACGGCAACGTGCCCGTCCCCGGCCGTCCCTACGGGGTCATGGTCCAGGAGGAGTACGCCGCCGCCGGCCGCTCCTGCCCCTTCGGCTGGCTCCGGGTGGCCGACATGACCGATCCGACCAACCTCAAGCTGGCGGGGCAGTACCGGTTGCCCGAGAACGACTGCGCCAAGGCCCAGGCCGCCAACGGCACCTTCACCGCGCACAACCAGACCAACTTCCCGCACGTCACGCTGCTGACCTGGTACTCCGGCGGACTGCGGGCCGTCGACACGAGCAACCCCAACCGGCTCGTCGAGACCGGCGTCTTCGTACCCAAGGGCTCGACCGAGCCCAACGAGCGCGACAGCCGGCTGTTCTTCGCCGGCAGCAAGCGCGACCGGCGGCTCGGCGCGATGTGGAGCTACCCGGTCGTCCAGGACGGGCTGGTCTACGTCGTGGACATCGACCTCGGGCTCTACGTGCTGCGCTACACCGGCGCCCACTCCGACGAGGTGTCCAGGGCGCCGTTCGTCGAGGGCAACAGCGCGCCGTCGCGCTACACCCGCACCGCTCCGGTGCTGCACCGTCCGGCTGCGCTCATGACGAAGGCCCCGTCGGTCGTCAAGGATCTGACGCCCGTCGGGGCCCGTCACGGTCACTGGCAGTGGGTCTGCTGAGGGGGTGCAGACCCACCGCCCGGGTCACCAGACCCGGCGGCGGCTACCGCCCATCGGGACGAAGTTGAGGACCAGTCCGACCAGCAGCAAGATGATGCCGATGGTGAACAGGACGTGGGCACCGGCGAACAGCAGGCCGAGAATCATGAGGATGACGCCGAGCGCGATCATTGGGGGGTCTCCTTCGTCGCAGTGTTGCAGGGGTGATGACCCTCTTCCCCTTGAATCACAGGGCTAACCGGCTGTGATCGATCTCAGCTCGTCGTCGTCGACTCCCGCCATCAGCGAGCGCCAGAGCTCTGGGTCGTGGACCGCGGGAGAGGTGCTGGCGACGAAGGTCGTGACCGCCTCCGAGAACCCCTTGGGCGAGGACAGCTGGGGCATGTGACCGGCACGGGCGACGACGTGCAGGCCGACGTTCGGCAGCTCGTCGCACACGGCACGCGCGTGCCGGACCGGCAGCACGGGATCGCGCGCACCCCAGACCATGAGCGTCGGGATCGTGGCGGCGAGGTACATGCGGTCACGGCTGCTCACGGCCTGCCCGCGGTAGTCGACGACGGAGCGCAGGGTCCGCAGGAAGGCGGTGCGGGTCGCCCGGTCGCCCAGCGACCTCCAGATGTCCGAGACCTCGTCGACGTCCGCCGGGTCGAAGAGCACGCCGGCCCTCGCGAGCAGCCGGGACGCGGCCAGCACCGTCCTCCGGACCGGCGGCTGCGCCGACAGGGCGATGGCGTGCCCGGCGCCCGGCACGCTGGCCAACCGGAAGAACGGGTTGACCTCCGCGCCGAGGCCGCCGGAGGCGACCAGCACGAGCCGCTCGACCCGCTCGGGGTACTGGTAGGCGAACTGCTGCGCGACGCCGCCACCGAGGCTGTGCCCGACGATCGTGGCCCGCTCCACGCCGAGCACGACCATCAGGTCGCGCATGCCGTTGGCGAAGCCGCCGACGCTGTAGTCGGCCCGCGGCTTGTCCGACTGGCCGTGCCCGAGCAGGTCCGGCGCCACGACCGTGTAGCGCTCCGCGAGCAGCGGCAGCACGGCGTTCCAGACCTGGCTGGAGTCGCCGATCCCGTGGATCAGCCACAGGACGGGGGCGGTCCCGAGACGGGGTCCGGCGAGCAGGTACGCCCGCTTGTAGCCGTGCAGGACCTTCGACTCGCGGCGGACCGGGCAGACAGGCACGGCGACAGTGTCCAACCTCGTTGTTTCTTCCTTGTGACACGGCGTGGGAGAGGCCGTTCCGTCACCCGGCTCGCCTAGGGTTCTCGAGCCCCCTGTGACATGCGGCGCGGGGCGCCCGATGAAAGCGAGAACGTTGACCGCCGAGCTCGACAGCACCACGCCTGCCCCTCAGGGTGCTCCGCTGCGGGCCTGGCAGCGCGCTGCGCTGGTGACCTACCTGCGCCAGCAGCCCCGCGACTTCCTCGCGGTCGCGACGCCGGGCGCCGGGAAGACCACCTTCGCCCTCCGGGTCGCCTCCGAGCTGCTGGCCTCCGGCGCGGTCCAGGCGGTCACCGTCGTGGCCCCCACGGAGCACCTGAAGACCCAGTGGGCCCTCGCAGCGGCTCGCGTCGGGATCTCGCTCGACCCCGGCTTCAAGAACGCCATGGGCTCGACGTCGTCGGACTTCCACGGCGTCGCCGTCACCTACGCGGGCGTGGCTGCCCACCCGCTGCTGCACCGCGCCCGCACGGAGCGCCGGCGGACCCTCGTGATCCTCGACGAGATCCACCACGCCGGCGACGCCAAGTCGTGGGGCGACGCCGTCAAGGAGGCCTTCGAGCCCGCGACCCGTCGCCTGGCGCTCACGGGAACCCCGTTCCGGTCCGACACCAACCCGATCCCGTTCGTCCGCTACGAGCGCGGCAGCGACGGCATCACGCGCTCGGCCTCGGACCACTCCTACGGCTACGCCGACGCCCTCCGCGACGGCGTCGTCCGCCCCGTGATCTTCATGGCCTACAGCGGCACCGCGACCTGGAAGACCCGGGCCGGCGACGAGATCACCGCGACCCTCGGCGAGCCCCTCACCGTCGAGCAGACGGCCCACGCCTGGCGCACCGCGCTCGACCCGCACGGCGACTGGATGCCGGCCGTCCTGCAGGCCGCCGACACCCGGCTGTCCGAGGTGCGCCGCGGCATGCCCGACGCGGGCGGCATGGTCATCGCGTCGGACCACAAGAACGCGAAGCTCTACGCCGAGCTGCTCGAGGGCATCACCGGCGTCGCCCCGACGGTGGTGCTCTCCGACGACCCGTCGGCGTCGAAGAAGATCGGTGCCTTCGAGGCCTCGAAGGAGCGCTGGCTGGTCGCCGTCCGGATGGTGTCGGAGGGCGTCGACATCCCGCGGCTGGCCGTCGGCGTCTACGGCACGTCGACCCAGACGCCGCTGTTCTTCGCCCAGGCCGTCGGCCGCTTCGTGCGGGCCCGCCGGGTAGGGGAGACGGCCTCGGTCTTCCTGCCGTCCGTACCCGTGCTCATGGGGCTCGCGGCCGAGATGGAGGCCCAGCGCGACCACGCCCTGGACGGGCCGCAGAAGGAGAAGTTCCTCGCCGACGAGCTCATCGCGCAGGCCAACAGGGAGCCGCTCGACGGCGAGGAGGAGCCGGGGTTCATCGCGCTGCAGGCCTCAGCCCACCTCGACCGGGTCATCTACGACGGCGGCGAGTACGGCACCGGTGCCGAGGTCGGCTCCGAGGACGAGCAG
>CBIHPE010000113.1:0-12822 GCA_966212015.1 uncultured Frankiales bacterium | reverse complement strand
GCCAGCACTGGATGTACCAGGGCAAGCACGTCCTCATCGTGTTCGACGACCTGTCCAAGCAGGCCGAGGCCTACCGCGCCGTGTCGCTGCTGCTGCGCCGCCCGCCGGGCCGCGAGGCCTACCCCGGTGACGTGTTCTACCTGCACTCCCGCCTGCTGGAGCGCTGCGCCAAGCTGTCCGACGACCTCGGCGCGGGCTCGATGACCGGTCTGCCGATCATCGAGACCAAGGCCAACGACGTCTCGGCGTTCATCCCGACCAACGTCATCTCGATCACCGACGGCCAGATCTTCCTCGAGTCCGACCTGTTCAACGCGGGTGTCCGCCCGGCCATCAACGTCGGCATCTCGGTCTCCCGCGTGGGTGGCAACGCCCAGGTGAAGGCGATGAAGTCGGTCTCCGGCCGCCTGCGCCTCGACCTCGCCCAGTTCCGCGAGCTGGAGGCCTTCTCGGCCTTCGCCTCCGACCTCGACAAGGCCTCGAAGGCCCAGCTCGACCGCGGTCAGCGCCTCGTCGAGCTGCTGAAGCAGGGCCAGTACGCCCCGTTCGCCGTCGAGCGCCAGGTCGTGTCGATCTGGGCCGGCACCAACGGCAAGGTCGACCTCGTGCCCGTCGGCGACGTCCGCCGCTTCGAGGCCGAGCTGCTCGACTACATCGGCCAGAAGCACCAGGGCATCTACGACGCCATCACGCAGACGGGCAAGCTCGAGGACGCCACCATCGAGCAGCTCGACAAGGCCGTCGAGGACTTCATCAAGCTGTTCCAGACGTCCGAGGGCAAGCCGCTCAACGAGGCAGCGGTCGACCCGATGGCCAAGGGCGCCGAGGGCCAGGAGCGCGTCACGGCGTACAAGCCGCAGGCCGACAACCCTGGTGACCCGGCCGCCTGATGGGCGCCCAGCTCAGGGTCTACCGCCGCCGCATCAAGGCGGTGCAGTCGACCAAGAAGATCACGAAGGCGATGGAGCTCATCGCCGCGTCTCGCATCGCGAAGGCGCAGCAGGCGGTCAACGCCGCGCTGCCCTACGAGCGCGAGATCACGCGCGTGCTCTCCGCCCTCGCGTCGCAGTCGACGATCGACCACCCGCTCGTCAACGAGAAGCCCAACCCGACCCGCGCCGCCGTCCTGGTCATCACCAGCGACCGCGGCCTGGCCGGCGGCTACTCGTCCAACGCCGTGAAGCAGGCCGAGGCGCTCGGCAACCTGCTCCGCAGCGAGGGCAAGGAGCCCGTCACCTACCTCGTGGGCCGCAAGGGCGCCGGCTTCTACCGGTTCCGGGGTCGCCCGGTGGAGCAGGCCTGGACCGGCTTCTCCGAGAAGCCGTCGTACGCCGACGCCAAGGAGGTCGCGGACACCCTCATCGAGGCGTTCGTCCGCGCCACCGAGGACGGTGGCGTCGACGAGATCCACATCGTCTTCACGGAGTACGTCTCCGCGCTGACGCAGAAGGCCACGGCCGTGCGCGTGCTGCCCCTCGTCGTCGAGGAGTCGGACGCGCCGCCGCCGGACGGACCGCTGCCGCTGTACGAGTTCGAGCCCGGCCCGGAGGCCCTGCTCGACGCTCTGCTGCCGCGCTACGTCGAGACCCGCGTCTACGCCAGCCTGCTGGCGTCTGCCGCGTCCGAGTCCGCGTCCCGCCGTCGCGCCATGAAGGCCGCGACGGACAACGCGGAGGAGCTCATCAAGACCCTGACGCGGGCGGCCAACGCCGCACGTCAGGCAGAGATCACCCAAGAGATCAGCGAGATCGTCGGCGGCGCGAGTGCGCTCGCCTCGGCAGGGAGTGAGTGACCGCAATGACCACCGCCATTTCTGGCAACGCAGAAGAGACCACCCAGCGACCGGCGGGTGGCACCGGACGCGTCGCGCGTGTCATCGGCCCGGTCGTCGACGTGGAGTTCGGTCCCGACGAGATGCCCGAGATCTACAACGCTCTCGAGGTCGACCGCACGATGGGTGGTGAGACCGTCACGCTGACGCTGGAGGTCGCGCAGCACATCGGCGACAACCTGGTCCGTGCCATCTCGATGCAGCCGACCGACGGCCTGGTCCGCGGCGCGCCCGTGAAGGACACCGGCAACTCGATCTCGGTGCCCGTCGGCGACAAGACCAAGGGCCACGTGTTCAACGCCCTCGGCAAGCCGCTCGACATCTCCGAGGAGGAGCTCGGCGAGGTCACCCGCTGGGGCATCCACCGCCCGTCGCCGGCGTTCGACACCCTCGAGTCCAAGACCGAGATGTTCACGACCGGCATCAAGGTCGTCGACCTGCTCGCCCCCTACGTGCGAGGCGGCAAGATCGGCCTGTTCGGTGGTGCCGGTGTCGGCAAGACCGTCGTCATCCAGGAGATGATCCGCCGCGTCGCCAAGGAGTTCGGTGGCGTGTCGGTGTTCGCCGGTGTCGGCGAGCGCACCCGCGAGGGCAACGACCTGTTCGGTGAGATGACCGAGTCCGGCGTCATCAACGACACGGCGCTCGTCTTCGGCCAGATGGACGAGCCGCCGGGCACCCGCCTCCGCGTCGCCCTGTCGGCCCTCACGATGGCCGAGTACTTCCGCGACGTGCAGAAGCAGGACGTGCTGCTGTTCATCGACAACATCTTCCGCTTCACGCAGGCCGGTTCCGAGGTCTCCACCCTCCTCGGCCGCATGCCGAGCGCCGTCGGCTACCAGCCGACGCTCGCCGACGAGATGGGTGTGCTCCAGGAGCGCATCACCTCGACGCGTGGTCACTCGATCACGTCGCTCCAGGCCATCTACGTGCCCGCCGACGACATCACCGACCCGGCGCCGCACAACGCGTTCACGCACCTCGACGCCACCACGGTCCTCAACCGCGCCATCTCGGAGCTGGGCATCTACCCGGCCGTCGACCCGCTCGACTCCACGTCGCGCATCCTCGACCCGAAGTACCTCGGCGACGACCACTACAACACCGCGCGCGAGGTCCAGCGCATCCTGCAGAAGTACAAGGAGCTGCAGGACATCATCGCCATCCTCGGCATCGACGAGCTCTCGGAGGAGGACAAGGTCCTCGTCAACCGGGCTCGCCGCATCCAGCGCTTCCTGTCGCAGCCGTTCTTCGTGGCCGAGCAGTTCACCGGTCAGCCCGGCAAGTTCGTCCCGCTCGACGAGACGATCGACGCCTTCAAGCGGCTGTGCCAGGGCGACTACGACCACATCCCCGAGCAGGCGTTCTTCCTCTGCGGTGGTCTCGACGACGTCGAGGCGAACGCGAAGAAGCTGCAGAGCTAGTCGCCACCAGTACGTCCCGGGAGCCCGGTCCCTGCGAAGGGGCCGGGCTTTCGGCTTGGATGGGGGCATGACGCACCCCTGGGTCGGCGCCGACGAGAACGAGCTCCCGCTGAAGCAGCTGGCGCCGCCGGTCGCGGTCGAGCCGTCGCTGCACGGCGCCGGCGGAGTGGGCTGCGACGCCTGCGAGCACGTGCCGGACCAGTGGGACCTGTACGAGGACGACCTGTGGCGGGTGCGGGCGCTGCACCGGGACATGACGTTCCCCGGCAGCGCGATGCTGCACTCGAAGCGGCACGCCAACGGGATCGCCGAGCTGACGCCCGAGGAGGCGGCGACGTTCGGCGTCATGTGCCAGCGGATCACGCAGGCGCTGCTGTCCCGGGAGGCGGGCAGCCCGGGGTACGGCGACGGGCGCGTCGGCCGCGTGCACATGCACTTCTGGGGCGACGGGGGTGAGCACTTCCACGTCTGGTTCTTCCCTCGGCCGTTCGGCTACCTCGACCTCCGCGGGTCGTTCCTGGTCGAGTGGGAGGAGCTGCTCCCGCCGGCGTCGGAGGCCGATCTGCTGGCCGGAGCCGCCGATCTGCGCGAGCGGCTCAACCGGTAGGATCACCTGACCGCCTGAAGAACTGAACTGCCTGGAGGATCCCCGTGGCTCTGCACGTCGAGCTGGTCTCGGTCGAGCGCGAGGTCTGGAGCGGCGAGGCCAGCATGGTCATCGCCCGGACGACGGAGGGCGAGATCGGCATCCTGCCGGGCCACGCTCCGCTGCTGGGCCAGCTGGCTGAGGGCTTCGACGTCCGCATCCAGCAGGAGTCGGGTGGTGAGCTCGCCGTGACCGTCAGCGGGGGGTTCCTCTCGGTCACCGACGAGGGCGTCACGATCCTGGCCGAGACGGCCACGCTGCCCGGCGAAGCGGTCCCGGCCTAGGCAACCCGGCCACCACGGCACCCAGACCCGTGCTGACCCTGGACCTGCTCGTCGGAGCGGTCCTGCTCGTCCTGGTGCCGTTCCTGGCGATCTCGGCCCGGCGTCGGCTGCTGGCCCGCGAGGGCGCTGCCATCGAGGTGTCGCTGCGGCTGAAGGACAGGCGGCACGGCGGCGGCTGGGTCCTTGGCGTGGGCCGCTACGCGGGCGACGACCTGCAGTGGTTCCGGGTGTTCAGCCTCAGCCCGCGGCCGCGTCGCACGCTCTCGCGGCGGGACGTCGAGGTGAAGGGCCGCCGTCAGCCGAAGGGTCCCGAGGCGCTGGCCCTGCTCAAGGGCGTCGAGGTCATCGAGCTGGTGACCCCGACCGGGTCGACGGAGATCGCGCTCGACCCGTCTGCGCTCACGGGCTTCCTCGCCTGGCTCGAGGCCCGGCCGCCTGGCGCGACGCTACCGGCCTGATTAGGGTCGTTTCCGTGCGGAAAGTGATCTACGCGAGCCGGGCGATGCACGACTTCGAGGAGCAGGAGCTCGTCGACCTGCTGCTGAAGGCCCGGGCCGTCAACGAGGACCGGCACGTGACCGGGATGCTGGTCTACGCCGCCCGCAGCTTCCTGCAGCTGTTCGAGGGCGAGGACGACGACCTCGAGGTCGTGTGGGACCGGATCCGGCTCGACCCCCGGCACACCGACCTCCGCGTGCTCGAGGACGGCCCGACGCAGGCCCGGCAGTTCAAGGACTGGTCGATGGGCTTCGAGCACGTCGCCGCGGAGGACCTCGAGCGCACGCTGCCGGGCTATCGGGCGTCGGTCGAGTACCCCTTCGTCAGCTCGCAGCTCGTCGCCGCGGCCGACACTGCGGAGACCCTCCTGGAGCTCTACGCGCGCCGTTCCTGACGCAGCAGGTCGCGCGCCTCCTGCGCGCCGTCCAGCAGCCGGTTCACGCGGCTCTGGACGAGCCAGCCGTCCGCGGTGCGGACGAACGTCCAGCGGTTGGCAGCGACCCGCCACACGTGCGTCTTGCGGAAGACGACGGACTGGTTCACCGCGGTCGCGGTGTCGCCGTCGACCACGACGTGCGGCGGGCCCATGACGTGGGCGACGCCCTCCGCGATGAGCCCCTGGTGACCGCCGCCGTGCACCATCGCAGCGATCTGCGCGCGGCCCTCGAAGCGCATGCCCGCCACGTCGTACCAACCGTCCTCGGCGAACAGCGCCGCCACCGCGTCGCCGTCTCCGGTGTCCACGGCCGGCCCGTAGGCCGCGACCAGCTGGGTGATGGCGACCACGTCGTCAGTGCTCGTTCGGCTGCTCATACCGCCCTCTCAGCATCTCCGCGAACCCGCGGACCAGAGCATCTCGCGGATAGCGGCTGAGCTGCTCGGCGACCTTGGTCCCGCCCATGACGTGGACGGGGCCGTGCGGGAGCTGCTCGAGCCCCTCGCGCGCGACGTCCTCGGGATCGGCGGCCCCGTCGAGCCTCATCCCGGCTCGCTCCATCGCGGGCGTGCGGTTCAGCCCTAGCACGAGGTGCAGCACGTCGACGCCGTGCGGCTGCAGCTCCAGCCACAGCCCCTCGGTGAGGACCCGTTGGAAGGCCTTCACCGCTGCGTACGTCGCGATCCGCTCCTGCCCGACGTAGCCCGCCATCGAGCCCACCGTGATGATGCCGCCGCTGCCGCGTGCCTTCAGGCGGGCGCCGACGTGCTGGAGCAGCGGCATCGCGGCCGTGACGTTGAGGTCGACGACCTGCTGGTGACCGGCCGGGTCCCCGTCGACGTAGTCGTGCCCGTAGGAGTTGGCGCCGGCGTTGAGGACAAGCAGCCCGAGGTCGAGATCTGCTGTGGCGTCGAGGATCTCGCCCACCCCGGCGGTGAGGTCCAGGCTCAGCGTCCGGCACTCGACGCCCCGCTCGCGGACCTCCGCGGCGGTCTGCTCGAGGGGCTCGGGCTTGCGGGCGACCAGGACGCTCGAGACGCCCGACGCGGCCAGCTGACGGGCGAACGCCGAGCCCACGCCCTCCGAGCCGCCGGTGATGAGGGCCCACGGGCCGTACCTCATTCGGGCAACTCCGGCGCCCACGCCGACCCGTTGATGTGCGAGCCGCCGTCGACGAACAGGGTGTTGCCGGTGAGGTAGCGCGCGCCCTCGCTGGCGAGGAAGACGGCGACCGGGGCGATGTCCTCGTACGGGTCGCCCATCCGACCCATCGGGATCATCGAGCCGGCCATCTCGCCGATCTCCGGGTTGGTGACGAGCACGCGCTCCAGGGCCGCGGACACGGCTGCGGGGCAGATGACGTTGGCGACGATGCCCGTCGCGGCCCACTCGCGCGCCGCGGTCCGGGTGAGGGTCCGCAGCGCCTCCTTCGCCGCGTTGTACTCGACCGAGCCGATGTGCGCGTTGACGCCGTTGAGGCTGCACATGCTGATGATCCGGCCGTACCCCTTGGCCTTCATGACCGGGAAGGCCGCGCGCATCGCGTCGTAGGGGCCGAAGAACCCGACGCCGAAGCCGTTCTCGAACCCCTCGCGGGTCTTGTTCTCGACCCGGCTGATCTCGCCGCCGCCCCAGGCGTTGTTGACGAGGATGTCGATGGTGCCGAGCTCCTCGACCGTCCGCTGCACGGCGGCGGCCGCGTCGGTCCTCACGTCGCACTTGACGAACGAGGTCCCGAGCTCTGCAGCGGTCTTCGCCCCGAGGTCCGCGTTCACGTCGGCGATCATCACGCGGGCGCCCTCGTCGACGTACCGCTTGGCGATCCCGCGCCCGATGCCCTCCGCCCCGCCGGTCACCAGGGCCACGCGTCCGTCGAGCTGCACTGCCGCCTCCAGATTGTTGGTACACCTACATACTTCTAGGATCTGGTGCATGTCAAAGCGGTCGGTGGCGCTGGAGGCCCTCCACCAGCAGCTCGAGGCGATCGTCGGCTACGCCGGCGACCCGCGGGCGCACGCCTTCATGGCGCACAAGGTCGGGGTGACGCTGCCGCGCTCGCAGGCTGCTGCGTTGTGGGCGGTGCAGGCCCACGGGCCGCTCCGGCTGGCCGACCTGGCCCTGCTCCTGGACGTCGATGCCTCCAACCTCAGCCGCACCGTCTCGGCCCTGGCCGACGCCGGCCTGGTACGCCGTGACTTCGGCGAGGACCGAAGGGTGCGGGTCCTGACGCTGACCGAAACGGGCGCTCGCGTGGGCCAGCAGCTCCGTCAGGAGTGGTCGGCAGCGCTGGGCGCGCGGTTGGCGTCGTGGTCGGACGCCGACCTGGCACAGCTCGCCGCGGTCCTGACGCGGCTCACCGGCTCGCTCAGCGGAGCGGACCCGCAGCCAGCACGCTCCGCACCTCGTCCTCGGTGAGGCCGAACGGCGAGAACCCGCGCATCCACCAGGTCGCGCCGACCGCCTCGTAGGGCCGCGGGTCCGTCTCGTCCTGGGCACCGACCGCGACGTCGAACGGCCGGTTGGGGATCTCGAGCCCGGCGAGGGTCTCCGCCAGCTTGTCCGGGTGGTCGATGTCGATCGGGAAGACGCCGTCGTGCCTCGCCGCGCGCTTCAGCGGGTTGGCGTTGCCGTAGCGGACGGCCGCCCAGATCGGCAGCCGCTCCTGCAGCGGCGTCGGCCGCACGAACAGGTCCTCGGCGAGGTAGTGCTGGCCCTGGTGGTCGAGCGGCTGACCGGTCCAGGCGTCGCGCAGCAGCTGGAGGCCCTCGTCGAGCATGGCTGCGCGGACGCGCGTGTCGAGCTCCTCGCCGGTGTGCGAGAACTCGCCGCTCCGGTCGCTACCGATCCCGACGCCGAGGATCACCCGTCCGCCGCTCAGCCGGTCGAGGGAGACGACCTCCCGCGCCACCTTCAGCGGGCGGCGGCGGGGGAGCGGCGTGACCATCGGTCCGAGCCGCACCGACTCGGTCGTCATGGCCATGGCGGCCAGCGTCACCCATGGGTCCGCGATTCCAGTGACGGGGGCCCGGTAGTCGAGGTGGTCCCAGACGAACACGCCGTCCCACCCGGCCGACTCGGCATCCGCGGCGATCGCCGCGACCAGGCGCGGCTCGGCGAGCTCGTCGAACAGCGGCAGGAACAGGCCGTGCTTCACCGCTCGCCGCCCGGTTTCCAGAGCACGTCACCGTCGGGGTTCGCGTAGCGGGACAGGATGAAGAGCAGGTCGCTGAGCCGGTTGAGGTAGAGCGCCGCCTCCTTGTTCGTCCGCTCCGCGTCGACCTCGATCAGCGCCCACACGGCCCGCTCGGCGCGGCGCACGACGGTCCGCGCCACGTGGAGCAGTGCTGCTCCCGGCGTGCCGCCCGGGAGGATGAAGCTCGACAGCTTCTCCAGCTGCGCGTTGTAGTGGTCGCACGCCTCCTCCAGGCGCGTCGTGTACTCGGGCAGGACCCGCAGCGGCTCGTAGCCGAGGTCCTCCTGCACCACGGGCGTCGAGAGGTCGGCCCCCACGTCGAACAGGTCGTTCTGGATCCGACGGAGCAGCGTCCACACGTCCTCCGGCAGCTGCCCCAGCGCGAGCGCCACGCCGATCGCGCTGTTGGCCTCGTCGACGTCCGCGTAGGCCGCGAGCCGCGGGTCGGTCTTGCTGACCCGGCTCATGTCGCCGAGCGCCGTCGTCCCCCCGTCGCCGGTCTTGGTGTAGATGCGCGTGAGGTGGACGTTCATGCCGCCAACCCTACGGAACCCGCCACTCCCTGCGGTCCCTGGGTCATCCGGGCGGCGACACGCGTGTCGGACCTGGACGTCCCAGGGACTCGGGGTCAGCCGCACTCCTTGGCGCCGCACGTGAGCTTGGCGATGCCCTCGGTGAGGATGATCGAGTCGTCGCCCCGGTGCACCTGCACGCGGTCCTGCTGCGCCATGGGGTCGCGGTCGACGAGCCCGACCTCCATCTGCTGGCTGCGGCCGCTCGCCACGTCGTTGAACGGGCTGGTCGCGTCGGGGGAGTAGGCGATGCGGCCGGCTCCCGGCCGAGGGAGCAGGACCAGCAGGTCCTTGGCCGCCCCGGTCGAGAAGACCGCGCCGAGCACCCACGGGTCACGGGGCGTCTCCGGCCCGAGGTAGAACGTGCCGTCGCTGTCGTAGGCAACGGTGTGCGCAGCCGTCTCGCCGGCCGCCCACGCCTGCCCGAGGGTGAAGCGCAGCCCGTCGCGGGTGCCGTCGTAGAGCGAGCGGTAGTGACCGCCCGTACCCGAGACAGCGTGGTCGTAGGCCTTCACGACCTCGGCGTCGCTCAGCGACTGCGGGTCGCCACGGTGCACCCAGGTGTCGAGCACGTTCACGGGCGTCCCGGTGAACGCGGGCGTCCAGTCCGGCGCGGACGCTACGACCTGGGTGCCGTCCGCCTCCGTGACGCGGATCGAGTCGTTGGGGTCTTCGGCGTCGAGCGGCACGAGCCCCACACCGGCAGGGGCCTGGCCGACCCCGCTGATCTGCTGCCAGCCGTTGCCGCCCTCGGCGGCGTACTCGACGACGGCGTCGGGTGCCGCGACGACGATCAGCGTTCCCTTCGTCTTGCCCACGGCGAACGCGACATAGGGCTTGCTCGGGTCGACGACAGGTCCGAGCTGGTCGCCGTCTCCGACCGTCACCAGCTTTGCCTCGTCCGTGCCGAGCCAGGCCTGGCCGACGGTCGCCTCGAAGGCGTCCTCGGTCGGCCCGTCCCAGAGCGGCACGAAGCCGACCTTGCCGTAGTCCTGCTCGCCGAGGAGCTGTCCGATCCTGCCGAGGTAGTTGCTCGACGAGCCGAACCGATCCAGCGAGCTCGAGCGCTGCCACGGAAGCAGGTTGGCCGGCCGGTAAGGGGTCTCCACCGCGCTGACCGTCGGGCTGGGGTCACCGGGGCTGTTCACGGCGGCCTTGTCCGTACCCGACACCAGGAGCGGTACGGCGACAGCGACCGCCACCACGACGGCGGCTGCACCAGACACGGACGTCAGGAGACGTCGGCGGCGCAGGCCCCGGGCCCTGGTCTCGATGCCACCGAGCGGGTCGGGGGCGGGTGGCACGTCGGAGGCGCGGGAGGTGAGCAGAGCGCGCAGCTCGTCGTCGATGGGGCTCATGCGGTCACTCCAGTGGGCAGGGCGGCGCGGGGGTCGTCGCGCAGGGAGGCGTCTTGGCGCAAGGTGGCGAGGGCGCGGGAGGTCGTGGACTTGACGGTGCCGACGGAGATCCCGAGCAGCGAGGCCGTCTCGGCCTCGGTCAGGTCCTCGTAGTAGCGGAGCACGACAATGGCTCGCTGCTTCTTGCCGAGCCTGGCGAGCGCGGTCCAGAGCGCGTCGTGCAGGTCGGCGTCGGCATGGACGTCGCGCCCGGGCCGCTCAGGGGGCTCGTCGTACAGGCTCTCGGGCCGCTTGCGCCGCCAGAAGCTGGTCTGGGTGTTGACCAGCGTGCGGCGGACGTAGCCGTCGAGCGCCTCGCGGTCCCGGATGCGGTCCCACGCGAGGTAGGTCTTGGCTAGGGCCGTCTGCAGCAGGTCCTCGGCGTCGGCGCGGTTTCCCGTGAGCAGGTAGGCGGTGCGCAGCAGCGCGGCCGACCGCGCGACCACGTAGTCCTCGAACGCCTTGTCCATGCCCATCAGGACGCAGTGTCCGCCCTCAGGGTTGCGTCAGGCGAGGACGTACTTCGCCCTGCTGATGGTGAAGCCGTGCGCGTCCTGCGTGCCGTGGCAGTGGATGGTCGTCGCGCTGATCGCGTCGCACTGCACGAAGCCGTTCTTGAAGGCGTGGCCGGGGGCGAGCACCCGGGTGCCGCCCTTCACCGAGTCGCTGCCGCAGAAGAACGAGGCCTTGGTCGCGGCCTGCATCTCGATGCCGTGGCCCCAGCCGCTGGCGCAGTCGGACGGCTGCGGCGGAAGGCCCCAGTCGCGGTGCTCGGGGTCGCAGCGCGCGTAGGCGGACTCGATGTCGCAGCCCAGGTTGTGGTCGGCGCTCGTGAACTTCACCGCACCGCTCACCACCGTCACCGCGAAGGCCGGCTTCGTCACCACGGGCTTGGCTGTCGTGCGGACCGGAGTGGGGGTCGGGGCACTCGCGGGGCTTCCGGACGAGCAGGCGCTCACGAGCAGGGGGAGCAGCAGCAGGGAGCGTCGCATCCCTTGACCGTAAGGCACCTAGAGTCGTTCGACGTGGAGCGCTTCGTGGTGACCGGCGGTGCGCGGCTCGCTGGTCAGGTGGATGTCACCGGTGCGAAGAACAGCGTGCTGAAGCTGATGGCAGCGGCGCTGCTCGCCGAGGGCACCACGACCCTCACGAACGTCCCGGACATCCTGGACGTCGCGATCATGAGCGAGCTGCTCCGTCGCCTCGGCTGCGACGTGGTCCGCGGCGAGGGCACCGTCGACATCACGGTGCCTGCGGTCCCGGGGCACGAGGCCGACTACGACCTCGTACGCCGGATGCGCGCGTCGATCACCGTGCTCGGCCCGCTCCTCGCGCGGTGCGGCCAGGTGAAGGTGGCCCTGCCCGGTGGGGACGCGATCGGGTCTCGCGGCCTCGACATGCACGTCGCGGGGCTGGAGAAGCTCGGCGCGACGGCGACCGTCGAGCACGGCTACCTGGTCGCCTCCGCGCCGCGGCTGACCGGTGCCCCCGTGTGGCTCGACTTCCCGTCGGTCGGCGCCACCGAGACGCTCGTCCTCGCTTCGGTCCTGGCCGAAGGGACGACGACGATCGACAACGCCGCTCGCGAGCCTGACCTCGTCGACCTCTGCGAGTTCCTCGTCAGTATGGGGGCCAAGATCGGTGGCATCGGGACATCGACCCTGGAGGTGCAGGGGGTCTCGTCCCTGAGGCCGACGACGCACGCGACGCTGCCCGATCGGATCGTCGCCGGCACCTGGGCCGTCGCGGCGTGCCTGACCCGCGGCGACATCACGGTCCGCGGGGGCCGCGCCGACCACCTCGACATCGCCCTCGACAAGCTCGTGACGGCCGGCGCGTCGGTGACCTCCGAGCCCCACGGCTTCCGGGTCGTCATGACCGACCGGCCGCGGGCGGTCGACGTCGTGACCCTGCCGTACCCGGGCTTCCCGACCGATCTGCAGCCGATGGTCCTCACCCTCAACGCGATCGCCGAGGGCACCGCGATGGTGACGGAGAACGTCTTCGAGGCCCGCTGGATGTTCGTCAACGAGCTGTCCCGGCTCGGTGCCGACGTGCGTACCGACGGGCACCACGCCGTCGTGCGCGGCAAGCCGGTCCTGAGCGGGGCGCCGGTCACCGCCCACGACATCCGGGCGGGTGCCGCGCTGGTGCTCGCCGGCCTGGTCGCGGAGGGCGTCACCGAGGTGCACGAGGTCCACCACGTCGACCGTGGCTACGAGGGGTTCGTCGACGCGCTCGTGTCGCTCGGTGCCGACGTCCGTCGGGAGTCCGGCCCCGAGCCGCTGTTCTAGCTGGCGGTGCCGACGAGGCGTCGGGCCGCGTCGGCGTCCTTGGCGAACACGAGCACCTGGCACTCGAGCTCGTCCTCGCTGATGGACGCGCGGACGCCGGCCTCGCGCAGCACGTCGCGGAGCATCTCGGCGTCCTCCCGGTTGCGGGTGGCTGCGACCGTCACCAGCAGGCCCAGGTCAGGGCGCGCGTGGAGAGCCTTGGCGACGCGCTTCTGGTCGCGGTTCTCCGTCGAGAACACCCACCGGC
>CBIHPE010000112.1:0-12839 GCA_966212015.1 uncultured Frankiales bacterium | reverse complement strand
GGGCTGGCGCATGTAGCGGAACGTGAAGGTGGGCCACAGGACCGTGTTGCGGCCGTTCTCGTCGAGGTACCAGGAGTTGCAGCCGCCGGAGTTCCAGACCGTGCCGCGGAGCTCGCGCTGGATCTTGCGGTCGTAGGCGTCCTGCACGTCCTGGCGCGGCTCGATGGTCCGCATCCGCTGGCTGTCGAGAAGGTCGAGGGCGCGGATGAGGTGGTCGATCTGGGCCTCGATCATGAGCAGCACGGAGTTGTGGCCGAGCGCGGTGTTGGGGCCCATCAGGTAGAAGAAGTTCGGGACGCCGGCGACGGTCAGGCCGTGCAGCGCGGCCATGCCGTTGCCCTTCCAGATCTCGTGCAGGGTGCGGCCGTCGACCGAGACGCGGTGCGCGATCGGGGGGTCCTGCACCTTGAAGCCGGTGCCGAGGATGAGCACGTCGAGCTCGTGGAGGGTGCCGTCGGCCGTCTCGACGCCCTGCGGGACGACGCGCACGATCGCGTCGGTGACGACGGAGGCGTTGTCGGCGGCGAGCGCCGGGTAGTAGGTGTTCGAGAGCAGGACGCGCTTGCAGCCGAGGTCGAAGGTGGGCGTCAGCTTCTCGCGCAGGACGGGGTCGGCGACCTGCTTCTCGAGCATGGACCGGCCCATCTTCTCGCCGAGCTTGAGGACGCGGCGGTCGTAGCGGAAGCCGATGAGCGGGATCTCGACGCGGGTGTAGACGAGGGCGCGGGCGAGCCGCTGCAGGGCGGGAACCCTTCTGTACAAGGCCTTCCGGCGTTCCGGGATGTCCTTGTCGAACCGGGGGAGCACCCAGGAGGCGGTGCGCTGGAAGAGCGTGAGGGAGCCTGCGACCTTCTGGACCTGCGGCACGAACTGGATCGCGGACGAGCCGGTGCCGATGACGCCGACCCGCTTGCCCTCCAGGGAGACGTCGTGGTTCCACTCGGCGGAGTGCCAGCTGTCGCCGGCGAACGTCGCGAGCCCGGCGATGTCCGGCAGCGACGGCTCGGACAGGCCACCGGTCGCGCCCACCAGCACGTCCGCGGTCCAGGAGCCCCGGGTCGTCTCGATCTCCCAGACCGACCCGTTCCAGACGGCGTCGGTGACGTCGCAGTCGAAGACCACCCGGCGGCGCAGGTCGTACTTCTCCGTGACCTTCAGCAGGTAGTCGCGGATCTCCGGCTGACGGGCGTAGGTGTGCGACCACTCGGGGTTCAGCTCGAACGAGAACGAGTAGACCTGCGAGGGGACGTCGCAGGCGCACCCGGGGTAGGTGTTGACGGTCCACGTCCCGCCGATGTCGGACCCGCGCTCGAGCAGCACGAAGTCGTCCCGGCCCGACTGGACCAGCTTGATGGCCGTGCCGAGGCCGGAGAACCCGGCACCGACGACGGCGACGCGGACGTGGTTCATGCAGGTGCTCCCACCAGTCGCAGCGGCTTCACCGAGGAGGGTGCCACGGCGGTCCGGTCGAGACGACGCAGGCCCAGCGAGAGCGACGCGACCCAGAGCAGGGCGAGGAACCCGAGCACGTAGTAGGCGGTGTGCTTCCAGGCCATCGACCCGCCGACGGCCTCGCGCTGCAGGATCTTCTGGTCCTGGACGAACGACCGCGTGAAGTGCGGCGATGCGGGGACGAGCGCGGCCGGGATCGCCTTGTCCTCGGGCAGGTAGATCGGGACGGCCTGCTGCGACGTGCCGGTCGCGAGCCGCAGCACGGTCTTGTAGTCGCCGTCGACCGGGACCGGTCCGGCGGTGCGCCAGCTGCCGTCGGCCTGCTTCTTCAGGAGGGTGAGCCGGAGGCCGTGGCCGGCGACCAGGTCACCGCCCTGCCAGGACGTCACGTTGAACCAGGCGACGCTGTCGGCCGCGGACGCGGGATCGAGCCGCACGGTGAGGTAGGCCTCGTGCGCCCCGGCGGCGGTGACGGTCACGTCGGCCTTCCAGGCGGAGTGCTCCTGGATCGGCAGGGCGAGGGCGACGACGCCGAGTGCCGCGGCGAAGGCGAACCCGGCCGCGAGCCGCGGGGTGGGCGTGCGGCGCGCCTCCGGCGGCAGCAGAGCGCGTCCCGTCATGCCACCGAGGATCCCGCCGGCGACGCCGATGACGGCCGCGAGGACGTACCCCTGCCACAGGACCGTGCCCCAGGGAAGCGGGAACGCGACCTGCGACCAGGCCCACTCGGCCGCGACGCCGACCGTGCCGATGAGGAGCCCGGCGAGCGCGCCGAACTGGACCTGCTTCGCGACCGGTACGACGAGGGCGAGGCCCTCGACGAGCAGCGCCTCCGCGAGGTAGAGCGGCATGTGCGGGATCGACAGCCCGAAGCCGTAGCCGATGACGAGCATCCAGATGCCGCGCACGACGACGAAGAACACCGCGGCCCGCAGTGCGGCGCCGCGGCCGATGCGGATGCGCGCGGCGACCAGGCCGATCGAGGCGGCCAGGCTGAGCAGGATCGGGTGGTAGATCGCGTTGAACTGCGGGACGCCCATGTCGAACTCGTCCTGCAGGGTCGACAGGCCGATGAGGAACGCACCGGCCATGTGGATCGGCTGGGGCCGCATCAGCCGGGCGGCGAGGTGGCGGCCAGCGCCGCGGGTGCCGGCGCGACGGCGCCCCTCCTCGATGAGGACCCAGGTCGCGAGCGTGGTCAGGGAGGCCCCGCCGACCATCTGGATGTGGGTCGGGGACCAGAGCGTGACGTCCTGGCCGAAGGCGTTGTGCCAGATGTCGTCGAGCGGGAAGCCCGCCAGGCTGACCGAGCCGCAGAGCAGCACGAGGACGGCGCCGAGCGAGCACCGCAGGCCGCCCGGGAGCACGACGGCGGCCTTGCCGTCGGTGTCCTTGTCGAGGGCGATGGCGAGCACGCCGGCGACGGCGAGGCCGAGCAGGCCGACGAGGATCGGCCAGTGGGCCGGCGTGCCGAAGGGGGAGGAGTCGCGGCCGCGGTCGATGTGCACCGCCACGTCCCAGTAGAAGCCGAAGCCGGCCGTCAGCAGCGACAGCGAGCTGATCATCGCGGGGATGGCGGCCCAGCCGGGGAGCCCGGACTCGCGCTCCGACCAGGCGACGAAGCGGTCGAGCGCCGGGGTGCGGCCCTTGCGGTAGAGGGCGCAGACGACCAGCAGCGCGATCCCGAGCACGGCGAGCACGGCCGTCACGGGGAGCACCTGCGCCAGGTCGACGCCGCGGGCGGGCTTGATCTGTTCGGCGAGCATGAGGTCGCTCCTGAAGAGGGCTGTCAGCATTGTGGCTGTCCACATTGTGTCAATGGACGTTGTCACAGTAACGGCGGTAGGCTGCCTGCTGTCAAGGGAGTGTGACGTGGACTACCGCATCGACGATCTGGCCCGGGCGGCCGGGACGACGGTGCGCAACGTGCGGGTCTACCAGGACCGGGGACTGCTGCCGCCGCCCCGCCGTGAGGGCCGCACCGGCATCTACAGCGAGGCCCACCTGGCCCGGTTGCGGCTGATCGGGTCGCTGCTGGAGAAGGGGTACACGTTCGCCCACATCGGGGAGTTCCTCGAGGCCTGGCAGCGCGGGCGCAACCTCACCGACCTGCTCGGGCTCGAGGAGGTGCTCACCACCCCGTGGTCCGACGAGGTCGACGACTACGTGACCGCGGACGAGCTCGTGGAGCTCTTCGGCCAGGAGCAGCTCGACGAGGAGTCGTTGGCCCGAGCCCTCGACCAGCAGCTGGTCGTCCCCGACGGCGACCGCTTCCGGGTGCCGTCGCCCCGGCTGCTGCACGCCGGCTCGGAGCTGGTGAAGGCCGGGATCCCGCTCTCGGTCGTGCTGGGCCTGTCCGAGCAGCTCGCCGAGGACATGGACCGCTCCGCCCGCCGCCTCGTCGGGGCCGTCGCGGACCACGCGGTGCTCCCGCTGACCGAGTCCTACGACGCGTCGCTCGCCGAGGTCGGCGAGCTCATCACCCACCTCAAGCCGCTCGCGCAGATGGCCGTCGACGCGCACCTCGCGTTCGCCATGGAGCGCGTCGTCCGCGAGGTGGTGCAGCAGCACATGGAGTCCGGCGCCGCGGGTGAGGCCGCCTCGTAGCGGGACGTCTGCCCCGGCGGCCGTAGGGCCAACAGGGTGAACCGGGTCAAGGAGGACACGAGTGATGTCGATGGCACAAGCGGTTCGCCCTCTTCCCCCGGAGGCCCCCGTGGCGCTGCACCTGTCCCGGCCCTGCCGCTGCGGTCATCCCAAGGACGCGCACGAGCACTACCGGCGCGGCACCGACTGCAGCGGCTGCTCGTGCGCGCGGTTCCACGGCCGGATCGTCGTCACCGTGTCCCTCAGGATGTCCCTCGGGAAGCACGCGCCGTCCGTGGTCGTCCCCGACGAGGTACCGCAGCTGGTCGAGCCCTACGTCCGCCCGACCCACGCGGCCGGCCTGCCCGTCGAGCGGCCCGGGCGCACCGCCGTACCCGCTGCCCCGCTGCCCCGACGTCCCGAGGAGCCTGGGCGCGTGAGGACCAGCCAGCGCGGGTAGTCACCCTGCATCATGAGCGCACCGCAGCCCCGCCCTCCGCGACACGACTTCGTGGACCACCACCTCACGCTCGACGAGCGGCTGGACGAGGCCTTCCGGCGCTACGACGTGGCCTTCCACGACCACAGCGACCGGCTCGTCGAGGCGCGGATGAACCTGTCCTTGCTGCTGTGGGAGGACGAGGAGCCGCCCGTCGAGGTCACGCGGCAGCTGGCCCTCGACGGCGAGGCGCTGCTCCGGGAGACCCCGCCGCTGCCCGAGGACGTGCCGGCACCGCGGGAGTCCTAGGACCTTCGGCCAGTCGCGCCCGCGGCGGTTCGGGGGAAGAGTCCAGGTCATGAAGACCTCCCTCGTCCTGTCCGCCGGCGTCCTGCTGCTCGCCTCGGCCTGCTCCGGGTCCAGCGACAAGAGCACGCCGACCTCGCAGCCCACGTCTGCGACGACGACCGCCCCGTCCGAGAGCGGTCCCACGATCACCATCGCCAGCTTCCAGTACAGCGCCCTGTCGGTCGCACCGGGCACGACCATCACGGTGAAGAACACCGACTCGTCGGAGCACACGGTCACCTCGGACACCGCCGGCCAGTTCGTGGCCGACGACGTGAAGAAGGGGACGCCGGTGACGTTCACGGCCCCGTCGAAGCCCGGGAAGTACACCTACCACTGCGAGTACCACGCCTCGATGCACGGGACGCTCACCGTCACCTGAGAAGCCTGAGGCGGGTCAGACCAGGCCTTGGCGCTGGGCCCAGAGGGCCGCTGACGTCCTGTCCTGGACGCCGAGGACCGTGAACACCCGCGTGAGGTGGGCCTTCACGGTCTTCTCGCTGATCTCGAGCCGCCGGGCGATCGACTTGTTGGGCAGGCCGGACGCGACGAGGGCCAGCACCTCGCGCTCGCGAGCGGTCAGGGCGTCGGCGCGGGCCGCGGGGCGGTTGCCCGGGAGCAGGGCGCGCGCGGCCTGGGGCGACAGGGGCACGCCGCCAGCGGCCGCGTCGTGCACCGCCCGCACGATGTCCTCGGGCTCGGCGTCCTTGAGCAGGTAGCCGACCGCACCCGCCTCCAGCGCGGCGAGGATGCGGGCGCTCTCGTTGAACGAGGTCAGCACGATCACCTTGGTGCCCGGCGCCGCGTCGAGGACCTGCGCGGTCGCGGCGATCCCGTCGAGGACCGGCATCGACAGGTCCATGAGCACCAGGTCGGGCGTGAGCTCGAGCACGGCGGCGACGGCCCGCGACCCGTCGTCGACGGCTCCGACCACGTCGATGCCGTCGGCCGCGCCGCGCAGGTCGGCGAGGCCGCGCCGGACCACGGCGTGGTCGTCGACGATCAGCACGCGGGTCACGGGACCTCCAGTCGCAGCGTCGTACCCGCCCCCGGGGCGCCGGTCACCGACAGCGTCCCGCCCTGCGCCTCGGCCAGTGACCGCAGCAGGTCGAGCCCGACCGAGCCGCGCCCGCGCGGCGCGTCCGTCGGGTCGAGGCCGACGCCGTCGTCGGCGACGGTGAGGACCAGCGGGTCGCTGTCGAGCGTGATCCGCACGTGCTGGGCGCTCGCGTGCCGCACGACGTTGCGGACCGCCTCCTGCGCGGTCCGGTAGACGAGCGACTCGACCTGCGGTGGGACGTCGACGTCATCGGCCCGCACCTCGACCGTCAGCCCGCGCAGCTCGAGGGTCGCCCCGAGGTCGGCGAGCGACGTGGCCAGCCCCTGCGCGTGCAGCGCCGGCGGTGTGATCGTCACGACCAGGCTGCGCAGCTCCCGCACCCAGCGGCGCAGGTCCTTCGCCGTCCGGGCCGCGACCTCCGGGGTGGGGGTGGCCTCCAGGGTGTACGAGGCACCGGCCAGCCCCTGGACCACGCCGTCGTGCAGGTCGGCGGCGATCACCGCGCGCTCGCGGTCGGACGCGGCCAGGGTCGCGAGCAGCAGCGCCTCCCGCTCGTCCTGAGCGGCGCGCAGCCGCGACGCCATCCGGTAGGCGAGCGGCGCCTGGATCACGTACAGCAGGGCCAGCCCGCCCAGCAGCACCGGCAGGCTCGACGCCCAGAGCCGGCGGCTCGAGACGGCGATCACCGAGTAGGGCTGGTAGGTCTCGAACAGCAGCCGCGTCCCGGTCGGGGTGCGCACCCCCTGGTAGACCTGCAGCAGCTTGCCGAACTGCTTCTCGTCGCGGTTCTCCGCCTCGCTCAGGTCGCTGACCTCGGCCTCGGTCGTGCCGTTGCGCAGCGCCCGCAGCTCGTCGTCCGGCAGCCCGAAGCGCACCCCGATGAGGGAGGTGTCGTCGGAGTAGCGGATCGTCCCGGTCTCGTCCCAGACCTTGACGCGGACGATGTGCGAGCCGAGGACCCGGCCGCGCACGACCTCGTCGAGGCGCTGGTGCTCCGGGGACCCGACCACGAGCGCGGCGTCCGTGAGCAGCGGCCCGATGACGTCGGTCGCCTCGAGGTTGGTGAGGGTACGGGCGTCGCGGATCGCCTCCGCCGTCGCCTGGCGGTGCTGGGAGACGGCCAGCACCCCGGCGACGGCGGTGAGCACGACCAGGCCGGTCGCCAGGAAGACGGTGACGGCGCGGCCGACCCGGACGGGGCGCAGGCCGGGAGACGTCACGCCGTCAGTCTCGCTCAGGATCTCGCTCAGGAGTGGCCGCTCGGGTCGTCCGAACCGCCCCCGCCGCTGCCGGAGCCCGACCCGCCGCTGCCGGAGCTGCCGCCGTGGCCGCCGGAGTCGTCGCCGGGCTCGGGTGCGCCGGTCGCGGTGGCGCTGCCGCCGTGGCCGCCGGAGTCGTCGCCGGGCTCGGGTGCGCGGGTGGCCGTGGCGCTGCCGCCGTGGCCGCCGGAGTCGTCGCCGGGCTCCGGCTCACGGGTGGCGCGGGCGCCGCCGTTGTCGTCGCCGGGCCCTGCGGTGGCGCGAGCTGTCCGCGTCCCCCCGTGGTCGTCGGGGCTGGCGGACGCGGTGGCCCGGTGCGTGGGCTCGGCGGTGCGGGTGGACGTGGCCCGGTCCTCGGCTGAGGGGGTGGTCGCCGGGGAAGGGCTGCCGCGGTGGTTGTCGTCGATGGGGGCGTCGTTGCCGCTGGCGGTGCTGTCGCCGGCGAGCGCCCAGGTGGCGGCGCCACCACCGGCTCCGGTGAGCAGGGCGGCCAGCAGGATCGGGGGGAGGTGTCGGTTCATGCCGGTCACGCTGCCGTCAGGCTGGTCGCGTCCGCCATCGGCCGCAGGTCCTAGGACTGCCCTGCTTGGGCCGAACGGGGGGATTAGGACCCTCGCGGCCGGGGCAGGACGGCCTGGTGGTGGTGACCGGGGGGAGGCTGGGCGTGCAGCCGGAGGTGGAGCTCAGGCGCGGGACGGACTCCGTCCCCGTCGCGCGCCGGCACGTCCGGAACGTCCTCGAGCCCTCCACCGTCCGCGAGGACGTCGAGCTGGTCGTCACCGAGCTGGTCACGAACGCGGTCCTGCACGCTCCCGCCGGCCTCGTCCGGCTGCGGGTCGTGCCGCTCGAGGACGCCGTCCGGGTCGAGGTGGAGGACACCGGCCACGGCATGCCCGTCGCCGTGCGGGAGAGCACCGAGGCGATGACGGGGCGCGGCCTGGCCCTGGTCGCCGCCCTCAGCCGGGCCTGGGGCGTGGAGGGCGGTCGCGAAGGCCACAAGGTCGTCTGGGCCGAGGTCCCGTTCGACCAGGCGGACGAGACCCGCACCGAGCCCGACATCGACGTCGAGGCGCTGCTCAGCGCCTGGCCCGACGACGACGAGGAGGAGCGCTTCACCGTCCGCCTCGGTGCGGTGCCGACCGACCTGCTGCTCGCCGCGAAGGCGCACGTCGACAACCTGGTCCGCGAGCTGCAGCTGGCCGTCACCACCGACCTGCCCGCGCACCTTGCCACCCTGGTGCCCGACGTCGTGCAGGGCTTCGCTGAGGCGCGGGTCGCGATCAAGGAGCAGGCCCTCGCCGCGGCGGCGAAGGGCCAGGCCGAGACCGAGCTGGTGCTGACCCTGCGGTCCGGCGCTGCCGAGGCCGGGGAGGCCTACCTCACGGCCCTCGACGAGCTCGACCGCTACGCCGGGGCCGCCCGGCTGCTGACGCTCGCCAGCCCGGCCGTGCACCAGGTCTTCCGGCACTGGTACGTCCAGGCGATCGTCGACCAGGTCCGCGCCCGCTCCCGCGGTGAGGAGCTGTCCTCCTTCGAGACCTTCCCCGCCCGGCTGGCGCGAGAGGTCTCGGACCTGGCCGCGCTGCGCCCGGCGGTGCGGCGCAGCAGCGGGCTGTACGAGGTCGCCTCCGCCCTCGCCGGGGTGACGACGCCCGAGCAGGTCGCGCAGGCGGTCGTCCGCTCCGGCATGGAGGTCCTCGGTGCCCGGGTCGGCGTGCTGCTGTCGGCCGACTTCCAGCCGCTGGCGACGGTCGGGCTGCGGGCTGAGTACCTCGAGCGGCTCCAGGGCAGCGAGCGGTCCTGGCTGCCGAGCGTGACGGTGCTCGAGACCGGTGAGGCGCTCTGGCTCGAGTCGCCCGAGCAGCGCGACAAGCAGTTCCCCGACTTCGCCAGCCTCGAGCCGCAGACCGTCTCGACCTGCGCGGTGCCGCTCGTCTCCGGGCGGCGGCTGGGCGTCCTGCGGTTCGGCTTCGACGCCCCGCGCCTGTTCGACGAGGACGAGCGCCGGTACGTCCTGGCGCTGGCTGACCAGGGCGCCCTGGCCCTGCAGCGCAGCGAGCTGTTCCTGTCCGAGCAGCGGGCGCGGCGCGACGCCGAGCTGCTGGCGTACCGCCTCGACGGGCTGATGAGCGTCGTGGGCCGGCTCACGACCGCGACGGGCGAGCAGGAGATCGCGGACCTGGCCGTCTCCAGCGCGACCGAGCAGCTCGGTGCGCTCGCCGCGCGGCTGCACCTGGTGCAGGACGACGGCCTGCTGCACACCCGCGCCGGTTCCAGCGTCGACGAGGCCCTGAGCCTGGTCCACACCTCGGTCGACCCCAACGACCCGCGGCTGCCCGCGGCGGAGGCCCTCGGCCGCGGCCGCGCCGTCGTCCTGCACGACCTGGCCGAGATCGCCTCGCGCTACCCGGCGCTCTCCGACCTCTACGACGACGAGCGCTCGCTGCTGGTCGTCCCTCTCATCGTCGACGAGCACCGGCTCGGGGTGCTGTCCGTGACGTTCGCGCCCGACCGCGACCCGGACCAGCAGCTGAGCTTCGTCGTGAGCCTGGCCGACGCCACCGCCCAGGCGCTGGAGCGGGTCGGCGCGACCGCCCGTGCGGCGCTGTCCGCGGAGCGGCTGCAGTTCCTCGCGCACGCGTCGGTGCAGCTCTCCGGGAGCCTCGACGTGACGGAGACGCTGTCGACCGTGGCGCAGCTCGTCGTGCCGCGGATGGCCGACTGGTGCTCGGTCAGCCTGGTGCAGGACGGCGAGCTGCAGGTCGTCGCGATCGCCCACGCCGACCCGGACAAGGTCGCCTGGGCGATCCAGATGCAGGAGCGCTACCCGCAGGACCCCGAGGCGGCGACGGGCGCGCCGAACGTCGTGCGCACCGGCGTGAGCGAGCTCTACTCCGAGCTGTCGGACGACCTGCTCGCCGCGGGCGCCCAGGACGAGGAGCACCTGCAGATCATCCGCGAGGTCGGCATGACGTCGGCGCTCGTCGTGCCCCTGACCGGGCGGTCCGGGCCGCTCGGCGCGATCACGATGATCATGTCGGACAGCAGCCGCCGGTTCGTGGAGGACGACGTCCGGTTCGCCGAGGACCTCGCCCGCCGGGCGGCCGTCGCCGTCGAGACCGTGACCGCGTTCGCGACGCAGGAGGGGCGGCTCGAGCAGGTCACGCGGGTCGCCGACGCGGCGCAGCGCGCGATCCTGCCGTCGCCGCCGGAGGCGATCGGCAACCTGCGGATCGCCGTGCGCTACGTGTCGGCCACTGCCGAGGCCCAGGTCGGTGGTGACCTCTACGAGGTGGTGCGCCGTGACGGGTCGGTGCGGCTGCTCGTCGGCGACGTGCGCGGCAAGGGCCTCGAGGCGGTCCGCAACGCGACCATCGTGCTCGGCGAGTTCCGCGCGGCCGCGGAGGACCTCGACGACCTGGTGGAGGTCGCCGTGCAGCTCGACCGCCGGCTCTCGGGCCACCTCGACCTCGAGGACTTCGTGACCGCGATCGTCGCCGAGATCGGCGACGACGGGACCTTCGCGGTCGCCTCGTGCGGCCACCCGCCGGCCCTGGTCGTCTCGAAGACGGCCATCACGCCTGTGGAGACGCCCTTCTCCCTGCCGCTCGGCCTCGGCGCCGAACCGGTCCTCGTCACCGGCGCCCTGCAGCCGGGCGAGCGCTTCCTGCTCTACACCGACGGGCTCGTCGAGGCCCGCGACGACGCGGGCGCCTTCGGCTCCATCAACGACCTGGTGGCCTCGCTGCAGGTCGAGCCCGACCTCGACAACGGCCTTGATGGCGTGCTGGCCGCGGTCGAGAGGTGGACCGACTCCGGCCTCGGTGACGACCTGGCGCTGCTCGCGGTCGAACTGCCCTCGTAGTCACGCTTCCGTACCTGTGCCCTGATCTGGGCGGTCTGTCAGGCACGATCGTGCGCGTGCCGATGACGACAGGACCGGGTGACCTCCGGGCCTACCTCGCCGTGCCGGACGGCCACGGACCCTGGCCGGGCGTGGTCGTGCTGCACGAGGCGCTGGGCCTCACCGACGACATCCGGCGCCAGGCCGACCGGCTGGCCGCCGAGGGCTACCTCGCCGTCGCTCCCGACCTGTTCAGCGACGGAGGGCTGCTGCGCTGCATCCGGAGGGTCTTCGGCGCACTCACCCGCGGCTCCGGCCAGGCGGTGGACGACGTGCTGGCGGTGCGGCACTGGCTCGGCGAGCGCGCGGACTGCACCGGTCGCGTCGGCGTCATCGGGTTCTGCATGGGCGGAGGGTTCGCGCTGCTGCTGGCGTCCGCGTTCGACGTCAGCGCGCCGAGCTACGGCCCCCTGCCGCGCGACCTCGCGGTCCTCGACGGGGCCTGCCCCGTCGTCGCGAGCTACGGCGCACGGGACCGCTTCATGCCGCGCGGTATCGGCGACGACCTGGAGCGCGCCCTCACCGAGCGGGGTGTGCCGCACGACGTGAAGACCTACGAGGGCGTCGGCCACTCCTTCCTCAACCACCACCGGGCGGGGCCGTTCTCGGCCCTGGAACGGGTGGCGGGGCTGCACTTCGACGGCGCGGTCGCGCAGGACGCGTGGGACCGCATCCTGGGGTTCTTCGACGAGCACCTGCGTGGCTGACCTGCTGGCCCGGGTGGTCCGGGCGACGGCCGTACCCGCCGAGGCCGACGTGCTGCTGGCGCGCGCCGCGGAGCAGCTCGCCGGCGAGGCCGACTGGGTGCTTGCCGACCGCCTGGACGAGCCGGACCTGGTGACCCGCGTCGCCGCTCTCGGCCCCGCCGGGCCGCTGGACCTGCCCGAGCAGCTGGGCCGGCCCGCGACCCGCCGCTCCTCGGCGGGGTCCATCGGCATCCTGCCGCGCGTCCTCGCCAGTCCCGGTCGCGTCCTGCGGCTCGGCACCGACGCGCTCGAGGGCATCGCCGCGCAGGACGTGGACCGGCACGCGGCCCGGCAGGCCTCCGCCATGCTCGAGCGCGGTGTCGCCGACGTCGTCATCGTCGGGCTCGTCGCCCGCGGCGCACCCCTCGGCGTGCTCGTCCTCGGCTCGCGGCGGCGCCTCGAGGACGACCTGCTCGCCGCGCTCCCGGACGTCGCCGCGCACCTGTCCGTCGCCCTGGACGCGGCCCGGCTCGTGACGCTGCAGAACGCGGTGGCTCGCACCATGCAGGAGAGCCTGCTGCCCGCGCTCCCCGCCGTACCCGGGCTGGAGCTGGCGGCCCGCTACGTCCCTGCTGCCCGCGGTCTCGACGTGGGCGGCGACTGGTACGACGCCTTCCGGACCGCGGACGACGTCGTCGTCGTCATCGGCGACGTCACAGGTCACGACCTCGCGGCCGCTGCCCGGATGGCGGACCTGCGCAACCTGCTGCGGGCCTGTGCTGTGCACGGGAGCCGTCCTCCGGACGAGCTGCTGTCGGCGCTCACCGCCACGGCGGCCGCGCTCGACCTCGACGCCACGGCGACGATCGTCGTGGGCCGGCTGGCTCCGGTGGGCGACGGCAGCTGGCGGCTGCGCTGGTGCAACGCCGGGCACCCGCCTCCGCTGCTGCTGTCCCAGGACCACGCGTGCTGGCTGGCACCCACTCCGGATCTCATGCTGGGCGTCGACGAGTCGGTGCCGCGCACCTCGCACCAGGTCGTGCTGGCTCCGGGCGACACCGTGGTGCTCTTCACCGACGGGCTCGTCGAGCAGCGCGGGTCCGAC
>CBIHPE010000111.1:0-12983 GCA_966212015.1 uncultured Frankiales bacterium | reverse complement strand
GGCCGCTTCGAGCAGCGGCCACGCGCGGTTGAAGGTCGCTCGCAGCTCCTGGTCCTGCAGCAGCGCGCGACGGAGCAGTTGGCGCGGCACCTCCTCGTCGAACTTGCCGGCCAGGATCGTCAGCAGCTCCTCCCACACGACGCCGCGGCTCTCGTTGTGCGAGGTCCCGGGCTCTGCGGCTTCGAAGGCCTCCGCCCAGTCCGCTGCCGTCAGCGAGACGTCCTCCCAGTCCGTCGAGACGAGCAGCGGCTTCGTCGGCGGCTCCTCGTAGAACCGGACGGCGGCCTCGACCGCCTCCACCATCTCCCTGCTGCTCTTCAGCTCGGCGACGCGACGGTCGTCCTCGATAGCTGCCATCGCTCCCTCGGCGACGAGGTCGCGGAGGGTGCAGGTCTGCACGCCCTCCTCGCCCAGGCTCGGCAGCACATCGCCGACGTAGGCGAGGTACGGCTGGTGCGGACCCACGAAGAGCACGCCGCCGCGGTGGTGGCCGAGCCGCGGGTCGCTGTACAGCAGGTACGCAGCCCGGTGCAGGGCCACCACGGTCTTGCCGGTGCCGGGACCGCCGTCGACGACGAGTGCGCCGTGCGAGCCGGCGCGGATGATCGCGTCCTGGTCGGCCTGGATCGTGGCCAGCACGTCCCGCATCCGGCTCGACCGGTCGGCGCCGAGGCTGGCGATGAACGCCGACTGGTCGTCGAGGGCGGCGGCGTCCTCGTACTCCTCGCTCGTGAAGACCTCGTCCCAGTAGTCGCTGATCCGACCTCCGGACCAGCGGTAGCGACGGCGGCGGGCCAGTCCCATCGGGTTGCCGTGCGTCGCGCCGAAGAACGGCTCGGCGGCCGGCGAGCGCCAGTCGAGGAGCAACCGACGGCCGTCCCCGTCGGTCAGCCCGAGCCGACCCACGTAGACCGTCTCGCCGTTCTCGTAGGTCATGTGCCCCAGGCACAGGTCGAGCCCGAACCGGGTGAGCGTCCTCAGCCTGGCGCTGAGCCGGTGCACCTCGGCGTCGCGGTCCATCGCCTCCTGGCCCTCGCCGACGGGCGCGCTGCGCTCCCGGTCGAGCCGCTCGTTGAGGTCGGCGATCGCCTCGTCCAGGCTGGGGGCGATGCAGGCGAAGCGCTCCTCGTCGTGACGGGTGAGGGCCGGAGCGCCCTTCGCGGCCAGGTGCCCGGAGAGGTTGAACGCGCTGCTGGTCGTCGGGGGGTTCACGGCATCGGCTCCTGTCTCAGGAGCGCGCACCGTAGCCCCGATCCGGCGGCCTCATGAGGCTTGACCGGACCTGCGATGATGGAGGTGACGGAGCAGCTCAGACCAGGAGCGCCTCGGTGGTGGCCAGCAGGGACTCGGCCCACTCCCGGTGGCCCAGCTTCGCGCACAGCACTCCCGTCGAGACCCGCTCGACGAGCGCCCACCCGGCCACGTGCTCCGGGTCCGCCACGTCGCCCGCAACCAGCACGCAGAGCTCCTCGAAGGCGGTGCGCGGATCCGGCCCCTGGTCCTCCGCCGGGACCTCTCGCAGCGCGATGGCGAGGTCGTAGGGCGGTTCGCCGCGGACCGGGTCAGGGTCGATCAGCCGGTAGCCGTCGCCGGCTCGCAGGATGTTGAAGGTGTGCCCGTCACCGTGCAGCAGCACCGTGAGTCCGCGTCGTAGCGGCCGGCACCGGCGAGCGCGTGCTCGCGGGCGACGTCCACCACCTGCTTGCTGCAGGGCCGGCAGGTCGCTTCCCAGGTGCGTCCGATGAAGTCGGCGAGCCAGACGCCCTTGGCCGCGAGCGTCGTCGCGCTCGCGACGGCGGAGGCCGGCACCCACGCCGCCTGGAGCGTGCTCGAGATGATCGACAGCCGTTGCCCGAGCGGCAGCCCTTCCTGGCTGATCGGTGCGCCCAGCTCCTCCAGCAGCACGGCTGGCTCCGCACGGTCGTGCTCGAGGACGTCGACGTAGGTCGGACCGCCTGCGAGCAGCGCGTCCAGCTCGACGTCGAACGGCCCGAGTCCCTCGATCCCGTCGGGCAGGGCGACCTTGAGGACGGCAGCCGTCCCGCCGTCCCTGGTGGCCCGCGTGACGTACGAGGCGGCGCCGCCCGTGATGCGGTCGCCCAGCACCAGCTGCCAGCGGTCGGCCAGCCCGTCGAGGCGCGCCTGCAGCCCGTCCAGCCAGGCCCGCCCGGCCTCGGTCAGCACGGCCGCCCGGCGCAGCGGCACCGGGACGTCGTTCACCGCGCAGTGTGCCGGAGACGACGCTGGGCTCCCTCTCTCGGAGAGGAAGCCCAGTTCGCATGGGTGCGCCGCCAGGGACTCGAACCCCGGACCCGCTGATTAAGAGTCAGCTGCTCTAACCAACTGAGCTAGCGGCGCCGGTCGTGCGGCTGGAAACGATAGCAGGGCCGGCCGGGGTGGCGCGTCCGAGTTGCTCCGCTGGCCTCGGTCACCCGATCAGGTGATGACGCAGCGGGTGCCCCGCGTCGAAGCACCGGTATCAGCCCCGCACCGGGAGGTACCCGATGACCGCAACGACGCTCACCCAGCAGCTGCCGTCGCTCACCATCGCCGACCGCTGTGACCGGTGCGGGGCTCAGGCCTTCTTCCGGGCGGTCTTCGTCGCCGGGGAGCTCACCTTCTGCGGCCATCACGGCCGCGAGCTGCTCGTGCCGCTGCAGCGCGACGCGCTGCTGGTGGACGACCAGACGGAGACGATCAACACCAAGCCCAGCCCGAGCGCCAACTCCGACTGATCCGTGCGCCCCTGCGCGTGATTCCTACGCGGGGAGGCGGCACGCATCGCCGCCATCACCGATCCGTGCGCCCCTGCGCGTGATTCCTACGCGGGGAGGCGGCACGCATCGCCGGCCTGGACGGTCAGGCGGGGGTGAGCAGGACGAGCGGGATCTCGCGCTCGGTCTTGCGCTGGTAGGCGGCGTAGTTCTTGTGCGCGGTCGACAGCACGGGCCACATCCGGGCGCGCTCCTCGGCCGTGGCGACGCGGGCCTTCCACGGCTGCGCGGGACCGCCGGCGAGCGACACGGTGACGTCGCCGTTGGCCAGCACGTTGTGGAGCCACGCCGGGGGCTTGTCATCGCCGCCGCGGGAGGCAACGACGACGTAGGTGTCGCCCTCCTGCAGCGGGCTGGTGAGCATGACGGTGCGGGGCTCGCCGGACCTGCGGCCCGTGGTGGTGAGCTCGACGACGGGCATGCCCCGCAGCTTCCAGCCCACCTTGCCGCCGGTGAGCCTGAGGGCGACGCGGTGGACGGCGTTCATGGCCTTCATCTGCGAGTCGCTCGGCATGATCACCAGCCTAGTGAGGTCAGCCCAGGGCGAAGCGGATCCGGCGGAACCCCTTGCCCTTGTTCTCGGTCTTGAGCAGCCGCATCTCGCCGATCTGGCTGGTGCTCGCCACGTGCGTACCCCCGTCGGCCTGCCTGTCGAGGCCGACGATGTCGACGATGCGCACCACCTCGAGGCCCTCGGGCAGCAGGTCGATCGCGGTCTTGATCACGGCCTCGGAGCGGGGGACCTCGCTCACCTCGATGGCGCGGTCGGCCGCCACCTCGACCAGGCAGGCCTGCTGCACGGTGTCGAGGAAGCCCTCCGGGAGGGTGTCGAGGGCGAAGTCCATGCGCCCCGTCAGCTCGTCCATCGCTCCGCCGGTCACGGGAACGCCGTAGTCGCGGGACACGACGCCGCACAGCAGGTGCATCGCGGAGTGGGTGCGCATGAGCGCGAAGCGACGGGCGTCGTCGAGGGCACCCCTGACCGACGTGCCGGGCAGCGGCACGGGGTCGCCCTCGGCCGGGACGAGGTAGAGGTCGTCCCCCTTGCGAGCGCCCTCGATCCGGGTCTGGACGCCGCCCCACAGCAGCACGCCGCGGTCCGGCGGCTGACCTCCACCGCCGGGGTAGAAGGCCGAGCGGTCCAGGATGATGCCCTGCTCCGGGTCGACGTGCAGGACGGTGGCGTCCCACTCGCGCAGGGTGGCGTCCTCGAGCTCCAGGCGATGGGTGTGCATGTCCCGATCCTGCCCTGATCTGCCAGGATGCCCGCGTGCTCATCGACACACGGGACCCGCTCGCCCTCGCGGTCGTCGACGCCATCCACCTCGGCGACGTCGCCAGCCTGCGCCGCCTGCTCCACGACGAGCCCGACCTGGGGGCCGCGCGCCTCGGCGACGCCGGCCAGTCGCGCACCCTGCTGCACGTCGTCACCGACTGGCCCGGGCACTTCCCCAACGGCGCCGAGGTGGTCGTCGTGCTGACGCGGTCGGGTGCCGACGTCAACGCTCCGTTCGTCGGACGGCACACCGAGACCGCCCTGCACTGGGCCGCCAGCAGCGACGACGTGGAGGTGCTCGACGCCCTCCTCGACGCGGGCGCCGACATCGAGGCCGAGGGCGGCGTCGTCGCCGGCGGCACTCCGCTCACTGACGCGACGGCGTTCGCCCAGTGGGAGTGCGCCCGCCGTCTCGTCGAGCGCGGTGCCCAGGTCACGGCCTTCGACGCGGCGGCGCTCGGCTACCTCGACGTCGTGAAGGAGTTCTTCCCGCACTACGTCGAGCACGACGAGGACGAGCTCGGCAACGCCATGTGGGCCGCCTGCCACGGCGGGCAGAAGGCGGTCGCGGTCTACCTGCTGGCGCGCGGGGCCGACGTCAACTGGATCCCGGCCTGGGAGGCGCTGACCCCCCTCGACGCGGCCGCCCGCAGCCAGGCGAAGGACGTCATCAAGTGGCTGCACTCGCGGGGCGCACGGACGGCCGCCCAGCTCCAGGACCGCTAGTCAGCAGGTCTCGTCGGGGGCGCGCTCGAGGACGCGGTCGGGCAGCCGCTTGAGCCCGGCGGCGATCGACACGGTCGCGAGCGCGCCGATGATGCCCGCCAGCCAGGGCAGGGCAGGGAGCGGTACGTCGAGGCCGAGCGCACTCAGGATGGGGACTGTCGGCGTGGGTTGCTGCACGGTGGGCTGCTGGCCGGGTGAGCCGGGATCGCCTGGGGTTCCTGGGATCACGGTGCTTCCGGGCGCACCCGTTCCCGAATGCGGCACGGGGCCCGTGACCACCGGGAGCGGGGTCGGCGGACCGCCGATCGGGAACACCAGGGCCGTGCCGGCGGCGACGCTGACGTTGGCGCCGCCCAGCACCACCGACTCGACCGCGCCCGGCGAGTTCCAGACGATGACGAGGCTGGAGGCGGAGTAGCTCACGGCCGCGCCCTGCGGCTTGCCCTGAGCGGGGCTCATCGCGATGGTGATGCCGGCGGCCTTCAGCGCCGCGTTGACGCTGTCCTGGGCGCCCTTCGTGGGGACCCCCGCCGAGGAGACGTGCACGCCCTGCTCGTCGACGGTGACCGGGATGCCGGCGACCGCCATGTCGCTGACGCGCGTGCTGCCCTTGGCCGTCGCGGCCTTGCCGTCGGTGCTCGCGGTCGCGTCCGAGCTGACGGCGCCGATCGTGACGACCCCGGCGAGGGACACGTCCTGGACCTCGCTGTGGGAGGAGGCGACCCCGTTGCCCGGCCCGTCGAGGTGGACCTCGCTCGTCCCGGTGGTCTTGCCGAACGACCCGATCGGGAGCACCTGGCTCTGCTGCACCGACCCGGTCGCCGACGTCCTGTCGTCGTAGGCGGTGGCGCTCATGGTCGAGCCGGGCACCTGGTCGTCGCTGACCGTGTGCGCGCCGGTGTTGTTGTAGGCCTCCGCCTTGACCGGGTCGTTGGCGGCGGTCACCTGCGGGGGGACGTTCGAGCCACCCGCGACGAGGATCAGCGAACCGGCGTTGGCAGCGATGTCACCCGGCCAGGCGACCGCGGCGAGGCTGTGCCCGAGCGGTCCGCTGCGCAGCGTCGACACGGCTTCGGGGATGACCCCCTGGCAGCCGTTGTTGGCGGCCGGTGTCGAGAAGCAGAGCGACGGCTCGGCGACCCGGACCTGCACGGCAGGCGCGTTGGCAGCCAGGCTGAAGGCCCCGAGGCTGTCGGCCGCCAGAGCGGGCGCAGCGGGCGCCGAGATCGTCAGGAGCGCCAGGGCGCCCGCGGCGCTAAGGAGTCGCAACCGACACCTCCCTCATCCGGGCGGCGCGGATCTGCTCGCCGGCCCTCGCGAGCTGCCCGCCGAAGCCGTCGGGATCGCGCCCGAGGCTGACAGCAGCCAGTCCGGTGAGCAGGTAGGCGAGCTGGACCTCGGACGGCACGTGCGCCTGCAGCAGCGGGAAGAAGGCGAGGGAGACGGCTCCGAGCACCGCACCGCTCACGGTGCTCACTCCCCCGATCCGCAGGGCGAGCAGCAGGCTGAGGCTGCCCAGCACCTGGAAGTCGTTGGGGCTGACCGATCCCTGCAGGCCGCCGTAGAGCGCTCCGGAGAGGCCGGCCATGCCGGCGGACACGGCGAACACGACGACCTTGGTGACGCGCGGGTTGAGGCCGAGCGTCGCCGCCGCGGCCTCGGAGTCGCTGACCGCGGTGAGCTGGCGACCCCAGCGCCCACGCCGGACCGCGAGCACCCCCACGGCAAGGGCGGCGAACACGACGGTCACGAGCACCAGGTAGGCGCGGTCGTCGGTGAGAGCGAGGCCCGGCAGTCGGAGTCGCTTCACCGTGAGGATGCCGCCGGAGCCGAGCTCCTTCGTGAAGAAGGAGTCATCCATCGCCTTGGCGAACGCGAAGGTCGCGAGCGCGAGGTAGAGCCCGGTGAGCCGTCGTGCGAGGAGGGCCACGAGGGCACCGGCGGCAGCCGACAGCACGACGGCGAGCAGGACACCGGCGGGCGAGCCGTTCCCCCACTGGCCCATCGCGTAGGCGCCGATGCCGAGGAACGTCAGGTGGCACAGCGAGACCTGCCCGCTGCAACCGGTCAGGAGCACGAGGCTGAGCAGCGTGATGGCGAGGACCATGCCGCGGCCGGCGAGCGTGACGTTGGAGCTGCTGAGCACCTGGGAGAGCAGCACGACGGCGACCACGAAGGTCACCCCGGCGACGACGGAGGGGCGGAAGCCGGTGACACCGGGCCGCCAGGCACCCTGCCTGCTGCCCGCCTTCAGCCGAGCTGCCGGGACGGTCACGAGCAGCGCGAACAGGAAGAGCATCGGCAGTGACGGCTCGAGCTGCTCGGCCAGCCCACCCGTCGGGAGGTAGCCACGGGCGTACGACACCAGCAGTCCCAGCGCGATCGCGCCGACCGCGGTCAGCGGCAAGGACCGGAGCCGGCCGAAGAGAGCGGCGGCGTAGCCGTTGATGACGAGCAGGGTCAAGGTGAGGATGTCGAGCGTCACGAGCGGCGCCAGCAGGATGCCGGCCAGCGCGGCCAGCGCGGCGCCGAGCGCCCAGGAGAGCTGCTGGATGCGGACCGGGTCGGCACCGGCCATGGCGGCCAGGTCCGGGTCGTCGACCACGCCGCGCATGGCGATGCCGATGCGGGTGCGCACGAACAGCAGCCGCAGCCCGACCGCGACCCCGATCGCCACGACGACGACCAGGATCTGGTTGGCGCTGATCGAGAGCGCGCCGACCTGCACCGGCTCGGCGTCGTGCAGGAAGGCGGGGAGGACTCGGGTCTTCGTCGGCTTCCAGAGCAGGTTCGCGATGCCCAGCAGGAACAGCAGCAGGCCGAGCGTGACCACCAGCGTGAGGTCGACGGACGACCGCTTGAGCGGCCGGATGACAGCCGCCTCGATGCCCGCGCCCAGGAGTGGGGCTTCGACGAGAAGCACAGCAGGCAGGGCGATCCAGGCGGGCCAGCCCCAACCGACGGACAGCTGCCAGTAGGAGAAGGCCCCCACCATGCCGATGGCGCCGTGGGCGAAGTTGAAGATGCCCGAGGTCGTGTAGGTGACGACGAGTCCCGTCGCGGTGAGCGCGTAGATGCAGCCGACGACGACGCCCAGAGTGGTCAGGGCCAGGAAGGTGGTCACGGGTAGTAGGAGCCGTCGCAGCGGAAGGACCCGGCTGGCGAGTCGAGCCGCTGGTAGGTCTGGTTGACGACCTTGGCCAGCACCCAGCAGGTGGCGGGCTTCTTGTCCGCCGGGTTCGCCGCCGCCACGAGTCCCCCGGCGTCGAAGCGCTTGATGGCGTGCAGTGCGGTGAGCAGCTTGGCGCGGGTGATCTGCGGGCCGGCGGCCTTCAGCGCCTGGACGTAGAGCGCCGCGGAGGCCCAGCCGTAGACCTCGTACAGGTCCTTGGTCTGGTCCTTGCCGACGACGTCGGTCCAGTACTGGAAGTCCTTGACCGCAGGGATGCTCGCCGCGTCGGAGGCGTTGAAGAAGAGCGTGTACTGCGCGTCGTCCCAGACGCCGTTGGCGTTGGCGCCGGCCTGGGCGAGGAAGGTCTTGTCGTAGGCGCCGCCGCCGAAGACGATCGGCCAAGGCACCGACTGGGCCCGGGCCGCGTTGACGAAGCGCGCGCCGTAGGCGCCGTCGACGGCGGTGTTGTAGATCATCTGCACGCCGTCGTTGCGCATCCGGATGATGGTCGAGGTGAAGTCGGTGTCGGCCGGCCCGTAGCCGTACTCGCTGACGACCTTGCCGCCGGAGTGGGCGATCGCCGTCTTCACGCCCGCCCAGATCGCCGGGCTGCCTCCGACGTTCGCGTAGATGGCGCCGATGTGCTGCCACTTCGCGCCGAACGTCTTCCTGTAGTAGTCGAGCGGGCCGGTCCGCCAACCCCGGCCCATCGGGGCGAAGCTGAAGTTGTTGACCAGCTTCTGGGTCTTCGTGCCGATGGCCGAGTGGACGTCGGGCAGCGTCGGCTTGGCACCGATGATGTCGGAGCCGCAGTCGTCGTAGAGGGAGAACGAGCCGACGAACGCGAACACCTTCGGCGCGAGGTCTGCCGTCACGGCCTTGTTGCGGCTGCAGTCGAGCTGCCCGTCGCCGATCGCGAGCTTGAGCTGCCTGCCGTACACCCCGCCCTCGCTGTTGACCTTCGCGAAGTAGGCCTGGGTCCCGACGACGGCGCCCTGGAAGATGCCGGGCACCGGCCCGGACAGGTCGCTGACGTTGCCGACCGTGATGCTGTCGCCGGTCACGCCGACGTCCGTCGCCCCGCCGTTGCCGCCGACCGGAGGCGGAGCTGCCTGCGAGCTGCTCGACGGCCCGGCCAGCGCCGTCTGCTGGCTGCCCGGGACGACGGTGGTGACACCAGGACCGCTCGAGGTCTGCGGTCCGGCCGTCGGGCCGGTCGCGACGGGACCGCCCTGCTGCTGCGGGCCGGCGGTGGCGACCGCGCCGTCACCGCGGTAGAGCTGGGCCTGCGCGGCGCGCTGGCGCATCGCGACGTCGGAGCGGTTGCCGCACGCAGCCAGCAGCTCGGCGAGCAGCGCGGCGACGACGAGCAGTCTGAGCGGCATGCGGTGTGGCACTGGGGACCTCCCGCCCATACCGGCCCAAGGCGGACCAACAGGGTGTGGGGAACGTACAACTGGCTGTGGGACCTGGCAACGGTCCCGTAACTCAGGCGTACGGCCAGGTCCCGGTGGCGAGGGCAGCGACGAACACGTCGACCGCCGGGGTGATGTCCTGACCAGGCGCCGTCCGGACGAAGCCGTCGATCGTCGCGCCGAAGACCCGGTGGGCGACCGCCGCCTGCTCGTCGTCCAGGCCGAAGGACAGGAAGGTGACGCGCACGGGCTCGTGCATGCGCGCGGCGGCCTCGACGAAGCCGGGGGTCGACGGGTCGGCCGCAGACAGCGAGGCCGTGCGGCCGGGGAAGCGCTCGGCGTAGTCGCGGTACTCGGCCGCGATCGCTTGCAGGGCAGCAGGTCCGACCTTGCCGAGCACGGCGCGCCAGACCCGGTCGCCGAGCTCGCCCATCGCCAGCACGGCGATGTCCTGCCGCAGGGCGTCGAGGCTGGGGACGTGACCGTAGAGCGAGCTGGGGTGGCGTCCCAGCTCCTTGGCGACGTCGGAGACCGTGAGGCTGTGCCAGCCCTCCCGGTCGGCGAGGTCGGCAGCGACCCGCACGACGGTGGTGCGGTCGACGGTGGCGGCCCTCGCGGTGGTCACGGCAGGCACTGTACGACGCCCACGTCGCGTTGTAGTTTCCCAACACCCTGTTGGGACGACGGAGGTCTTCATGCGCGCTGCCCAGGTGACGGAGCACGGCGAACCGGGGGCCGTCGTCCGCACGGTCGAGGTCGACGAGCCGGAGGTGCCCGAGGGGAGCGTGCTCGTGCGGGTCAGCACGGCGTCGCTGAACTTCGGCGACGTGGCCCGCGCCCGCGGCGGCGTCGCGACCGTCGTGGCAGCGCCGCCGTTCACCCTCGGCATGGACGTCTGCGGCGTCGTCGAGGTCGGGCCGGACGAGTGGGTCGGTCAGCGCGTCGTGGGCATCACGAACATGGCGATGGGGGGCCTCGCCGAGAAGGCCGTCGTGCCGCTCACCGGCCTGTTCGCGGCCCCCGAGGTGCTGTCGGACGTCGAGGCCGCGGCGTTCCTGCTGCCCTTCCACGTGGCGCACCTCGCGCTGCACCGGCGGGCTGCGGTCAAGCCGGGCGAGACCGTTCTCGTCCTCGGCGCTGCGTCCGCCGTCGGCACCGCGTTCGTGCAGCTCGCCGTCGCGGCCGGCGCCACGGTGCTCGCGTCGGCCGGCGGCGCGGAGAAGGGCAAGCTCGGCCTCGACCTCGGGGCCTCCGTCGCGATCGACTCGGAGTCCGACGACCTGTTCGCCACCGTCATGGCGAACACCAGCGGCCGAGGTGCCGACGTGATCGTCGACCTGGTCGGCGGAGACAGGACCGAGTCGTTCTGGACGTGCATCGCCGCCGAGGGGCGCTACCTGCCCGTCGGGTTCAACGACGACGCGACCGGCGGCTTCACGGGGCGTGCGCTGCGCAAGGTGTCGATGGGCAACTTCAGCGTCGTCGGCGTGATGCTGGCCTATGCGGAGCCCAACGAGCTCATGAAGCAGTTCGGGCTCAACATGCTCGGGTCGGCCGTGGGGCAGCAGGTGCACGCGGACCTGCTCTCCGTGCTGGACAAGGGGATCCGCCCCGTCGTCGGTCGGGTGATCGGGCTCGATGAGGTGGGCGCTGCGCTCGACGACCACGCTGCCCGCCGCACCTCGGGTCGCACCGTGGTCGAGGTGACCCGGTGATCACCTCGCAGGCGCTGGTCGACGCCGCCGTCGAGCAGACGGGCCTGTCGGACTTCGGCGGTGACTCCTTCCGCGAGGGCCTCGACGTGCTCGTCGACAGCCTCAACAACGAGGCCCAGCTGTCGGAGCTCGGTGGGCTCGCCGTACCCGGCCAGGTCGTCGGCACCCTCGCGAACCGGTTGAAGGTCGTCGACCACGCGACCCGCTTCGGCACGTCCGACGAGGCGATCGAGGGGCCGGTCTTCGTCATCGGCCTGTTTCGCGCGGGCACGACGCTGCTGAGCAACCTGCTCGACGCGGATCCTCGCAACCGGTCGCTGCTGACCTGGGAGGCCGGCGACAGCGCTCCCCCATCGACGCCCGCCGACCACCGCAGCGGTGAGCGGGTCGAGCTGAACCGGCTCGCGCAGTCGATGCTCGACGGCCTCAACCCTGGCTTCAAGGCCATCCACCACGAGGAGCCCGAGGGCCCGACCGAGTGCATCACGGTGCTCGGCGCCGACTTCAAGGCGCTGGTGTGGGAGAGCGTCGCGAACGTCCCCTCGTACGGGTCCTGGTTGCTGCAGACCGACTCGGTGTCCGCCTACGAGCACCACAAGAGGACCTTGCAGGTCCTGCAGTCCGGAGGGGTGCGAGGCCGCTGGACGCTCAAGACGCCGCACCACGCGCTCGCCCTCGACGCCCTCACCGCGGTCTACCCCGACGCCCGGCTGGTCTACCTGCACCGCGACCCGGTGGAGGTGGCGGCGTCCGCGTTCAGCCTGGTCACATCCCTGTCGGGGACGTTCAGCGACGCCGACCACCGGCCCTACATCGCCGACCGGTGGACCGAGATCCTGGTCGCCTGCACCGAGCGGGTCGACGCCTTCCGCGACGCCAACCCGTCGGTGTCGCTGCACGACATCCGCTACCTCGACCTGCTCGCCGACCCGGTCGGCACGGTCCGCGGCCTCTACGCCTTCCTCGGCGAGGACCTGTCCGACGAGGCCGCCACAGCGATGCAGGCCCACCTCACCTCGACCCCGCAGGGCCGCTTCGGCCGGCACACCTACGACCTCGCCGACTTCGGTGTGACGCCCGGTGCGTTGCGGGAGCGCTTCAGCGGCTACCTGTCGCGCTACGACGTCACAGCATCGTCGGCTTGACGACACACAGGGGACACCTCGCGCGCGCAGTGTGGAGGGCATGCACGAGCACCCTGAGCCCTACGAGCTGGTCCAGCCGCCGCAGCACGTGAGCCTGGACGGCGCCGTCGAGGCGCTGCTGCTGGCCCGGTGGAAGGACCAGTCGATGGTGCTCGTCGACGGGCATGTCTCCTGGGTGCGCGCCGCCGACGTGGTCGTCGACTGGGCGCCCTGGAACACCGCCTTCGCCTCGAACGCCTGACGACTCCCGGAGTCATCAGCCGAGGAAGGACCGCCGGACGGCCAGGGCCACGATCCGCTCGCGCTCGGCGAGCCGGGCACAGAGCACGGCGAGCGACGGCTCCTCCGCGGCGAGGGCGAGCAGCCGGGCGGCGGCCACCACCGCGTCCTGGTGCTCACCAAGCCGCGTCTGCAGCCGCTTCGCCTGCTTGTCCGGCCTGCCGACCGCTTCGGCGGCGTAGCGGGCACGCTTCGCCCTGATCCGGGCCCGGTGCCAGACGTCGTCCGGGGAGTCGGCGTGCAGCGCCCGCAGCGCCTTGTCCAGCTTCGTTCGCGCAGCCGCGACCAGTCCGGGCGCGACGTCCTTCGCCCGCTCACCGGCAGTGGCTGCGAGGACGGGAGCGACGGCGACCTCGTGCAGCAGCGAGAGGAGGGCGAGGTAGCGGTCGGTCCGCAGAGCGGCGCGGGCAGCTCTCTCCGCGTCCTGCTGGTGGGCGGCGAGCACCGCGTCGACGGGCCGCACGTCGAGGCCGTCGCCGTC
>CBIHPE010000110.1:0-12987 GCA_966212015.1 uncultured Frankiales bacterium | reverse complement strand
TGTCGGTCTGCCCGGACCGCACCGACACCTGCGCGGGCGACGCGCCGGTCTCGGCCAGGCTCTCGCCGTACATGCCCTTGGAGGGGCGGCGGCGGCGCGGCGGGGGCTCGACGCCCTCAGCGAGGCGGCGGGTGGTGCACAGGAAGCCGGTGTGGCCGACCATGCGGTGCTGCGGGCGGACGGCGAGGCCCTCGACGTGCCAGCCGCGGGCCATCGTCTCCCAGGCCTGCGGCTCGGTGAAGGTGCCGTGCGAGCGCATCGCCTCGACGGTCTGCGACAGCTGGGTCGTCGTGGCGACGTAGCAGCACAGGACGCCGCCGGGGCGCATCGCCTTCGAGACGGCGTCGAGGCACTCCCACGGGGCCAGCATGTCGAGGACGACCCGGTCGACGTCGGTGTCGACGAGCTCGTCCTGGAGCGAGCCGATCGTGATCGACCAGTTGTCCTGGGGGGCGCCGAAGAAGCGCTCGGCGTTGGCGCGGGCGATCTCGGCGAAGTCGGCGCGGCGCTCGTACGACGAGAGGCGCCCGGTGGGGCCGATGGCGCGCAGCAGCGACATCGACAGCGCGCCGGAGCCGACGCCGGCCTCGACCACGTGGGCGCCGGGGAAGACGTCGGCCATCCCCACGATGTTGGCGCTGTCCTTGGGGTAGACGACCTGGGCGCCGCGCGGCATCGACAGCACGTAGTCGGGCAGCAGCGGGCGCAGGGCCAGGTACGTCGTGGCGCCGATGGCGACGGTGACGCCGTCGGGCCCGCCGATGAGGGTGTCGTGCTCGAGGATGCCCTTGTGGGTGTGGAACTGCTTGCCCGCGACGAGGGTGATCGTGTGCATGCGGCCCTTCGGGTCGGTCAGCTGCACCTGGTCGCCCTCGGCCATCAGCCCGCGTCGGCGGGTCGCCTCGCCCGTCACGTCGCCTGCATGGCGGCAGCGACGTCCGCGGAGGTGAGGACCCTCGGAGAGGGCCCGTCGACGACGTACTCCCCGGCAGGGGTGGCCTGCATCGCGTCGAGGAGCGCCTGACCGGACAGGTCGGGGGCGAGGACCAGGCCCTGCTCGATGCGCCGGGAGCCATCGGCGACGGCGACCCAGGGGCGCCGGTCGACGGGCACCTGCCGCACCCAGCTCTCGCTGACGATCCCCTCGAGCCGGCCGCTGCTGTCGACCACGACGAGCGCCCGGATCGCCTTCTCGTGGGCCATCCGGACGGCTTCCGACAGCGGGAGGGTCGCGGGCACGGCGAGGGCCGGCCGGGCGAGGGCCGCGACCGAGATGGTCGGCAGCGTGGCCCCGAGCTTGCCTCGGCGGAGGCTGCTGAGCGCCCCGAGGTAGATGTAGGCCCCGACCAGCGACGACATCACGATGGTGATGGGGCCGTGGTCGCCGACCCCGGCGGCGGGGAGCAGGCCGACGAGCACGACGGGGACGACGACGAACGCGACCACCATGCCCGCGCGGGCGGCGAACCGGGTCGCGAGGTTCTCGTCGTTGCGCAGGTGCCAGACGATGCTGCGCAGGACGCGCCCGCCGTCGAGGGGCAGGCCGGGCAGCAGGTTGAGGGCGGCGAGCACCCCGTTGACCACTGCCGCGCCCTCGAAGGCCAGTCGCGGCAGGGTGTGCGGCTCGAAGCCGTTCTCCACCGCGAAGCACACGCCGGTCAGCAGCAGCGACACCATCGGCCCGGCGATCGCGACGGCGTACTCGCGGGCGGGGGTCTCCGGAGGCTCGGTGATCTCGGTGTAGCCCGCGAGCAGGCTGATCGTGATGCTCCGCACCGGCAGGCCGAACGCGCGGGCGACCACGCAGTGGCCGATCTCGTGCAGGATGACGCTCAGCAGCAGGCTCAGCGACAGGGTGACGCTGAGGATGTAGTCGTCCTCGGAGCCGCCGACCAGGCTGGGGCTGGCCACGACCAGGTAGGCCGGCAGGACGAACCAGATCGGCGTGAGCAGGATCGGTACGCCGACCACGGACCCGATGCGCAGGCCCTGCCGCCTCGCCTGCTCCTCCGCCACCGGATCAGCCTAAGCGTCGGGCTCCTCGCGCAGCCGCGCGGACCAGGCCACCCGGCCGGCGACGCTCTCGGTGTACTGCAGCGCCAGGCCGTGCCGCGCAGCCGTGCGCTGGGCCGCGGCCAGGTCGGCCGCCACGCCGACCACGCGCCCACCAGGAGCGACGCTCGCCACCGCGGTCGGGACGTCGGGGGCGAAGACCGCCACGACCACGTCGGCGGGGCCCTCGAGGACGATGTCGCAGTCCGCGGCGGCCGCCAGCGCCCGGCGCAGCAGCGGCGCCTCCCCCAGCACGAGCACGCGCTGGTTCGTCCGGACCCCCGCGAGCGCGGCGACCACGGCCGTGAGCAGCGGGTTCGCGTTGTCGGGGGAAGGCACCCGGTCAGCCTGGCACGCACCCGGGGCGCGGGGCGGCTGGGGTCAGAGCCGGGTGCGTCGCGGGTTCGCGACAGGCGGCACCGTCTGCGGGGGGCTGTCGTTCATGCGGACCACCCTGCCGGGCGCTGCTTGCGAGGCGGTTCCGGCGCCGTGAACACCGGATGACGTCCACAGCGCGCGGCGTGGGTCCCGCAGGCTGTCGGTCCCCGGGCCTACCGTGGGACATGTGACGGCAGAAGCGATCGACCTCGAGGCCCTCCCGGTCCTCGGCTCGCTCTCGCCCTCGCGCGCCGGCGACTTCATGGCCTGCCCGCTGCTGTTCCGCTACCGCACGATCGACCGGCTTCCGCAGGCGCCGTCGTCCGCCGCCACCCGCGGTACGCTGGTCCACGCGGTCCTCGAGCGGCTGTTCGACCTGCCCGCGGCCGACCGCACCCCGGAGAACGCCGCCACCCTGCTGGCCCCCGAGTGGGAGAAGCTGAAGGAGTCTGCGCCCGAGGTGACGGGGCTGTTCACCGACGAGGCCGAGGTCGCGACCTGGCTGACCAGTGCCAAGGCGCTGCTCGACGGCTACTTCGCGCTGGAGGACCCGACCCGGCTCGAGCCCGCGGAGCGGGAGTCGTACGTCGAGGTGGTCCTCCCGGGCGGGCTGCGCCTGCGCGGGATCGTCGACCGGCTCGACGTCGCACCCAACGGCATGATCCGGGTCTGCGACTACAAGACCGGGCGCAGCCCGGGCGAGTCGTTCGAGGGCAAGGCCCTGTTCCAGATGAAGTTCTACGCGTTCGTCATCTGGCGCACCCGGGGCGTGATCCCCCGCAGGCTGCAGCTGATGTACCTCGGCGACCGTCAGGTGCTGGCCTACGAGCCCGACGAGCGCGACCTGCTCGCGGTCGAGCGCAAGCTGGTCGCCCTGTGGGAGGCCATCGAGCGCGCCACGCAGCTGCGCGACTTCAAGCCCAACCCGAGCCGGCTGTGCGAGTGGTGCGACCACCAGGCCTTCTGCCCGGAGAAGGGCGGAACGCTGCTGCCGTGGCCCACTGTCGTGCCCGACCCGGACGAGCCGGAGGCCCGGCACGTGGCCGCGGCCGCGCGGCAGGCCTGACCCCGTTCACGCTTGTCGGTGCAACACTGTGAGCAGCTTGCCCACCCGTGAGGCCCGCATGTGAGGAGCCTGCTGTGACCACGCTCGACACCAAGACCACCGACGCGCTCGACTCCGTCCCCGCCGCAGCCGCGGTCGGTGTGGGCCTCGAGATGCCGCTGCCGCAGACGTTCGCCACCGTCGAGGAGGAGCGGATGCACCGCAAGGTGCAGCTGGCCGCCGCCTTCCGCATGTTCAGCAAGGCAGGGCTCGACGAGGGCGTCGCCGGTCACGTCACGGCGCGTGACCCCGAGTTCACCGACTCGTACTGGGTGAACCCGTTCGGGATGCACTTCAGCCTCATCAAGCAGTCCGACCTGGTGCGCGTCGACCACGCCGGCAACGTGGTCGAGGGCAACCGCGCCGTCAACGGCGCGGCGGTGGCCATCCACTGCGGTGTCCACGCGGCCCGACCCGACGTCGTCGCCGCCGCGCACGCGCACGGCCTGCACGGCAAGACGCTGTCCTCGCTGCCCATGGGCATCGAGATGCTGACCCAGGACTCCTGTGCCTTCTACGAGGACTACGGCGTGTTCGACGACTTCTCCGGGGTCGTCCTCGCCGCGGAGGAGGGCGTGAAGATCGGCAAGGCCCTCGGTGACAAGAAGGCCGTGATCCTCAAGAACCACGGCATGCTCACGGTCGGCACGAGCGTCGAGAGCGCCGCCTGGTGGTTCATCACCCTCGAGCGCACGAGCCAGTCGCAGCTGCTCGCCCACGCAGCGGGCACTCCCCGGATCATCGACGACGAGGCGGCTCGGGCCACCTACGAGACCGTCGGTGGCGAGTTTGCCGGCTGGTTCCAGTGGCAACCGCTCTGGCAGCGCATCAGCAAGGACAACCCCGACATCTGGGACTGACCCTCCAGGCCGGACCACCAGCACGACAGACAGGCCTTGGGGGATCGCTTCGTGACCGAGCAGGTGGGCTGGGTGCCCACGCGCGCGGGTGCCGTCTTCACCGGACTGCACCTGCCGGTCGGTCCTGCGCGGTCGACGGCGGTGGTGATCGTGCCCCCTTTCGGCTGGGAGGGAGTCAGCGCCGGGCGAAACCTGCGGGCCTGGGCGCGCGACCTCGCCGCGGAGGGCTACCCCGCGCTGCGCTACCAGCCGCCCGGGGCCGGTGACAGCGAGGGCGACGGGGCCAGCCAGGACCTGACCACCTGGGCGGGCGCGCTGACGGACCTCGTCACGTCACTGCGCACCACGACGGGCGCGTCAGCGGTGACCGTCGTGGGGCTCGGGCTCGGCGGCCTGGTCGCCCTGCAGGCCGCCTCCGACGGGGCTCCGTTCGAGGACCTCGTGGTCTGGTCGGCGCCCGGGCGCGGCCGGCTGCTGCTGCGCGAGCTGCGCGCCTTCGCCTCCTTGGCCGGTGAGCCCGGTGAGCCCTCGGCCGGGGCCCCGCAGCCGCTAGAGGCCGTCACCTCCGACGACGGCGTCCTCTGGGTCCACGGCTACCCGCTCGGCCTGCGCGCGCAGGAGCAGCTCACCGCGCTCGACGCCGCGCAGCTTGCCCTCAGCCGCCTGCAGCGTGCCCTGCTGCTCGGACGCGGCACGCTGCCGCCCGACCGGAAGCTGGCAGAGGTGCTGACCGCGGCGGGGGTCGACGTCGCCACCGCCCAGGGGCTCGGGTACGACGAGCTGACCGTCGAACCACGGCTCTCCCAGCCCGTGACGGCCGTCGGGCGCGAGGTCCTGGCCTGGCTCCGACCGGAGACCGCGGAACGGGCGCCCGCACCGTGGGAGCTGCCTCCGGGCTCCGACGACCGGGTCGTCCTCGACGGCGCGGACGCCGTGGTCACCCGCGCGGAGGACGCCGTGCTCACGGCGGTCTTCGTGGGGGCCGGCGCGATCAGCCGCTCCGGGCCCAACCGGCTCTGGACCGAAGCCGCACGCCGGTGGGCGCAGTGGGGCATCTCCTCGGTGCGGCTCGACCTGCACAGCGTCGGCGAGGCGCCGGGTCCGGATGCCTACCCGCACGGTCCCGAGGGCTACTACACCGAGTCCTACCGGCCGCAGCTGCAGGGCGTGCTCGACCAGCTCCCGTCGATGGGGCTGCCCGACCCGCTGCTCCTGGTGGGCCTGTGCTCGGGCGGGTTCTGGTCGGCCCAGCTCGCTCTCGACGAGCCGCGGGTCAGGGGCGTGGTGATCCTCAACCCCGTCAGCCTGGTCTGGCCCCCTCCCCTGCTGTCGTCCGGGAGCCGCCAGTACCTGCGCAGCCGCGCGACCTGGAGCCGCTTCCTGCACGACGCCGGGCTGCGCAAGGAGGCGGTCAACCGCGCGAAGCGGTCGGCCCAGCTGGCCTTCGCGCACGTCCGCAAGAACGGCCGTGTCCTGGGCACGTCGCACGAGGTCGTGCAGGCGCTGCACGACGCGGGGATGCCCGTGCTGCTGGGCGCCTCTCCCGGGGAGGCCATCCTCGACGACCTGGCCCTGCTCTCACCCGCCGTCCAGGCGAAGGTGCTGCGCCGCTTCAGCGGGCCCGAGGGCGCCCACACCCTCGCCACCGCAGGTCTGCGGTCACAGGCGGAGGCGCTGATGGACGAGGCCGCTGAGGCGGCCCTGGCGGCACTCGGGCACCCGCGCCGGGTCGCCCCTACCGGCTGACCAGCGAGCGCAGCAGCGCCACGTCGACCTCGGCCAGCGACCGGCGTACCGCCGTCCTGCCGGTCTCCAGGACCGTCACACCTGCCACGGACGGGACGGCCACCACAGCGCAGCCGGCGCCCTCGCCGGACAGCACCCCGGCGGCGGAGTCCTCGAGCACCACGCAGGCGCGCGGGTCGACGCCGAGGCGCGCGGCGGCCGTGAGGTAGGGCTCCGGGTGCGGCTTGCCGTGGAGCACCTCGTCGCCGCACAGCGTGAGCGCGAACGGCCCGTAGCCGTGCGCCAGCACGGCGTCGACCAGGGCCCGGTAGGACGAGGAGACCAGGGCCTGCGGCACGCCGGCAGCAGCGACCTCGTCCAGCAGGTCGGCCGCGCCGGGCAGCAGCGGCGGGTTCTCGGCGTAGAGCTCCACCATCCGCTCGAGCAGCCACCGCGAGGCCCGGGCCACGGCCTCGGGGTCGGTGTCGCGCCCGTAGTGCTCGAGGATCGCCGGGACGGCCACGTCGAGGCGCGTGCCGACGATGGCGGCCTTGAGCTGGTCGCTCCACGTGCCACCCAGGTGCTCGGCGAGCGCGACCTCCGCCACCGTCCAGAGCGGCTCGCTGTCCACCAGCAGCCCGTCCATGTCCCACAGGACCGCGGCGAGCTGCACCCCACCAGGCTAGGCGCTGGCGGCCTCTGCCTCCGGCTCGAGCGCGTGGAGGTCGATGACCAGGCGGCTGCTCTCGCGGCGGTGCCGCGGGCGGAAGCGCTCGGTCAGGGCGGCCCGCAGGACCCGGAAGCCGTCGCGCCAGGTGTTGAGGTTGCTGACGCCGTGGATGCGCTCGAGCTCGAAGCTCGGCACCTCGACGACCTTCAGGCGCCCGCGCGCGATCCGGGTGTTGATGATCGTCTCGACCTCGAAGCCGTCGCCCCAGAGCTTCCGGTCCTCCTCCGTGTCCCCTGCGTCGAGGTCGAGCACCGGCAGGCAGCGGGTCCAGAAGGCGTTGTAGCCGTAGCAGAGGTCGGTGTAGCGCGTGCCGTAGAGCACGTTGACGACCGTGTTGAGGGCCTTGTTGCCCCAGGAGCGCAGCCAGGTCAGGTCGCTGCTGCCACCTCCGTGCGCGAAGCGCGTGCCCTTGGCGAAGTCGGCGCCGTCGACCAGCACGTCGACGTAGCGCGCGATCTCGGCCGGGTCTGCGGAGCCGTCGGCGTCGAGCATGACGATGATGTCGCCGCGGACCGCGGCGAAGCCGCACGCCAGGGCGTTGCCCTTGCCCTTGCGGGTCTGCTGGACGACCCGGATGTCGGGCCGCTGCTCCCGGGCGACCGCGACGGTGTCGTCGCTGCTGCGCCCGTCGACCAGCACCACCTCGTAGATGTCGGCCGGCAGGGCCGACAGCACGTGCGGCAGGTTGGCGGCCTCGTTGCGGGCAGGGATGACGACGCTGACGCGTGGCGTGGACCGGTCGTGGACGGCGACGAGACGGCGTCCCAGGTCGACCTCGACACTGGCGTCGAGGCTGCTGCCTGGGGAAGAGGCTGCGCTGCGGAACGGCACGGGTCGGGCTCCCTGACTCCGGGGCCCGGTTTCGCCTCTGCTCCCCGCCGGGCCAGTTGGCGACCAGGTCGCCCGGCGGATCAGTGCTGCCCGTGTTGTGTGTGGCGGGGGAGCCTCTGTGAAGGGCCCCCAACCTTCGAACGAGTGAGTCCGCTCCGGGTCACGGTCTCGGTGCCTCGTCACGGACGGTATCGGACCGTCCGAGGCTGTGGCAGAGCCGTGAGCGAAGTCACCCCTTCGGCGTACCCCGGCAACTCTTGCAGGTGGGCCCAAATCGGCCACCCTGTACGTCGGGAACCGGACACTCTCCGTATCGGTGAGAATGGTCCTACCCCAGGGGACAGGAGCAACCAGATGACCGGCACGTCGGTGGAGCCGTCGGTGTCGGTAGTCGTCTGCACCTACACGGAGAAGCGCTGGGCCGAGCTGTCGGCCGGCGTGGCCGCCGTGCTCGGGCAGCTGAAGGACGGCGACGAGCTGATCGTGGTCGTCGACCACGCTCCGGACGTCCTCGCCCGGGCCCGGGACGAGCTCCGCGGCTGCCAGGTCGCGGCGAACACGCACGGCCAGGGCCTGTCGGGGGCCCGCAACACCGGCGTCGACCTCGCGCAGGGCGCCGTCGTCGCCTTCCTCGACGACGACGCCACACCGGGCGACGGGTGGCTCGAGTCGCTCCGCTCCCCCTTCGCTGAAGCTGACGTGCTCGGCGTCGCGGGACGCGTCGACCCCGCATGGGAGGGCGGCCGCGCGCCGCGCTGGTTCCCGCCCGAGTTCGGCTGGGTGGTCGGGTGCGACTACGTCGGCCTGCCCCAGGGCGGCGCGCAGGTGCGCAACCCGATCGGCGCGAGCATGGCGCTGCGCCGCGAGCCGCTCCAGGCCGTCGGGGGCTTCTCGGAGCTCGTCGGCCGGGTCGGCACCCTGCCCGTCGGCTGCGAGGAGACCGAGATCGCGATCCGCCTCGCCAAGAACGACCCCACCGCGCGCGTCCTACGGGCCGCAGGCGGCACCGTCCACCACCTCGTCCCCCGCGACCGTCAGCGGATCGCCTACTTCCGGTCCCGCTGCTGGCACGAGGGCAGGTCCAAGGCGGTGCTGTCGAAGCTGGTCGGCACGCAGCAGGGACTGGCGTCGGAGCGCACCTACGCGACCCGCACGCTCCCCCTCGGCGTCCTGAGGCACCTGGCGGCGGTCGGCCGGGGCGACCTGGCCGGCGTGGCCCGGGCCTTCTGCATCGTGCTCGGCCTCGTCACGACGACCGCCGGCTACCTGAGCGCCCGCACGTCGGGCAGCGTCACATGACGGTGCCCACCAAGGTCCTCGAGGTCGAGCTCTCGGACCCCGGCGGCGATCTGGACTGCCCCGACCACGCCCTGGCCAAGGTCCTGGTCCGCCTGCACGGCATCCCGCTCGGCCTGGCCGACGTCGCGCCGGTCGACGGCAAGGTCCCCGGGGCGGCGGTGCTCGAGGCCGCCGGGGGGCTCGGCCTCGCCGCGCACCTCGAGGCCGACGGCATCAGCACCCCGCAGGACGCGGGTCACGACTGGGCGTGCCAAGCAGCTGGCCCTCAGCCGCGCCCGGCCACCCTCTCCGTCGTGATCTGCACGCGTGACCGGGCGGAGTCCCTGCGCCTCGCGCTGGGTTCCGTGCTGGCGGCCGCCGGGCCCGACGCCGACATCGTCGTCGTCGACAACGCGCCGAGGACCGACGCCACCCGCACCGTCGTCGACGAGCTCGCCGACCCCCGGGTGCGGTACCTGCTCGAGTCCCGTCCCGGCCTGTCGGTGGCGCGCAACACCGGCGCTCGCGCGGCGACCGGCGAGGTCATCGCCTTCACCGACGACGACGTCGTGGTCGACCCGCGGTGGCTCGAGGGCCTGCTGCGCGGCTTCACGCGCAGCAGCCGCGTCGGGTGCGTGACGGGCCTGGTCCCGTCGGCGGAGCTGGAGACGGCCCCGCAGCACTTCTTCGACGCCAAGGTGCACTGGTCGTCCTCGACCACCCCCCGGCTCTACGACCTGACGACCCACCGCGACGACTCCGCCCTCTACCCCTACGCCTCCGGGATGGTCGGCACGGGTGCGAACTTCGCGGTGTCACGGGCGGCGTACGACGACCTGGGCGGGTTCGACGAGGCGCTCGGTGCGGGCGCGCTGACCCGTGGCGGGGAGGACCTGGACTGGTGGGTCCGGACGCTCAACGCGGGGTGGACGATCGCCTACGAGCCCGCCGCCGTCGTGTGGCACCGGCACCGGCGCGACCTCGCGTCGCTCAGCGACCAGCTCTACGGCTACGGCAGCGGCCTCACGGCGTACCTGCTGAAGCACGCCCTGACCGCCCGCGGCTTCCGGCACATGAGCCGGTCAGCGCTCCGCGGGCTCCGCTACAGCCGGTCCCGGCAGCAGCAGTCCGTCGACGCCGGGATCGATCCGGCGCTGCTCAAGCGCGAGCGGGTCGGCATGCTGCACGGACCCGTGCTCTACCTGCGCGCCCGCCGCCGGGCGGCTCAGGCGGCGCGGCGGTAGCCGACGACCCAGTCGACGACCAGGTCGACGGTCCTGGGCGTCAGGTGCGACGGGGCCGGCGACCATCGGGTCCCCTTCCCCGCCTCGAGCTGCATCGCCAGGCGCATCGGGCCGCTCGGCACCTTGGCGCCGTTCACGGTCGCCCACGGCTTGCCGTTCAGCGTGTAGACGAGCCGGCCGGGCGTCCACTCGACGCCGACCGTCTGGAACTGCGTGAAGTCGGCCCGCACGTGCCGCTGGACCTGGGTGTTGGACCCGCCGTAGTGCAGCGTGGCCGTCGTCCTCGATCGGTTGCCGCCCCCGTCCTCCGCGAAGTCGATCTCCCCGGCGCTCGGCCAGCTCCCGGAGGCCGGCCAGAGCAGCAGGGCGTACGCGACACCGGGTGCCCTCGAGACCTTGAACCGCACCTCGTACTTGCCGTAGGTGGACGCGTAGCCGGCCGCCATCACACCGCCGGTGGTGAAGGTGCCCCGCTGCCAGTCGCCGACCAGGTGCAGGTCCTTGCCGCGCACGCAGGTGTGGGCGTGCGTCCACCAGCCGTTCGGGTTGCCGCCTGGCCGCCCCGCGTAGCTGCCCCAGCCCTTCGGGAGGCGGGAGCCGGTGAAGTCCTGCGCGAGGAACTGCCGCCAACCGGGCAGGTTGCCCGTCGGCATGGCGCCGGTGGCCGCGCGCGTCACCGCCCTGCGCGCGAGGTGTGTCGCGGGCCGCGGGACAGGCAGGGCCTCATGCACCGACTGCGCCGTGACCACGGGAGTCGCCGGGGCCCCCGTGGGCTTGGCCGACCGTTGCGGGTGCACATGGGGCAGGTGCAGCAGGGCCGACGCCCCCAGGGCGAGCGAGGACAGGGCTCCGAGCGCGCGGTGGCTCCGGTGGGTGGTGCGGTCCTGCTGCCTGGTCTGCTGCGCGGTCTGCTGAGTCTTCAACTGCACGGTGGGCCCGTCGGTCAGGGCAGGTGGCCTGGCGGGCCTGACCGCGGCAAGACGCAGCGTCGCGTCGCAGACGGGTCAGGGTCCGCGCAGGCCGATCTGCGGTGGTCGGCGCTTGCTACCCCTAGGTAACTGGCATTCGGCCGCCCACGCCATGGCGTGGGTGGTTTCCCCCCGTTTGTCCGGTCCTGTGACCTTACCAGGAGGGAAGCCCGGGGACTACTCGGGGACTACTCGTCGTCGGTGCGGTAGCCCAGGTTGGGGGCCAGCCAGCGCTCGGCCTCGGCGACCGTCCAGCCCTTGCGCCGGGCGTAGTCCTCGACCTGGTCGCGGCCGAGCCGGCCCACCACGAAGTACTGCGACTGCGGGTGGCTGAAGTAGAGGCCGCTGACCGCCGCGCCCGGCCACATGGCCATGCTCTCGGTCAGCTCGATGCCGGCGTTCGCCTGCACGTCGAGCAGGTCCCAGATGACCTGCTTCTCGGTGTGCTCGGGGCACGCCGGGTAGCCCGGGGCGGGCCGGATCCCGACGTACTGCTCCTTGATGAGCGCCTCGTTGTCGAGCTTCTCGTCGGCCTGGTAGCCCCAGATCTCGGTGCGGACCCGCTCGTGCAGGCGCTCCGCGAACGCCTCGGCGAGCCTGTCGGCGAGCGCCTCGAGCAGGATGGCGCTGTAGTCGTCGAGGGCGGCCTTGAACTCCTTGACCTTCGCCTCCGCGCCGAGCCCGGCCGTCACCGCGAAGGCGCCGACCCAGTCCGAGATCCCTGTCTCGCGAGGGGCGATGAAGTCCGCGAGCGAGCGGTGCGGGATGCCCTCGCGGTGCTCGGTCTGCTGGCGCACCTGGTGCAGCACCGTGACGCCGTCGCCCGTGGTCACCTCGATGTCGTCGCCGACCGCGACCGCCGGGAAGAGCCCGACGACGCCGTTGGCGGTGAGCCACTTCTCCTCGACGATCTTGTCGAGCATCTCCTGCGCGTCGTCGTAGAGCTTGCGCGCGGCCTCGCCCGAGGCCGGGTTGTTGAGGATGTCGGGGAAGCGGCCCTTCATCTCCCAGGCGTTGAAGAAGGGCTGCCAGTCGATGTAGTCGCGCAGCTCGGCGATCGGGTAGTCGGCCAGCACCTGGACGCCGGGCTGGGCCGGGGCGGGCGGGACGTAGCCGGACCAGTCGATCGGCGTGCGGTTGCCGCGGGCCTGGTCGATCGGCAGGATGACCTTCGCGTCCGACCGCTGGGCGTACCGCTCCCGCAGGCTCTCGTAGTCGTCCGCGAGGTCCTTGAGCAGGGCAGGGCGCTGCTTGTCGTCGAGCAGCGCCGCCACCACGGGCACCGAGCGCGAGGCGTCCTTCACCCAGACGACGGGGCCGTCGTACTTCTTGTCGACCTTGACCGCGGTGTGGGCCCGCGAGGTCGTCGCGCCGCCGATCAGCAGCGGGATGGTGAGCCCCTGCCGCTGCATCTCCGCGGCGAAGCTCACCATCTCGTCGAGGCTCGGCGTGATGAGGCCGGACAGGCCGATGATGTCGGCGCCGTGCTCCTTGGCGGCGTCGAGGATCTTCTGCGCGGGCACCATGACGCCGAGGTCGATGACGTCGTAGTTGTTGCACTGCAGCACGACGCCGACGATGTTCTTGCCGATGTCGTGCACGTCGCCCTTGACGGTCGCCATCACCACGGTCCCGTTGCTGCGGCCGGCGTCGTCGGGGTGCTTCTCCGCCTCGATGAACGGGATGAGGTAGGCGACGGCCTTCTTCATGACGCGGGCCGACTTGACGACCTGCGGCAGGAACATCTTGCCGGCGCCGAACAGGTCGCCGACGACGTTCATGCCGTCCATCAGCGGACCCTCGATGACCTCGATGG
>CBIHPE010000109.1:0-13133 GCA_966212015.1 uncultured Frankiales bacterium | reverse complement strand
TGACGTCGTAGTCAGCGGCCTGGATGAGCTTGAGCAGGATGTTCTCGACGTCCTCACCGACGTAGCCGGCCTCGGTGAGGGCGGTGGCGTCGGCGATGGCGAACGGGACGTTGAGCATCTTGGCGAGCGTCTGCGCGAGCAGCGTCTTGCCGCAGCCGGTCGGGCCGAGCAGCAGGATGTTGGACTTCTGCAGCTCGATGGGGTCCTTCTCGTTGGACCCGGCCTGGACGCGCTTGTAGTGGTTGTAGACCGCGACGGCCAGCGTGCGCTTGGCGGTCTCTTGGCCGATGACGTAGCCGTCGAGGAAGTCGTAGATCTCGCGGGGCTTGGGGAGCTCGTCGAACTTCAGCTCCGACGACTCGCTGAGCTCTTCCTCGATGATCTCGTTGCAGAGGTCGATGCACTCGTCGCAGATGTAGACCCCGGGGCCCGCGATGAGCTTCTTGACCTGCTTCTGGCTCTTCCCGCAGAACGAGCACTTCAGCAGGTCGCCACCATCACCGATGCGCGCCACTGACTACCTCGTCCTCTGTCGGCCCCCGGGAGGGGGTCAGGCCATCTCCAAACGGTACCGCCTGGAGACCAAACTCACTCAGTAGTTGCAGGGTCGCATGCACGACAGTGTCGTCACTACATCGACGACAGGGTCGCCGTCTTGCGGGTGCTGACGACCTCGTCGATGAGGCCGTAGTCGACCGCTTCCCTCGCGGTGAGGATCTTGTCGCGCTCGATGTCCTTGCGGATCAGCTCCGCGTCGCGACCCGTGTGGTCCGCAAGCATCTTCTCGAGCAGCTCCCGCATGCGAAGGATCTCGCGGGCCTGGATCTCGATGTCGGAGCTCTGGCCCTCACCACCGCCGGAGGGCTGGTGGATGAGCACGCGGGCGTGCTCGAGCGCCAGGCGCTTGCCCTTGGTGCCGGCGGCCAGCAGGACGGCGGCCGCGGAGGCGGCCTGGCCCATGCAGATCGTCTGGATCTCCGGCTTGACGAACTGCATGGTGTCGTAGATCGCCGTCAGCGCGGTGAAGCTGCCACCGGGGCTGTTGATGTAGATCGAGATGTCCCGATCCGGGTCCTCGGACTCCAGGTGCAGCAGCTGCGCCATGATCACGTTGGCGACGCCGTCGTCGATCGGGGTGCCCAGGAAGATGATGCGCTCCTTGAGCAGGCGGCTGTAGATGTCGAACGAGCGCTCCCCGCGGGAGGTCTGCTCGATGACGATCGGAATGGTGTAGTTCGTGACGTCCCAGCTCATGGGTCGGTCTCCTTAGCTGCGCGTGCCGGCGCCGGACGGGACGTCGGAGGCGGCGCCCACGACATGGTCGATGAAGCCGTAGTCCTTGGCCTCTGCGGCCGAGAACCAGCGGTCACGGTCGGAGTCGGTCTCGATCTGCTCGACCGTCTGACCGGTGTGGAAGGCGATGCGCTCCGCCATCGTCTTCTTCACGTAGAGCATCTGCTCGGCCTGGATGGCGATGTCGGCGGCGGTGCCCCCGATGCCTCCGCTCGGCTGGTGCATCATGATCCGCGCGTGCGGGGTGGCGTAGCGCTTGCCCTTCGCGCCGGCGCAGAGCAGGAACTGCCCCATGCTGGCCGCGAGGCCCAGGCCGACGGTCGCGACGTCGTTGCTGACGAACTGCATCGTGTCGTAGATCGCCATACCGGCGCTGACCGAGCCGCCGGGGCTGTTGATGTAGAGGAAGATGTCGCGGTCCGGGTCCTCGGCAGCGAGGAGCAGCAGCTGGGCGCAGATCGCGTTCGCCATGCTGTCCTCGACCGCGGAGCCCATGAAGATGATGCGCTCCTTGAGCAGGCGGTTGAACACCTGGTCGTCGAGGCCGCCCATGCCGCCGGGCATGCGGTTGTTGATGACTGCGGTCCCCAGGGTGCTGGGTACGACGAGCTCGCTCACGGCTGCGGCCTTCCTTCGGTGGTCTGTCGGTGACCCTAACCCTGCTTTCGGCCCCCGCACTCCCCGTCTGACCCCGATTCGCCGTGGGCGTAAGGACCCGTGCGTCGCTTGCGCTCGCGCGCACGCGGGAGCCCCGCACAGTGGGTACGGCCTGGCCGCGCGGCCCGGGTGGCGCGCGCCGTCCTCGTACCGACTCGCCCGATCCGTGCCGCTCCCCGCGGGACTCCTGCGCAGGCGGGCGGCACACATCGAGGGACGAGCCGATCCGTGCCGCTCCACGCGCGGTTCCTGCGCAGGCGGGCGGCACACATCCCAGCGATGGGCGATCTGTGCCGATTCACGCGGGATTCCTACGCGGGCAAGCGGCACACATCGCAGCGACGCGCGATCCGTGCGCCCCTGAGCGTGATTCCTGAGCGGGAGGTGCGCACACATGGCAACGGCCGGGCCCCAGAGGGACCCGGCCGTCGGCCGAAGCGCTTACTCCTCGTCGAGGTAGTGGACCGAGCCGTCGTCGTGGACGTGGTAGGGCCGGCCGTCCTCGTCGGTCTCGACCTCGGCCTCGGGGCTGCCCATGTCGTCGCGGAGCTGCTCGAGGTCGACGGTGTTGCCGGAGGCGTCGGTGATCCTGGCCGACTCCATGACGGTGGCGAGGGCCTTGCCGCGGCGGACCTCGGCGACCAGTCCCTGGACGGCGCCCTGGGCGACGAGGCGGTTGGCGTAGTCCTGCGGGGTGAGGCCGGCGCGGGCGGCCCGGCGGATGAGCTGGTCGTTGAGCTCGGCGTCGGAGATCTGGAGCTCCTCGGCGTCGGCGACGGCGTCGAGCACGAGCTGCTGCTTCACGGCGGTCTCGGCGCCCTCGCGCAGCTCGGCGTCCCACTCCTCGGCCGTCTTGCCGGCGTCGGCGAGGAAGGCCTCCTTGGTCTGGCCGGACTGGGCGAGCTGGTCGTCGGTGGTCTGGGTGCGCCAGTCGAGCTCGGCCGTGACGACCGACTCGGGGAGGGGCAGCTCGATCGCGGCGAGCAGGGCCTCGAGGACCTTGTCGCGGGCGGCGACGCCCTGCTCGAGCCGCTTCACGCGGTCGACCCGGACGCGGATGTCGTCCTTGAGCTGCTCGAGCGTCTCGAAGCCGGAGACCTGCTGGGCCCACTCGTCGGTGGCCTCGGGCAGCACGCGCTCGTTGACGGAGCGGACGGTGACGGCGACGTCGGCCGTCTTGCCCTCGAGGTCGCCGGCGACGAGCTGGGTCTGGAAGGTGCGGGCGTCACCGGCGGACGCGCCGCGGATCGCCTCGTCGATGCCGTCGAGGAGCTGGCCGGAGCCGACCTCGTAGGACAGGCCCTGGGCGGTGCCGCCGGGGACGGCCTCGCCGTCGACGGTCGCCTCGAGGTCGAGCGAGACGAAGTCGCCGTCGACCGCCGCGCGCTCGACCGGCTCGAGCGACCCGAAGCGGGCGCGGAGGCCGTCGAGCTGCTCCGTGACGTCGTCCTCCGACACGACGACGTCGTCGACCGTGACCGACAGCGAGTCGTAGGCCGGGAGCGTGAACTCCGGGCGGATGTCGACCTCGGCCGTGAAGGCGAGCTTCACCGGGTCGTCGAGGTCGGTGACCTCGATCTCGGGCCGGTTGACCGGCACGATCTTGCTGGACTCGACGGCCTCGCCGTAGAGGCGCGGGATCGCCTCGTTGACGGCCTCCTCGAGCACGACGCCCCGCCCGACCCGCTGGTCGAGGATGCGCGGCGGCACCTTGCCGGGGCGGAAGCCCTGGACCTTCACCTGGGAGCCGATGGTGCGATAGGCCTTGTCCAGCTCGGGCTTGAGCTCGTCGAACGGGGCCTCGATCGTCAGCTTGACCCGGGTGGGGCTCAGGGTCTCGACGGTGCTCTGCACGTGCGTGTTCCTTTGCTGTGGTGAACAGGTGTCGGGGCGGCGGGACTCGAACCCGCGATCTCCTGCTCCCAAAGCAGGCGCGCTAGCCACTACGCTACGCCCCGCGCGCGTCGGCAAGACTAGCGACGGCGCTCCTGCGGACGTAGCTCAATGGTAGAGCCCTAGTCTTCCAAACTAGCTACGCGGGTTCGATTCCCGTCGTCCGCTCCACTGCAAGACTCGCCCGGTGCCCCACCTGTTCGACGAGCTCGACGTCGCTTCCGCCCCGCGGGAACTGGTCGCGCTCGGCGGCGAGCTGAGCCCGGAGAACCTGCGGGCCGCCTACCGCAACGGGGTCTTCCCGTGGCCTGCGGGCGTCGAGGACGAGAAGCGCCAGGACCGGTCGCTGCGCCGGCTGGCGCGCAGCGGCGAGGTGCCGCTCCTGCCGGGTACGCCGGACGGCCCGCTGGTCCCGTGGGTCTCACCCCACCCCCGCGCCGTGGTCCTCACCGCTCAGGTGCACGCGCCGAGGTCGCTGCGCCAGCTGCTGCGCCGTACCCACTGGGAGACCACCCTCGACACCGACTTCGCCCGGGTGATCCGGGCCTGTGCCCGTCGGGACAGCACCTGGATCACCGACCGGATGATCGCCGGCTACACCGCGCTGCACGAGGCCGGCGACGCGCACTCCGTGGAGGTCTGGGACGGCGACCGCCTCGTCGGCGGTCTCTACGGGGTGCTGAGCGGCCGGGTCTTCAGCGGCGAGTCGATGTTCTTCGTCGAGAGCGGCGCCTCGAAGGCGGCCGTCCTCGACCTGTGCGCGCGGCTCAGCGAGGCCGGGGCGCCCATCCTCGACACCCAGCAGGAGTCCCCGCACCTCACGGCGATGGGGCAGGTGCAGGTGCACCGGAGCGAGTACGTCGAGGCGGTCCGGGGCCTGCAGCAACCGGTCACCCTGCCCCGGGAACGGCGCCTACTGGTGGGGTGACCGCCACAGCAGGATCAGCCCGCGGTCGTCGGTCGACCCGGCCGACACCCGGTTGACGAGCACCTCGCCGCCGCCCGCGAACCCGCGGGTGACCAGGCGCTCGGCCTCGCCGAGCAGCTTGTCGATGCCGACGTCGAGGTCGCGGCCCGGCACCTCGACCAGCCCGTCGGTGTAGAGCAGGAGCGCGTCACCGGGGCGGAGCTGGCCGGTGCAGGGCTCGTAGTCGATGCCGGGGACGAGGCCCAGCGCCGGGCCCTCGGCGCCCAGCTTGTCCCAGCGCCCGCTGCCCGCGTCGAAGTGCACGACCGGCGGGTGCCCGGCGGAGCTGATCTCGTAGGCCCCCGTCTCGAGGTCGAGGACCAGGTAGGCCGCCGTGGCGAAGCCCTCGGTCCAGTCCTGGCGCACCAGGTAGGTGTTCGCGGCGCCCAGGAAGTCCTTCGTGCCCACGAGCCCGCCGAGCGCACCGCTCAGCAGCAGCGCGCGGGTGCCCGCTTCGACGCCCTTGCCCGAGACGTCGCACAGCACGACCTCGAGCCGGTCGCCCTCGCGGTGGCTGACCACGAAGTCGCCGGCGAACGGGCCACCGCCGGCGGGCTTGACGACGAGCTCGGCGTTCCAGCGGGAGGGCAGCGGGGGGATGCGGCCGGCGTCCTCGAGCCGGTTGCGGAGCTCGACGAGCATCGAGTCGGCACGCATGCCGGCCATCCCGGTCTCGTCGCGGGAGCGGGCGAACTCGTAGGCCACCAGGAACGCCAGCAGCGCGACCACGACGAGCCCGAACGGCCTAGACGGGGACGTCGCCGGCACGTTGACGATGTACGTCATGAAGCCGGCCAGGCACAGCCCGACCACGACCGCGAGCTGGATCATGCTGCGGCGGCTCAGGATCAGCCCGCCGAACAGCAGCACGATCGCGAGCAGCGACGGCGTGAAGACGTTGCGCGAGTAGAGGACACCGCCCGTCGTGATGCCGATCGCGATGAGCGACAGGGCCACGAGCGAGGGCTGCTCCGGCGGCGGGTCGCGGCGCAGCCTGGAGATGCTCGCGGGAAGCCATCCCAGCCACGCGAGCCAGGACCGCGCGGGTCGCTCCTGGCTCGGTGTCATCCGGTCGAGGGTATCGGACCGGACGTCCCTCCTGTCCGTTTGGGGAGGTCTTGCTTACGCGCTCTGACAGGTGGGGCACCAGAAGAGGTTGCGGCCCGCCATCACCTCGGTGCGCACCTCGGTGCCGCAGACCCGGCACGGCTCGCCCGCCCGCCGGTAGACCCAGTGCGCGTCCTCGCGGCGCACCGGACGGCGGGCATCCGTGGTGATGATCCGGTTGTCCTTCACGCCCCTGCGCATCAGCCCGCGGAGGTCGGCCCACATCTCGTCCCAGGTCGTGACGTCGCGGCCCGGCGTGAACGGGGACTGCCGCGCCCGGAACAGCACCTCCGCCCGGTAGACGTTGCCGACCCCCGCCAGCACCGACTGGTCCATGAGCAGCTGGCCGATCGCCGTGCGGCTGCGCGCGATCCGCTCCGCGGCCACGTGCCCGTCGTCGGTGCGCCGCAACGGGTCGGGCCCGAGCCGGTCGAGGACGGCGAGGCGGTCGGACCTCGTGTGGACCTCGCACGCGGTCGGCCCGCGCAGGTCCAGCCACGCGTCACCGGCAGTCATCCGCAGCCGCAGCTGCCCCCGGATCTCAGGAGGCCCGCCGCGCCCGGTGGCCCACTTGCCGTAGAGACCGAGGTGCACGTGCAGGGACAGGTCGCCGTCGAACAGGTACCAGAGGTGCTTGCCGTACGGCTCGATGCGCAGGCACTCCCGCCCGTCGAGCGTCGCCGCCCCGTTGGCGAACTTGCCCTGCGGGCTGGACAGGCTGACGGCCTGACCGACGAGCAGCGGTCGGTGGTCCCGGGCCAGCCGGTGGATCGTGTGCCCTTCAGGCACCCTCGTAGTCCGTCAGCATCTGGATCCGGCGGATGTGCCGCTCGTCCTCGCTGAACGGCGTGTCGAGGAACGCGTCGACCAGCGCCAGCGACTCCTCGAGGGTGTGCATGCGGGCACCGATGCTGACGACGTTGGCGTTGTTGTGCTGCCGCGCGAGCTGGGCCGTCTCGACGCTGTGGGCGAGCGCTGCGCGCACGCCCTTCACCTTGTTCGCCGCGATCTGCTCGCCGTTCCCTGAGCCCCCGATCACCACGCCGAGGCTGCCGGGGTCGCCGACGGTCGCCTCCGCCGCCGCGAAGCAGAACGGCGGGTAGTCGTCGACCGCGTCGTACGCTGCCGGGCCGTGGTCGACGGGCTCGTGGCCGGCCTGGGCGAGGTGCTGCTTCAGGGCCTCCTTGAGCTCGAAGCCGGCATGGTCACAACCGAGGTGGACGCGCATGGGAGCAGATGATGCCGTCCTCGGGGTGGACGGCTGCCCAGGGGGTTGGGTCGGCGCGCTCGTGCAGGGGTCGTCTGTTCAGTGGTACGTCGGGACGCTGGCGTCCCTCGTCGCGCTGCCCGCTGCGGCCATCGCGGTGGACATGCCCCTGGCGCTGCCTGTGGACGGGACCCGCAGGGCCTGCGAGGTGGCGGCCCGGGCCCGCCTCGGCCCGGCCCGGTCGTCGATCTTCTTCGCTCCGCCCCTCGCCGTGCTGGGCGCCCGCTCCCACGCGGAGGCCTCGGAGCTGTCCCGGGCTGCCGGCTCGGTGGGGGTGTCGGTCCAGACGTGGAACATCGTGCCCAAGATCCGAGAGGCACTGGCCCTCGGGGAGGACCCGCGGCTGCTCGAGGCGCACCCCGAGCTGTCCTTCCGGGCACTCGGGCCGGTGGCGCACTCGAAGAAGCTCGCGGCGGGCCGGTCCGAGCGCCGGGCCCTGCTCGGCGACCCGCACCTGCCCCGCGGCATCGCCCCCGTCGAGGACATGCTCGACGCCCTCGCCTGCGCGACCACGGCCCAGCGCTGGGTGCGCGGCGAGGCCGACGTGCTCGGCCTCGAGACGCTGGCCGGCCGGGTCAGCCGGATCGTGGTCTAGCTGGTCGGAACGGGCTCGTCCTCGGGCACGCGCTGCTCCGGCGCCTCCACCGCAGCCTCCAGCTCGGCGGTCGGCACGTGCTCGACCCAGCGGCACTCCTCGACCGACCAGTAGCTGCCCATGGGGGCAGTGTGGCGCAGATCACGCCCGCGTGCGACGGGTTCAGTCGAACTGGGGGCCCTCGGTGCGGGTCCTCTTCAGCTCGTAGAAGTGCGGGTAGGCCGCCAGCAGCCGGGCGCCGTCCCAGACCTTGCCGGCGTCCTCGCCGCGGGGGATGCGGCTCAGCACCGGCCCGAAGAACGCCACGCCGTCGACGTGGATGACGGGCGTGCCGACGTCCATCCCGACGGGGTCCATGCCGCGGTGGTGCTCGGCCCGCAGGGCCTCGTCGTGCGACGGGTCGGTCGCGGCGTCGGCCAGGTCGGCCGGCAGTCCGGCCTCCTCGAGCGCGTCGACCAGCAGGCGGGGGTCGTCGAGCTCGACCTTGTCGTGGTGGATGCGGTTGCCGAGCGCCGTGTAGAGCGGCAGCAGGTCGTCCGTCTTGGCCCGCGCGGCGATGCAGACCCGGACCGGTCCCCACGCCTTCTTCATCATCTCGACGTACTGCTCGGGCAGGTCACGTCCGTCGTTGAGCACGGCCAGCGACATGACGTTCCACGTCACCTCGATGTCGCGGACCTTCTCCACCTCCAGCACCCACCGCGAGGTGATCCAGGCCCAGGGGCAGAGCGGGTCGAACCAGAAGTCCACGCGAGTCATGCACCCAACGTACCCGCGAATGTTGCGTCTGCAACTTCTGCGGCGGAGCAACCTTGACGGAGCCCCCGCTGTCTCTAGGGTCGTGAGCATCGAGGACTTCGAGGCGTTCGTCCGCGCGCGGTCGACGCCGCTGCTGCGGACCGCGTTCCTGCTCGTGGGCGACCGCGGCCACGCCGAGGACCTGCTCCAGGACGTGCTCACCAAGACGGCGCGGCAGTGGCACCGGATCGACGGCCCACCCGAGCCGTACGTGCGTCGCGCCCTGCTGAACGCGGCCGTCAACGGCTGGAAGAGGCGCCGGGTCACCGAGGTGACCTGGAACGGTCAGGACGTCGCCGGACCGGACGCCTACGCCGGCCTGGACCTGCGGGCGGCGCTGCTGCAGTGCCTGCGCGAGCTCCCCCCGAGGCAGCGCGCGGGCTGGTGTGCCGCTACTTCGACGACCTCTCCGAGAACGACACCGCCGCGCTGCTCGGGATCAGCACCGGGACGGTGAAGAGCACCGCCTCCCGCGGGCTCGAGCGCCTCCGGGAGCTCACCGCCCACCTCGACAGGAGCCCGTCATGATCGACCTCGAGCACGAGCTCGGCCTTGCCCTTCGCGAGGCCACGGACGACCTGGTCGCCGACGACGCCCTCCTCTGGCGGCTGCCGCGACCCGGGGCCACCCACTGGCGTCGTGGCGGACTGCTGCTGGGCGCCGCGGCGGCTGCGGCGGCCGTCGTCGCTGCCAGCAGCCTGCTGACCGGTGCCGAGGGGACGCACCGGACCCGGCCGGTGATCCCGGGCGGAGACCTGGCCGACTGGGGTCCGCCGCGTGGCGACCTGGGGGGAGACCCGGCGCTGGCCGCGAAGCTGCTCGCCGAGTGGAACGCCCCTCAGGGCCGCGGCCGTGACGGCGCCTTCCCTTCCGACCGGACGACGCAGCTGCGGGTGCTGTGGGCCGGCACGACGGCAGTCGGTGCTGCGGCGTTCGCCGTCGACGACGCGACCGGGCTGGTCGGCGCGTTCGGGCCCGGACCGCGGCTGATCTGGCGCGGCACGCCGCAGGACGCCCCGGGAGGGGTCGACAAGGACGGGCTGGTCCTGTCCCCCGACGCCGAGGGCCGGTACGTCGTGGTGGTCCCGCTCGACGAGAGCGCGACCGTCCGGGTGTCCAGCCACCACGACGTCGAGCACCCCTACGACCCACGGACGTTCGCCACGCTCCCGTTGCGCGACGGCTCGGCGCAAGTCGACCTCGGCACGACGACGCAGTCACGGCCCCGGCTCGTGGGTGACGAGCTGGTGCAGGTGGTGGACCACGGAGCCGTCGTCGTCGACAGCTGGGTGGGGGCCTCGACCGCACCGCTCAAGGACATCCTCACGAGCTTCTTCAGCGAGACGGACAGCTGGACCTTCACGGGCACCGCGCCGGCGAGCGACGACCTGCACCCCATGACGGCCGACCCCGGCCTGGCCGCCTGGCGCACGCGGCACCACCTCGACCCCGGGCAGCTCGTCTACAGCGCCGAGTGGGGCACCGACGCCGAGTCGGACCTGGGTCCCCTGCACGCCACGATGCGCTGGCTGCCCGGCCAGGAGGCCGTCCTGACGCTGACGGCCGGCGACCGGGTGGTGCACGAGGCGAAGATGAACGGGTTCGGCGAGACGGTCCTCGAGCGCATCCCGGAGCTGCACACCACGCTGGCCGCGGGCGCGAAGGGCAACCTGGTCACGGCCTGGGCCGAGCACAGCCCGCTGCACAGGTTCGACCCGCACCGGGTCATCACCCTGCTGGGCACCGACACAGGGAGCCTCACGGTGCACATGAGCAACGGCGAGACGGCCGGCATCAGCCCCTGACCTGCAAAGATGCCGGGGTGAGCGAGAACAACCTGACCAGGGACGAGGCCGCCGCCCGCGCCGCCCTCCTCAGCGTGCAGTCCTACGACGTGGAGCTCGACCTCTGCGACGCCTCCGGCGAGAAGCCCGGCGAGGGGACCTTCCGGTCGCGCTCGACGGTCCGCTTCACCGCCAAGGCCGGCGCATCGACGTACCTCGACCTGACCGCCGCCGCGCTGGTCAGCGCCACCCTCAACGGCACACCGGTCGCCGACTTCGACGGCAACCGGCTCCAGCTGCCCGGCCTGGCTGACGACAACGTCCTCGTCGTCGAGGCGGACATGACCTACATGCGCACCGGCGAGGGCCTGCACCGGTTCGTCGACCCGGTCGACAACGGGGTCTACCTCTACACGCAGTTCGAGACGTTCGAGGCGCACCGGATGTACGGCTGCTTCGACCAGCCCGACCTGAAGGCGACGTTCGCGTTCACGGTGAAGGCACCGCGCGACTGGGTCGTCGTGTCCAACGCCGCCGTGGCCTCCGTCGACGACAACGTGACCCGGTTCGAGACGACACCGGTCATGTCGACCTACATCACCGCCCTCATCGCCGGGCCCTACCACCACGTGCACGACGAGCACGACGGCATCCCGCTCGGCATCTACTGCCGGGGGTCGCTCGCGCAGCACCTCGACGGCGAGGCGCTGTTCGAGGTCACCAAGCAGGGCTTCGACTTCTTCCACCGCGAGTTCGCCTACCGCTACCCGTTCGGCAAGTACGACCAGCTGTTCGTCCCCGAGTTCAACGCGGGCGCGATGGAGAACGCCGGGGCCGTCACGTTCCTCGAGGACTACGTCTTCCGGTCCAAGGTCACCGACGCCGCCTACGAGCGGCGCGCGGAGACGGTGCTGCACGAGATGGCGCACATGTGGTTCGGCGACCTCGTGACGATGCGCTGGTGGGACGACCTGTGGCTCAACGAGAGCTTCGCGACCTACGCGTCCGTGCTGTGCCAGGCCGAGGCGACCCGCTGGACCAACGCCTGGACGACCTTCGCCAACACCGAGAAGACCTGGGCCTACCGGCAGGACCAGCTGCCGTCGACGCACCCCATCGCCGCGGACATCCGCGACATGGAGGACGTGAAGGTCAACTTCGACGGCATCACCTACGCCAAGGGCGCGTCGGTCCTGAAGCAGCTCGTCGCGTGGGTCGGCCAGGAGCCGTTCATGGCGGGCATGCGGGCCTACTTCCGCAAGCACGAGTGGGGCAACACCACCCTCGCCGACCTGCTGACCGAGCTCGAGGCCGCCTCCGGCCGCGACCTGGCGAGCTGGTCGACCGAGTGGCTCGAGACCGCCGGCGTGAACACGATGCGGCCGGTGATCGAGACCGACCCGACGGGCGTCATCGCCAGCTTCGCCGTCCAGCAGGAGGCGCCCACCGAGTGGCCGACGCTGCGGTCGCACCGCCTCGCCATCGGCTTCTACGACCTGGTCGACGGACGGCTGGTCCGCACGCACCGCGAGGAGCTCGACGTCGTCGGCGCCAAGACCGAGGTGCCGTCGCTCGTCGGCCGGGCCCGCCCGGCGCTCGTCCTCGTCAACGACGACGACCTGGCCTACACCAAGATCCGCCTCGACGAGCAGTCGCTGCGCGCCCTGGTCGACCACGTCGGCGACTTCGCCGACTCGCTCCCCCGCGCGCTGTGCTGGGCCGCGGCCTGGGACATGACCCGCGACGCCGAGATGCCGGCCCGCGACTACGTGGCCCTGGTCCAGCGCGGCATCGACGGCGAGACCGACATCGGCGTCGTGCAGTCGCTGCTGCGCCAGGCCCAGTCGGCCCTCACGCTGTTCGCCGACCCGACGTGGGCGCCGACGGGCCGGGCCGCGCTCGCGGCGAAGGCCTTCGAGGCCGCACGCGCGGCCGAGCCGGGCAGCGACTTCCAGCTGGCCTGGACCCGCACCCTCGCCGCCCTTGCCTCGACCGACGAGCAGGTGGCCCTCGTGCAGGGCCTGCTCGACGGGTCGGCCACCATCCCCGGCCTGAGCGTCGACGCCGAGCTGCGCTGGACGCTGCTCCACCGGCTCGTCTCCTTGGGCCGCGCCGGCCTCGACGAGATCGACGCCGAGGTCGCGCAGGACCCGACGGCGGCGGGGCAGCGGCACGCGGCGTCCTGCCGCGCGGCCCGCCCGACGGCTGAGGCGAAGGCCGAGGCGTGGGCGTCGGTCGTCTCGTCCGACGAGCTGCCGAACGCCGTCCAGGCCGCCGTCATCGCCGGCTTCGTCAACGCGGAGCAGACGGCCCTGCTGGAGAGCTACGTCGAGCCCTACTTCGAGGCGGTCGGCGACATCTGGGAGTCGCGCACGACGGAGATGGCGCAGAACATCGTCGTCGGTCTCTACCCGACGCTGCTCGTCTCGCCGGCCGTGGTCTCACGGACGGACGACTACCTCGCCGCGTCCGACGTACCCCCCGCCCTGGCGCGGCTGCTCCTGGAGGGCCGCGACGGCGTCGTCCGCGCGCTGCGCGCCCGCGCCCGCGACACCGCCGCCTCGTAGCGTCCTTTTTTCTGAGCCTGACCGACGCGCCGCTTGCGAGGACGCAAGGAGCTCAGTGGTGGGCGACGACCGCCGTCGAGCTGGCCTCGGGCGGGGCGGGGATGCCGGGGCGCTTGCCGGCAGCGTCGGCCATCTGACGGAGGCCGTCGATGATGCCGCCGGCGAGGTCACCGCCGGAGAACGCGGACGTCATCGAGAGCACGGC
>CBIHPE010000108.1:0-13158 GCA_966212015.1 uncultured Frankiales bacterium | reverse complement strand
GGGGCAGGGCTCACCGGCCTGCACGACGCCGGCGCCATCGACGGGGTGCTCTACCTGGTCCAGGGGTACGTCCCGGGGACCACCCTCGACGTGCGCCTGCAGGACGGGCCGCTCGACCTCGTCGACGTGCTGAACGTCGGCGTCGCGCTCTCCAGCGCGCTGGAGGCCGCTCACGCCGCGGGCATCTGCCACCGAGACGTGAAGCCGGCGAACGTGATCGTCCAGGGCAACCCCGTCGACAGCGTCACCCTGCTCGACTTCGGGTTCGCGCGCAGCCCCTGGCTGGACGAGTCCATCCGGGACGAGCTGGTCGGCACCGTCCGCTACCTCGCACCCGAGTCGGCCGGCATGCTCGGAGTCCCGGCAGATGAGCGGTCGGACCTGTACGCCGTCGGCGTGCTGCTGTTCGAGTGCCTCGCAGGACGGCCGCCGTTCCTGGGCCCGACCGTCGGCGACATGCTGCGCCAGCACCTGTCCACACCGGTCCCCGAGCTGCACGACCTCGGTGTGCACGTGCCGCGCGCGCTGGACGCCGTCCTGCAGCGGCTGCTGCGCAAGGAACCTGCCGAGCGGTACCAGTCCGCTGCGGCGCTGACCTCCGACCTGCAGGCGCTCCTGGACGCCGTGCTCGCGGGCGACCCGGACCCACGCCTGGTGGTCGGCCGCTCGGACACGCGGCGCAGCCTCACGGACCCGGCCTTCGTCGGACGGGACGCCGAGCTGGCCGCCCTTCAGGCTCTCGTCGACGACGTGGTCGCGGGCGGCGGGGGGCTGGTCCTGCTCGAGGCGGAGTCGGGCGGTGGCAAGAGCCGGCTGCTGGCGGAGCTCGCCCTGCAGGCGGGCGGGTCGGGAGCGGTCTTCCTGCACGGCCAGGGCGTCGCCCAGGCCGCCCAGCGGCCCTTCACCCTGCTGCACGGTGTGGCGCAGGACCTGGCTGAGCACGTGCAGGACCCGACGCTCCGAGAGCGCCTCGGCGAGGCCGCGTCGACAGCCGTGCGGGCGCTGCCTCCGCTGGCCGCGCTGCTCGGTCCCGCTGCCGAGGAGGAGGGCGGGCCGGAGCAGTTCGGCGAGCAGCGGAGCCTGGCGGCCCTCCAGCAGCTGCTGACCGCCGTCGCAGGCGCGACCACACCGCTGGTCATCGTGCTGGACGACTGCCAGTGGGCGGACGGGCTGACCGTGCGGCTGCTGTCCGAGGTCTTCGCGAGCGGCGCTGCGGCCCCGAAGCACCTCGGGGTCGTCGCAGCCTTCCGCTCCGAGGAGGTGCCCGCGGACCATCCGCTGCGTGCCCTCAACCACGGCGCGACCGTGCAGCTCGGGACACTCGCCCCGGAGGCGATGGCGCACCTGGCGGAGTCGATGGCCGGCCCGCTCCCGCTCCGCGCCGTGCAGACCGTCGTACGGCTCGCGGACGGCAGCCCCTTCATGGGGGCCGCCGTTCTCCGGGGACTGGTCGAGTCCGGCGCCCTGCAGGCGGAGGAGGAGGGCTGGGTCGTCGACGAGAGCGCACTGCGCGACGTCCAGACCGCTCGGCGCTCGGCCGCGTTCCTCGTGCGGCGGCTCGAGCTCCTCCCCCCGGAGCACCTGCGGCTGCTGTCGGCGGGGGCCGTGCTGGGCAAGGAGTTCGACGTCGAGCTCGCGGTGACCCTGGTCGGCGAGGCCGCGCAGGCGCCCGCCATCCTCGACGACGCGCGCCGGCGCCGGCTGCTCTGGATCGACGAGCGCACCGGACGCTGCAGCTTCGCCCACGACAAGATCCGCGAGGCCCTTCTCGAGCGCCTGGGTGACGAGGCCCGCGGGATGCTGCACAGCTTCGCCGCCAGTGCGCTGCTCAGGTCGGGCAGCGACGACGCAGGCGTCTTCGACCTCGCCTACCACCTCGATGCGGCCGGCCGGCACGAGGCCGCCCTGCCCTACGCGCTGCGCGCCGCGGAGCTGGCGCGCGCCCAGCACGGCCTCGAGTCGGCCGTTGCGCACTACCGGATGGCGGGCCGCGGGGTCACCGACGACGAGACCCGGGTCCGCGTCGCGGAGGGGCTCGGTGACGTGCTCATCCTGCAGGGCGTCTACGGCGAGGCCGAGCAGCAGCTCACCCTCGCCCACTCGCTCGTGGAGGACCGGCTGCACGCGGCCGCGCTGGAGGGCAAGCTCGGCGACCTCGCCTTCAAGCAGGGCGACGTCCCCACGGCTCGCCGTCACCTCGAGGGAGCCATGCGGGGTCTGGGCCGGCGGGTGCCGAGAAGCCCTGTGGTGCAGGCGATCTGGCTCCTCTGGGAGCTCGTCGTCCAAGCCGGCCACACCCTGTTCCCGCGGGTGGCGAGAGGGCGACGTCGTCCCGATGAGGCGAGCACGCTGGCCATGCGCCTCTACAGCCGGCTCGCCTACCTGTACTGGTTCCACAGCGGCAAGGTGCCCTGCGCGTGGGCGCACCTGCGCGGGCTGAACCTGGCCGAGCGCTACCCGCCCTCCCTCGAGCTCGGCCAGGCCTGGTCCGAGCACGCTCCCGTCATGACGATGCTGCCGTGGTTCTCACGGGCGCTGCGCTACGCCGAGCGGTCCCTCGACGTGCGAGAGACGCTCGGCGACGTCTGGGGACAGGGTCAGAGCCGAGGCTTCGCCGGCGTCACGCTCTATGCCGCCTCGCGCTTCGACGAGGGCGAGGAGGCCTGTCGGGAGGCACTCCGGCTGCTCGAGGCCACCGGCGACAGGTGGGAGAGCAACACGGCGGGCTGGAACCTCGCCATGTGCCTGCACCGCAAGGGCCAGCTCGCTGAAGCGGTCCGCGTGGCGCGCGACGTGCACGCGACCGCCACAGCCATCGGCGACACCACGTCGGCCGGTGTCGCCCTGTCCGTCTGGACGCGGGCCATGGGCGGGCGCGTCGACGGGCGGCTGATCGAGGCAGAGCTCAGCCGGGGCGGGGAGGACGCCAGCACGCGCACCGAGCTGCTCCTGGCCGCGGGCCTGCACGCCCTGGCCGCGAACGACCTGGCGGGAGCTCTCGGGCACCTCGACGCCGCTGCGGACACGGTGCGCCGCGCCGGTCTGCGACAGGAGTACGTCGCGCCGGTCGCCCCCTGGCGGGCGACCGTCCTGAGACGGCTCGCCGAGGAGGCCCCCGCGAGGAACGCCCGCGAGGTCCGGCGCCGGCTGCGCGCGGCCCGCCGAGCCGTGCGGAGCGCGCGGTTCTGGGCAGCGAGCTATGCCAACCAGCGACCGCAAGCCCTTCGGGAGGCCGGTCTGGTCGCCGCGCTCCGCGGGAGGGACCGGACCGCGGACCGGCTGCTCCGACGGAGCCTCTCCGTCGCGGTCGAGCAGGGAGCGACCTACGAGGCGGCGCTCACCAGGCTGGCCCAGGCAGATCTGCTCTCCGCGCGTGGCGGCGACCCGGCACAGGTCGACCAGGCTCAGGCCGTCGTGCGCGGCCTCGAGGTGCACGGCGGAGCCGAGTCCGGGGAGCTCGAGGACACCGTCTCGGTGTTCGACCGCTTCACCACGCTGCTCTCCGTGGGCCGCACGATCGCGTCGGCGCCCAGCGTCGCCGCTGTCGAGACCGCCACCCGGGACGCTGCCCTCGCCCTGCTCCGCGGGGAGCGGTGCCACCTCGTCGACGTGGCGTCCCTGTCCAGCGACCTGCTCGTCTCCGAGTCCGGTGAGTCCGTGGACGAGATCAGCCACACCCTGCTGCAGCGCGCCGTCGACGCGGGCGCACCAGTGGTCGCGACGGACAGCGGCGCCGACGAGAGCGAGAGCCTGCTGCTCTCCGGCATCCGGTCCGTCCTTGCCGCGCCCGTGATCGTGCACGGCGAGGTGCGGTCCCTGTTCTACGTCACGCACCGGCAGGTCGGGCAGCTGTTCGGGGCGGAGGAGTGCCAGCTGGCGGCGTTCGTGGCGACGCTCGCCGGCGCCGCTTACGAGCACCTCGCAGGCTCCGAGACGCGCTTCCGCTCACTCGCCCAGAACTCCAGCGACGTGCTGACCCTGGTCGACGCTTCGGGGGTCGTGAGCTACCAGAGCCCCGCTGCCCAGCGCGTCTTCGGCCTCGCTGCCGGCGCGCTCGTCGGCAAGATGGTCGACGAGTGGGTGCACCCGGACGACCTGCCCCGGTTCACGGCTGCCCTGCAGGCGGCCAGCCGCGACGCCGAGCTCCGGCTCGAGTGCCGGTTCCGCCACGCCGACGGCGGCTACCGGTTCGCCGAGACGGCCGTCACCGACCTGCTGCAGGACCCCACCGTCGGCGCGCTCGTCCTCAACACGCGCGACGTCACTGACCGGCACCAGCTCGAGGACGAGCTGCGCGAGCGCGCCCTGCACGACGAGCTCACCGGGCTGCCGAACCGCGCGCTCTTCCTCGAGCGGCTGGACCACGCGCTCGCTCGGCGGGACCCGCAGCCGCTCGTCGTCTGCTTCCTCGACCTCGACGACTTCAAGGCCGTCAACGACACCCTCGGCCACGGCGCCGGTGACGATCTGCTGACGACGATCGCGGAGCGGCTCAGCTCCTGCCTGCGCCCGGGCGACACGGTCGCGCGCTTCGGTGGCGACGAGTTCGCGGTGCTCCTCGAGGCGACGGACCTGCCCACGGCGATCACGGTGGCCGAGCGCATCCTCGACCGGACCGCGGAGTCGGTCGACCTCGACGGGACCCTCGTCACGGCCCGCACGAGCATCGGCCTCGCCCCCTCCCACGGGGTGAGCGGCGACCAGCTGCTGGCGGAGGCCGACGCCGCGATGTACGCGGCCAAGTCGCGTGGCGCCCACCGGTTCGAGGTGTTCGAGGCGCAGATGCGCGTCGCGACCGAGCAGCGGGCGAGGATGCGTCACGACCTCGAGCGGGCCGTCAGCGGCGACCAGCTCCGGCTGCACTTCCAGCCGATCGTCGACCTGCGGACCGGGCAGCGCCTCGGCGTCGAGGCCCTCGTCCGGTGGGAGCATCCCGACCGCGGACTGCTCGCGCCGGCCGAGTTCATCGATCACGCCGAGGAGAGCGGGCAGATCCAGGCCGTCGGGAGCTGGGTGCTCAGCACCGCCTGCGACGCGGCCGTCGACCTCGAGCTCGACGCCCACATGAGCGTGAACGTGTCGGCACGTCAGCTCCAGCAGCCGGGCTTCGTCGACCTCGTCGCGCAGGTCCTCTCGGAGCGAGGACTTCCCGCGGAGCGCTTGGTGCTCGAGATCACCGAGACGGCGGCCGTCGCCGACATCGACAACGCGATCGCCCGGCTCGGCGAGCTGAAGTCGCTCGGGGTGCAGCTCGCCCTGGACGACTTCGGCACCGGCTACTCACCGCTGTCCTACCTCCGCCGCTTCCCCGTGGACTACCTGAAGATCGACCGCTCCTTCGTGGCGGGCGTCGTCGCGAGCGAGGAGGACCGCGCGATCGTGCGCGGGGTGATCGACATGGCCCACGCCCTCGGCCTGCGCGCCATCGCCGAGGGCGTCGAGGACGCACAGCAGCGGACCGTGCTCGCCGAGCTCGGGTGCGACCTCGGCCAGGGCTACTACTGGATGGCGCCGGTGCCGCTGGCGTCGCTCCCCGGCTGGGCGATCCCGACGCCGCGGGCAGTCGAAGACCTCTCGACGCAGCTCGTCCCGCCGCGCGAGTAGATCGTCGGGGCGCAGCGGTTGCAGTGGATGCACAGGCCCGCGGTCTTCGTCCCCGCCTCCCACTGGGCGATCAGGTCCGGCTCGCGCAGCAGGGCGCGGCCCATCGCCACGAAGGCGAAGCCCTCGTCGAGCCCCTGCTGGGCCGTCTCGAGCTTGTTGATGCCGCCGAGCAGGATCAGCGGCATGTCCAGGGCCTCGCGGAACTGCCGGGCCATCGGGAGGAAGAACGCCTCCTCGAACGGGTACGTCGGCATGATCCGCTTGAGGAACACTCGGACGAACGGCGCCATCCAGCCAGGCTGCGTCTTCACGAAGTCGTCGAGCGGCACGTCGCCTCGGAAGAAGTACATGCCGTTGAGCAGGGAGCTGCCACCGGTCAGCTCGATGGCATCCAGCGCACCTTCAGCCTCGATCAGCCGCGCGACCTCGAGACTGTCCTCGATCGGCAGCCCCTTGGCGACGCCGTCGACCATGTTGAGCTTGGCGATCACCGCGGCCTCGTCGCCCACGGCGTCGCGGACGGCCTTGAGCACGTCCCGCGGGAACTGCGACCGGTTGCGGACACTGCCGCCGTACTCGTCCTTGCGCTTGTTGAGGTTCGGGCTGAGGAAGCTGCTCAACAGGTAGTTGTGGCCGAGGTGCACCTCGAGGCAGTCGAACCCGGAGTCGACCAGCACCCTTGCTGCGGAGGCGAAGTCGCGTGTCACGCGCGCGATGTCGGCCTTGGTGGCTCCCGGGACCAGCCCCTTCCCGGGTGCGCTGATCCGTCGCGAGGGGGCGAGCGACTTCTGCTTGTTGCTCATCGAGTCGGCGACCAGACCGGCATGACCGAGCTGGGCGCTGACCAGCGCACCTTCCTCGTGCACGGCCTGGGCCAGCCTCTCCAGGCCCGCCCGGGTCTGGTCACCGACGACGAGGCAGTCGCGGAAGACCCGACCGTCAGGGGCCACCGCGCAGTAGGCCACCGTCGACATGCCCACCCCACCGGAAGCCTGCTCGCGGTGGAAGGCGATGAGCTCGTCGGTGACCTCGCCCCGCCGGGTGCGGCCCTCGAAGGTGGCCGCCTTGACGGTGCGGTTGCGCAGCGTCTTGGGGCCGAGCTGCGCCGGCTCGAAGAGCCTCACCCGCGCAGCACGTTCTTGGTGACCTTGCCTGTGGCGTTCTTCGGCAGAGCGTCGACCACCTCGACGTAGCGCGGCACCTTGTAGTTCGCGAGCTTGTCGCGGCTGTAGGCGATCACGTCCTGCGCCGTCAGCGTGGCGCCGGTGCGCGGCACGACGAACGCCTTGCCGACCTCGCCCATCCGCTCGTCGGGGACGCCGATCACCGCGGCCTCGCTGATGCCCTCGTGCCGCACCAGCACCTGCTCGATCTCCGCGGGGTAGGCGTTGAAGCCACCCACGACGTACATGTCCTTGATGCGGTCGGTGATGCGGAGGTTGCCTGCCTCGTCGAGGATCCCAACGTCTCCGGTGTGCAGCCAGCCGTCGCTGTCGATCGCTTCGGCCGTGGCCTCGGGATCGTCCCAGTAGCCCTGCATCACGTTGTAGCCGCGGACCAGCACCTCGCCCGGCTGGCCCGTCTCGGCGAGCACCTTCACCTCGACGTCGTCGATGGCCCGCCCGCTCGTGAGGCTGATGACCTCGTCGGGGTCACCCTGCCGGCAGGCCGTCGCCATGCCGGTGCACTCGGTGAGCCCGTAGGCGGTGATGACCTCCTCGAACCCGAGCTCGGTGCGCATCCGGCGGATGAGCTCGGTGGGCACGACAGCAGCACCGGTGACGGCGAGGCGGATGGGAGGGAGCTTCTCGGCGCTCTCGAGCAGCGAGCTGTAGAGCGTCGGAGGGCCGGGGATGACGTTGATGCGCTCGTCGCGGACGACGCGCACGGCCTCGTCGGCGTCGAAGACCTTGAGCGGCACGGCCGTGGCGCGTCGCATCAGGCAGGCCAGCAGTCCGGCCTTGTAGCCGAAGGTGTGGAAGAACGGCGCGACGATGAGCATCCGCTCCCCGTCGCGGAAGCCCGTGGTCTCGCACCAGCTGCGGAAGACCCGGATGCTCTGGCTGTGCGTCGTGATGGCGCCCTTGGGCTTGCCGGTCGTCCCGCTCGTGAAGATGAGGTCGCTCGGGTCGTCCTCGCCGACGGCAGCCGCAGCCTTCTCGACGACGTCGAGGTCGACCTCCGACGCCCGGCCGAGGAAGCCCGACAGGTCACTCGTGCGGAGCACCGTGAGGTCGGGGTCTCCCAGCGCTGCAAGGGGATCCGTGCCCAGCAGCCCACCGACGAAGGCGTCGTCGACCAGCAACGTCGACGCCTGGGTCTTGTCGAGGAGGTAGCGCGCCTCCTCGCCTTTGAAGCGGGTGTTGATCGGCACGATGATCGCGCCGATGCCGGTGAGCCCCAGCATCGCGACGACCCAGTCGACGGTGTTCGGCACCCAGAGCGCCACGCGGTCCCCGGCGCCGATGCCGCTGGCGAGCGCGGCCCGGCTGAACGTCTGCACCAGGTCCAGCAGCTGCGCGTAGGTGAGGCGAGCCTCAGGCGTGACGACGGCCTCGCGGTCCGGCACCTCCGCGACGGCAGCCCGCAACACTGCGGGGATCGTGTTCATGTCCACCCTTCCAAGCGCTTGCTAGGGAGGCTACGATCGCCGCTCGTCACCGGTCAACGAGAGGAGTGCGTCATGGCTGTGTCAGCCCAGAGCCCGGTCGACCGGCGTGACGTCATCCTCGAGCGCGCCGCCGACCTGTTCGCCAAGCAGGGCGTCGCAGCCACGACGGTGCGTGAGATCGCCGAGGCGGTGGGCATCCTCTCCGGCTCGCTGTACCACCACTTCGCGTCCAAGGACGAGATCGTCGACGCGATCGTGACGTCGTTCATGGCGGACCTCGTCACCCGCTACGACGCTGTGCTGGCTTCCGAGTCCGACCCGCACGCGCAGCTCGTCGGCCTGGTGCGCGCGTCGATCGCGACCAGCGCCGAGCACCCGCACGCGACGGAGATCTACCAGAACGACGCCCGCTACCTGCAGGCCGACGACGGCTCGGCTGCCGTCGTGAAGGGCGCCCGCACCGTCCGGTCCGCGTGGATCCAGGTGCTCGAGGGTGGTGCCGCGGCCGGCGTCTTCCGTGACGACGTCCCCGTCAAGGTGATCTACCCGCTGCTGCGCGACGGCCTCTGGCTGACCGCGCGCTGGTTCGTCCCGACCAAGACCTACGGCTACGACGAGCTGGCTGCCGACTACGTGAAGGTCTTCGTCGACGGCATCGCCCGCTGAGGCACCTCCCCGCCGATAGCCATACCAAGCGCTTGCTTGGTAGGTTGCGGCTGTGGATCTGAGGGAGACCGAGGCGGAGCAGCAGTTCCGCGCGGAGGCGCGCGACTGGCTCGAGAAGAACGTGCCGCACGGCCTGCCCAGCGGCGACACCGCGGAGGGCTTCGCCCTCCACCTCGAGTGGGAGCGGGCGCTGTTCGACGCGCGGTACGCCGTCGTGAGCTGGCCGGAGCAGTACGGCGGGCGCGGCGCCAGCGTGTGGGAGTGGATCGCCTTCGAGGAGGAGTACTACCGCGCCGGCGGTCCGCAGCGCGTGACGCAGAACGGCATCTTCCTGCTCGCCCCGACCCTGTTCGAGTTCGGCAGCCAGGAGCAGCAGGACACGCTGCTCCCGCGCATGGCCGGCGCCCAGGACCTGTGGTGCCAGGGCTGGTCCGAGCCGGGCAGCGGGTCGGACCTCGCCAGCCTGAAGAGCCGCGCCGACAAGGTCGACGGCGGCTGGAAGCTCAACGGCCAGAAGACCTGGACGACCCGCGGTGCGTTCTGCACCCACCTGTTCGGGCTTTTCAGGAGCGACCCGGAGTCCGAGCGGCACCACGGCCTGACGTACTTCCTCGTCCCGCTCGACACCCCTGGCGTCACGGTCCGCGGCTTCGCCCGGCTCGACGGTGACGAGGGCTTCGCCGAGGTCTTCTTCGACGACGCGTTCGTCCCCGACAGCGCCGTCCTCGGCGGCGTCGGGAAGGGGTGGTCGGTCGCCATGGCCACGACCGGCTCCGAGCGTGGTCTCACGCTGCGGTCCCCCGGCCGCTACACCGCCACCGTCGACCGGCTGCTCGAGCTGGCCGCCGACCGCGAGCCCGACGACGGCGAGGTGCAGCGCCTCGCCCAGGCCTGGATGGACGCGGAGGCCTACCGGCTCTTCACGCTGCAGCAGGTCACGAACGAGAGGGCCGGTCGCGGCCGCCCGGGTGAGTCGTCGCTGAACAAGCTGTTCTGGTCGGAGCTCGACATCCGGCTGCACGAGCTCGCCCTCGACCTGCTCGGCCCGGACGCCGAGCTCGAGGGCCCTTGGAGCAAGGGCTTCCAGTTCAGCCTCTCCGGCCCGATCTACGCCGGCACCAACGAGGTGCAGCGCAACATCGTCTCCGAGCGCCTGCTCGGCCTGCCCCGGAAGTAGTCGCGTGTACTTCGGACTCCCCGACGACGCTGTCGCCCTCAAGGAGGGCCTGCGCGACGTACTCGCCACGGCGTGCACGCCGGCAACCATCCGGGCCGCCTGGGACGGCGACCCCTGCGACCAGCTCTGGAAGGTGCTCGGCGAGTTCGGCGTGCCCGGGCTGCTCGTGGCGGAGGACAACGGCGGCCTCGGTCTCGACGAGCTCGGCTTCGTGGCAGCGCTCGAGGAGTGCGGGTACGCCGGGGTGCCCGGGCCGGTCGTCGAGACGCTGATCTCGCTGGCGGTCGCCCCGCTCCCGATGGACGGTTCCGCCCGCGTGGCCGTCCAGGCCCTCAACGGGCCGACGCCTCACGCAGCTGTCAGCACGCACGTCCTCGACCTCTCCGGCACCCTGTACGAGCTCACGAGGGGTGCCGGTGAGGTCACCGAGACGGTCGACCGCTCGCGCCAGCTCGCGACGTTCGAGGGCGAGGCGCTGGAGATCGGCCTGTCGGACGACGACGTCGCCCTCTTCGAGCGACGCGGCGCGCTCGGCACCGCAGCCGTGCTGCTCGGCCTGGCCCGTCGACAGCTCGACCTCACGGTCGGCTACGTGAAGACCCGCCAGCAGTTCGGCGTGGCCATCGGCACGTTCCAAGCGATCAAGCACCCCCTCGCCGATGCGGTCGTCGGCACCGAGTTCGCCTGGCCGGCCGTCCTCCGGGCGGCTCAGGCGATCATCGACCAGGACGACGAGGCCGACCTCTACGTCAGCATGGCTAAGGCTCTCGCGAGCGACGCGGCGTACCGGATGTCGCGCGTGTGCCTGCAGGCCCACGGCGCGATGGGCTACACCGTCGAGTACGACCTGCACCTGTTCGCGAAGCGCACCTGGGCGCTGAGCAAGGACTGGGGCACGGCGTCCGACCACCGCGAGCTCGTCGCAGAGCACCTCGGGATCAGGAGTGATGTATGAGCGCGTCATGGGATGACTTCCACGCCATCACGACCATGAAGTACAAGTACGGCACCGCGCTGGACACCAAGGACTTCGTCGCCATGACGGACCTGATGGTCGACGACGTGACGGTCGCCTACGGCGGCGGCGCGGTGACGCTGCAGGGCCGCGAGGTCGTGCGCGACTGGATGGCGAACGCGATGGGCTCGAAGCAGATGCTCAGCAACCACTTCTTCAGCCACCCCGTCATCGAGGTCGACGGCGACAGCGCGACCGGCGCCTGGGAGCTGATGGACATCGTCATCCTCGAGGACGTGAAGATGGTGATCCGCGGCGCCTCGATCTACACCGACGAGTACGTCAAGGTCGACGGTGTCTGGAAGATCAAGCACACCGGCTACAAGCGGCTGTGGGAGGAGATCGGCCCGCGCGGCGACTTCAAGACCACCGCCGCCTGGTTCGGCACCGACGGCCGCTCGTCCCTTGTCTGACTTCGTCCGGGTCGAGAAGCCTCGCCCGCACGTCGCCCTCGTCACGCTCAACCGCCCCGAGCGGATGAACGCCATGGCCTTCGACGTCATGGTGCCCTTCCGCGAGGAGCTCGAGAGGGTCGCGGGCGACAACGACGTCCGTGCCGTCGTCGTGACCGGAGAGGGGCGAGGGTTCTGCTCGGGCGCCGATCTGGTCAGCGCAGGTTCTCCGCCGGGCATCGCCGGACTGCAGATCCCGTCGATCGCGCGTCGCTCGATGAAGCTGCTCGAGGACGTCGTCACGACGATGCGCCTCATGCACCAGCCGGTGATCGGCGCGATCAACGGAGCGAGCATCGGCGGCGGCTTCTGCCTCGCCCTGGCGTGCGACATCCGGGTCGGCTCGACCGAGGCGTACTTCCGCGCGGCCGGCATCAACAACGGGCTCACTGCCTCCGAGCTCGGCCTGTCGTGGCTGCTTCCCCGCGCCATCGGCATGAGCCGCGCGGCCGAGATCATGCTCACCGGCCGCGACGTCGACGCGACCGAGGCCGAGCGCATCGGGCTCGTGAGCAGCGTCGTCGCCCCCGACGCCCTGCTGGACACCTGCTTCGACCTGGGCGAGCGGATCGCGGCCTTCAGCCACGTCGGCGTGCAGCTCACCAAGCAGACGCTGAGGTCGGGCCAGGAGTCGGGCTTCCACGCCCACATGGAGCACGAGGGTCTCGGACAGCTCTACGTCCGGCTGCTCACCAAGAACTTCGAGGAGGCCATCCTGGCGCGCAAGGAGAAGCGCCCGGCGGAGTTCACCGACTCGTGAGCGGCCGATGACCGGGTTCGCCGACCTGCTGATGGCCCGCGCCGACGACGACCACCTCGGCCTGGTCTTCGAGGGTCAGCGATGGACCTGGGCCGAGGTCGTGCAGGAGTGCGCGAACCGCACCCCCCGGATCCGTCCGGGCATGCACGTCGGCCTCCTGCTCGACAACCTGCCTGACTACCTGTTCTGGCTGGGCGCGTGCGCCCTGCAAGGCGCTGCACTCGTCGGCATCAACCCGACGCGAAGGGGCGCGCAGCTCGAGCAGGACGTCCAGCACACCGACATCGACCTGCTGGTGACCGAGGAGAAGCACCGAGCCGATGTCGCGGCGTTCGAGCACGTACTGGTGGAGGAGCTGATGGTTCCCCAGGACGTGCCGCTCGCCGTCGACCCCGGCGTCACCGAGAGCACCACCCTGCTGCTGCTGTTCACCTCCGGGTCCACCGGTGCTCCGAAGGCCGTCGTCTGCAGCACCGGCCGCTTCGCCCGGCTGGCCGGCAACGCGCAGGCGCTCTTCGGGCTGACCAAGGACGACGTCCTCTACCAGTCGATGCCGATGTTCCACGGCAACGCCCTCATGACGAGCGTCGCCTCCGCGACCTTCCTCGGAGCCACCCTCGTCCTGCGCCGGCGCTTCAGCGCCAGCGCCTTCCTCGACGACGTCCGCGAGCACAGCTGCACCTTCTTCAACTACGTCGGACGCTCCCTCGCCTATGTCCTCGCCACCCCCCCGACGGAGCACGACGCCGACAACCGCCTCCGGCTCGGCTTCGGCACTGAGGCCTCCTCCCGCGACATGGACGCCTTCGAGTCGCGCTTCGGCTGCCGGCTGATGGAGAACTACGGGTCGAGCGAAGGCGCCATCTCCATCCG
>CBIHPE010000107.1:0-13182 GCA_966212015.1 uncultured Frankiales bacterium | reverse complement strand
GACTCCTTCGTCGGCGGCTCGCCCGGGCGCAGCTTGCGGTAGATGTCGATCAGGGCGTCGTCCTGACCGGTGGTGTGGTCCTTCTCGAGCGTCATGCGCATCGACTCGTAGTCGCCGTAGCGCTCGAGGATGCGGGCGTCGTCCCAGCCGAGCGCCTTGAGCAGCACCGTGACGGGCTGCTTGCGCTTGCGGTCGATGCGGACGCCGACGGCGTCGCGCTTGTCGACCTCGAACTCGAGCCAGGCGCCGCGGCTCGGGATCACCTTGCAGGAGTAGGTGTCCTTGTCGGTGACCTTGTCGATCTGCTTGTCGAAGTAGACGCCCGGGGAGCGGACGAGCTGCGACACGACGACACGCTCGGTGCCGTTGATCACGAACGTGCCCTTGTCCGTCATCATCGGGAAGTCACCCATGAAGACGGTCTGGGACTTGATCTCGCCCGTGGTGTTGTTGGTGAACTCGGCCGTGACGAACAGCGGAGCTGCGTACGTCATGTCCTTGTCCTTGCACTCCTCGACGGAGTACTTGGTGGGCTCGAACCGGTGGTCGCGGAAGCTCAGCGACATCGATCCGGAGAAGTCCTCGATCGGCGAGATCTCCTCGAAGATCTCCTCGAGGCCCGAGGTGGTCGACACGTCCTCGCGGCCGGCGTCGACGGCCTCCTGGACACGTGCCTGCCACAGCTCGTTGCCGACGAGCCAGTCGAACGAGGTGACCTGCAGGTCGAGCAGGTTCGGGACCTCGAGAGGCTCGCGGATCTTGGCGAAGGAGAGGCGGTTGGTCTTGCTGGTGTTGCTACCGGGGGTCCGGGATGCAGCCAAGAGAGTCAGGTCCTTCCGGAGCGTCCGGTGATCAGCCGGGGCTCGTCTTTTCTCAGCGGCGCACGCACACTCGACCTGCTGCGACGGGCATCGGGCCCGGGCAGTTATCTGACGGATGGCAGCGCAACGAAGAAGTGTACGCCCTGCGCCCAGCGCGTGTCGAACAGGCCCCGCTCTCGTGCTCAGCGGGCCCGTTGTCGCGGTGCGCCACAGAGTGACGCCTGACCTCCCCCGCGTCAAGCACGTCCCCGTTTCACCCGGGGCTTTCGCCGGGCTCCCGGGCCGATCCGTGCGGCCCTGGGCGTGGTTTCCCGCGCGGGAGGGCGGCAGGCACCTCGCTCGGGCGGCTACAGGGCGGCGATGTTGGCGACCAGCCACCGGCCGTGGCTGCGGTGCATGAGCATCTCGACCCGCGACTGCGTGATCATGGGCGTGCCGCTGCCGCGCGTCGACTCGGTGTTGACGAACAGCAGGACGGTCGCGCGGTCGCCGTCGGTGTGCTCGACGCCGGCTGCGCTCACGCTCGCCGAGGCGACCACCTTGTACTGGAGGGCGAAGTCCTTCACGAGGCGGTCGTAGGTCTTCGTGTAGACGGTGCGGAAGCACAGCGCCTTGCTGTCGAAGGCCTTGTCCGAGGGGTTCCCCCGGTGCGCGCAGTCCTTGTCGACGTCGCCGAGCACGGCCGTCGCCGCCTTCAGGTCGGCGTCCAGCCGGCGGTAGTCGTAGCCCAGCAGCGGCGGCACCGCAGCGCGTGCCGCCCGCAGCGCCGGCTCGTTGCCGGTGTCGAAGGTGCTGGTCGAGGAGCCCAGCAGCGTGAAGAGCCAGAACCCGACGCCGGCGATCCCGGCCACCAGCAGGGCCGCCGCAGCGACGAGCCAGCGCGTCCGATCGGGTCGCGGCGCAGCCTCGGCCTCGGCCGCGACCGGAGCGGCGACCGCCTCCCCCGGGTCCGCGGCAGGCGCCGCCTGCTCGGGAGCCGGGCTGGGCGGTGCGAGCTCAGGAGCAGCGGCTGCAGGCACGATCGCCGGCTCAGGGACGGGAGCCGGCTCGGGAGGCGAAGCAGGTACGAGCGGAGGGGCCGCCTCAGGAACGGCAGCCGGCTCGGGAGCAGCGGCAGGTACGAGCTCAGCCGCCGGCACTGGCGGCTCAGGTGCCGGCTCAGGGGGTGGCTCGAGCGCCTCGTCGGGCGTCGCCGGGGCCGGCTCGGGCTCGGGCGCCGGCTGCGGGAAGGCTTCGGGCGCCGGCTCCGTCGCGGGGGCTTGCTCCGCAGTCGGCTCAGGCCCGGAGGCCGCCGCCGGAACCGCGACCGTCTCCTGCTCCGGCTCAAGGGTCGGCTCCGGCTCGGAGGTCAGCTCAAGGGTCGACTCCGGCTCCGGGGTCGGCTCGGGGGTCGGCTCCGGCTCCGGCTCGGGGGTCGGTGGCAGCTCGGTAGGCGGCGCGGCAAAGCGGGTGCGCTCCGGCTCGGGCTGCTGGGGCTCGGGCTGCTGGGGCTCGGGCTGCTGGGGCTCGGGCTGCTGGGGCTCGGAGCGGTCGGTCGTCGGGTCGGTGCTCACCGGCTCGGTCACGGGACGGTGTCCAGGTCGGCGACGAGCCACTTCCCGCCGTGCTTCTCCATCGCCAGGATGTAGCGGGAGATCTGCAGGACGGGCTTCGTGTGGTCGACGTCGGTCACGGTGCGGTCGGACGCGATGAGCAGCGTCATGCTGTTGAGGTCGCCCTTGACCACGGCGGCGCCGCGGATGACCCCGTGGGACACGACGTTGCGCTTCGGGTAGTAGTCGCGGAACGTGCTGGCGTCCTTCAGGAACTGGGTCTTGAACGTGCCGGTGATGGCCGGCTCGATCCGCTTCAGGTCGGCGTCGAGGGTCTTGCTGTTGAGGGCGTCGAGGTTGATGACGACCTGCTTGCCCGCGGTGAGCGCGGCAGCGCGAGCGTCCTTGAGGGCCTCGTCCTTGGGCTGCCGGACCAGCGCGACGACCACGGCGACGGCGGTCAGGGCCACCAGCACCACGGCGAGCCCGGACACCACGCCGACGAGCGCCGGTGCGGACGCGCGTGAGTCCGGTGTGCTGGTGTCGCTCATGCCGCCATTGTCGCGGATGAGCCTGTGAGGGCCGAGATCACGAGCCGGACGGGCTCGAGCGGAACGGGTTGAGCAGCAGCCACTCCCACGACTGGTCGCCGAACACCTGCTGCGCCCCGCCGGCGTTGCTGATCGTGTAGGTCGACCCGCCCGCGGTGATCGTGTGGCCCGTGGTGGGGTCGTAGTCGGCGGTCGACGTCTGGTAGCCGAACGTCAGGTCCTCCCACAGCGAGCGGGTGGTGGAGGGCTGGTTCACCGCCTGGCTGCGGTCGGCCGGGTAGGGCTTGAGGCCCTCCGCCCGCGGGGCGTGGTCCGCGCCGCGGTAGGTCGTGCCGCTGCCCGTGGAGCAGTGCGCGCCGTAGTTCGCGGTCTTGTTCGACGTGTCGACCGGGTCGCGCTCCTTGGTGAGGTAGCCCGGGTCGTTGCCGGGGCAGACCCCGGGGCTGTTCGCGGTGACGAAGCCGAAGTGGGCCGTCCCGTCGCCCGGGGTGACCGTGAAGCCGCCGGCCACGACGTTCGGGTAGGTCACGATGATCTGCCGGATCGCGGGGATCCGGACCGCCTGGACCTGCGCGGTGAAGACGAGGTTGTAGAGCAGAGGCGACAGGTTCGCCCGGTTCTGCTGCAGCAGGGTCGTCAGCGTCCGGGCGCTGTCCGTGCCGGTGGAGAACAGCTTGCGGAAGTCGGGGTCGCTCGCGCGCAGCTGCTTGGTGAGTTCGGCGAGGTCGGCGTTGTAGCTCTTGAACTCGTCGGCCGTGGCGCGCTGCGTGTCGAGGACCGGCTTGCTGTCCTGGATGAGCTTCGTGGTCTGCGGCAGGTACTGCGTCGCGGTCGTGGTCAGCGAGTCGCTGGCGTCGATGAGCCGCTGCAGGTCGTCACCGGCGCCGTCGAACGCCGTCCCGAGCTCGTTGAGGACCGTCTCCACGTCGTCGTTGTTGACGCTCTTGACGAGGGTGTCGAGGTTGACGATCAGCTGCTTCGGCGGGATCGGGATCGTCGTGTTGGCCCGGTCGATCGTGTCGCCGCCCTTGAGGAACGGCCCCTTCTCGCAGGACGAGGCGGTGGCCTCGACCGAGCACGGGTCGAGGTTGACGTACTGCTCACCGATGGCCGAGCGGTTCGCGACCGCAGCCTTCAGGTCGCTCTTGGGCACCTTGGTGCCCGGCTTGAGGCGCAGCTTGAGCGTCACGCCGGTGCTGCCGTCGTCGAGGACGAGCTTCTCGACCTTGCCGACGGGGACGCCGCGGTAGGTGACCTCGGCACCGCTGAAGATGCCGCCCGAGTCCTCGAAGTCGGCACTGACGAGGTAGCCGGGGTCGTAGCCTGGGAGCAGCTTGCCGAGGCCGGCGTACTTGCCGCCGGCGTAGACGATGCCGAGGACGGCGACGAGACCGAAGACCAGCAGCTGGATGCGCACCCTGCGGGTGATCATGAGACGGCTCCGAACAGGAGAAGCTCGAGGCTGGAGACCTTGCCGTCCTGCAGCCTGCTGTTGAGGTCGGTCAGGTTCGCGGGCACCTTGACGGTGGGCAGCTTGGGCACGAGCGGCTTCTTCGGGAGCGGGATCGGGAGCGGCAGGCCCGTCAGGTTGCCGATCGTCCCGGCGATGTCGGCGTCGACCGAGATGAAGAGGTTGGCGTAGTCGCCCCGGATGCCACCCTGGATCTTCTTGCCCTTGTACATGCCCGGCCCGATGGTCCGCGGGAACGGGTAGGTCGTGAGCAGCTCGAGGGCGTTGGGGAGGTCGGCACCGGCAGCGGACAGCTGCGTGAGGATCGGCCGCAGCGACTGCAGGTCGGCGACCGTGTTGGACTGGGTGTTCTGGATGACCCGCACCGCGACCGTGCCGAGGTTGTTGAGCCCGGTGAGCAGCTTGGTCAGCGAGGCCCGCTCGTCCGCGAGCACCGCCGTCCCCTTCGGCAGGTCGCGCAGAGCGACGTCGAGCGTCTGCCGCTGAGCCGCCAGCTTGCTCGTCAGCCGGTCGAGGCCGTCGAGCGCGGCGCTGATCTGGTTCTTCTGGGCGTCGAGGCCCTTCACGAAGCCGTCGAGCTGCGCGAGGAAGTCCTTGACCTGCGACTCCCTGCCCTTCAGCGCCTTGGCCAGCTCGCTGTTGATCGTGTTGAGCTGCTCGATCGCGCCGCCGTTGAGGATGAGCGACAGGACGCCCAGGACCTCCTCGATGTCGGCGTTCTCGAAGGTCCGCTGGCTGGCGATGGTGATCGTGCTGCCGCTCGCGAACGAGCCGGACCAGTCGCTCTTCTGGGCGGGCGGCTCCAGGCTGACGAACTTCTCCCCGAGCAGCGACGTCTGGCGCAGCCGGGCGTCGGTGTTCTCGGGGAGCTTGACGCTGCTCTTCAGGTTGCAGGTGACGAGGGCGTAGTAGGGGCCGCCCTCCTTCGAGTGCGGGCCGCCGTGCAGCTCGATCTTGGAGACCGACCCGACGGTGACGTCGTTGACCTTGACGGCCGACTGCGGCACGAGGTCGAGCGCGTCGCGGAACTCGACCTTCACGACGAACGGGCCGCTGGCGCCGCCCGGGAGACGGACGCTGCTGGCGCCCTTGAACTGGCAGCCGCTCAGGACGAGCGCTCCCGCGAGCGCCGCGGCAGCGAGCCGGGCCCTCATCGGGTCACCCCCAGCAGGCCCGCGAGGCTGAGGTCCCTCGGCGCGACCCTCGCGGGCTGCGAGGTCGCAGCGCTGCTCGCCTTCGGCAGCGGGGGCAGGCCGAGGGTGTTGCGGCAGTTGGCTGCGCTTCCTGGGCTGGCGATGGCCAGCAGGTTGCACAGCGCGCCGGTCGGGCCGCCCGCCGAGTTGCTGTTGTCGCGGGTGTCGAGGGTCCCGGACTTGGAGTTGTAGGCGAGCTGGAGGTTCGAGAGCGCGGTCGGTGCCGTGTCGAGGAACTCGCGCAGCGCTGCCTTCTCCTTGACCAGGACTGCCGTGACGGTCTTGAGGTTCGCGACGTTGGCGGTGAGGTTGGCGGCGTTCTCCTTCACGAACGAGGCCACCTCCCCCAGGGCGGAGGCGAGCGTCTTGATCGCCGTCGCCAGGTCGGTGCGCTCGGCGTTGAGCTGCGCGGCCACGACGGCCAGGTCCTGGTCGAACTGCGCCACGATGCTGTCGTTCTGCGCGATGGTGGTCGTGAAGTTCTGCAGGTTCGCGATCGTGGTGAACAGGTCGGTGCGCGAGTCGGACAGCGTCTTCACGGCCCGTGACAGGCCGGTCAGGGTGGTGTTGAGCAGCGCGCCGTTGCCTCGCAGGTTGGCCGCACCGACCTTGAGCAGGTCTGACAGGGCGCCCTTCTTGTTGGCGCCCTGCGGGCCGAGCGCCTGGTTGAGGGTGTCGATGTTCTTGTAGATCGTGTCCAGCTCGATCGGCTGGGCGGTGCGCTTGTCCGCGAGGGACAGCAGGGCGTGGTCGGGCAGGGTCGGCCCGGAGGAGTAGACCGGGGTGAGCTGCACGTAGCGGTCGGACACGATCGACGGCGAGAGGATCACGGCCTTGGCGTCGGCCGGGATGCTGTAGGAGGCGTCGTAGGTCATGTCCAGGCGGACCTTGTCGCCCTCGGGCGTGATCTTGGTGACCTCGCCGATCTTGACCCCGAGCACCCGCACGTCGCTGTGCTTGTAGACGCCGACGGCCTTCGTGAACTCGGCCGAGAAGTGCTTCTCCTTCGGGCCGCCGAAGATGCCGCACCCGGCAGCCATCGAGGACAGCCCGAACAGGGCGGTGAGGGCGAGCAGGCGGCGGCGGGCGCCGCGAGGACGGCTCATGTTCCGTTCCCGAAGGTGCCGGGCACGAAGCCCGAGGGGTTGGTCAGGTTGTAGACGTAGGTGTCGAACCAGCGGCCGTTGCCCAGGTTGTTGGCGAACAGCCGCACGAACGGCGCCAGCCGCTGCAGACCGAGGTCGAGGCTCTTCTCGTTGCGGGCCAGCATGTCCGTCACGACCTTCAGGTCAGCGAGCGCCGGTGCCAGCGTGGCGCGGTTCTCCCGGACGAGCGCGATCAGCTGCTCCGACAGCTCGGTCGTGGTCGTGAGGAGCGTGTGGATGGCGGCACGTCGGGCCTTGACCTCCTGCAGGAGCAGGTCGCTGTCCTTCAGGAACGCCACGAGGTCGTCGTCGCGGTCGGCCAGCACCTGGGTGACTCCGGCGGCCCGGTCGAGCAGCGTGCGCAGCTTCGCGTCGCGCGAGGCGATCGTCTGGGACAGCCGGGACAGCCCGCTCAGCGAGGCCTTCACCTCCGGCGCGGCTCCGCGGAACGTGTCAGCGAGCGTCGTGAACGACAGCGCGAGCTGGTCGGTGTCGATGCCCTGGATCGTGCCGGCCAGCTGCTGGAAGGCCGGCGAGACGTCGAAGGGGGACGTGGTGCGGGCGAGCGGGATCGTCGCGTTGTCGGCGAGGGTCCCGTCGCCGTCGGGGATCAGCATGAGGAACTTGCGCCCCAGCACCGTCTTGATGCGGATGTCGGCCTTGGTGAGCGCGCCGAGGTGGACGCCCTTCACGAGCATGGTCACCTCGACGCAGCCGGCCTTGTCGCCGACGACGCTCGAGGCCAGGTTGCCCGAGTAGTCGCAGCTCTTCTTGAACCCGATCTTCGTGACCTTGCCGACCTTGACGCCGGCGACTCGGACCTCGTCCATCTTCTGCAGGCCGGCGCCCTCGGTGAACTGGGCCTTGTAGGTCGTGCCGCCGCCGATGAACGGCAGCTTGTCGGTCTGGAAGGCGGCGGCCAGCAGCACGAAGATGAGCAGCAGCCCGACGCCGCCGATGACGGTCTTGTTGCGCTCCCTGAACGGCGTCATATCTTGCACCTCGTCGCCGTGTTGACCAACGACGTGACCACCGTCTGCCCGCCGTTGCCGTCCGGCTGAGTGAGCGCGAGGCCGCACAGGTAGAAGTTGAACCAGCCGCCGTAGGTCGCGGTGCTGACGATCCGGTTGAGCTTGTCGGGCAGGCGCTTGATGACGCCCTCGACGGTGGGGTTGTTCTGCTTCAGCGTGTGCGCGAGGGTGCCGAGCTGGCTGATGTCGGCCTTGACCGACGGGCGGATGGCCGCCAGCAGGCCGGCGGTCGCGTCGGTGAGCTTGCCGATGCCCGCGATCGAGCTGCCGATCTCGGTGCGGTCGGCAGCGAAGCCTGCTGCGAGCCGGCGCAGCTGCAGGATGAGGCTGTTGAGGTCGGTGTCGCGCTTGTCGAGCGTGTCGAGCACCGAGGTCAGGTTGTCGACGACCCGGCCGATGACGGCGTCCTTGTTGGCGAGCGTCGTCGTGAGCGACGCGGTGTGCGCCAGCAGGTCGTCGACGGTGCCGCCCTCGCCCTGGAGCGTCTTGACGATCTCCATGGAGACGTCGTTGACGGTCGTCGGGTCGAGGGCCTGGAACAGCGGCTTGAACCCGTTGAAGAGCACCGTCAGGTCGAGCGCCGGCGTCGTGCGCGTCGACTGGTCGGAGCGCTTGTCCGGGCAGATCATCGTCTTCGGGTCGCTGTCCGTACCCGTCCCGACGTCCTGGGAGATGGCGACGTAGCGCTCGCCGACGAGGTTGCGGTAGCGGATCGTCAGGTTGTCGGAGTCGGTGATCTTCTGCCCGTTGTCGAGCTGGATCGTGACCTGCCCGAGGCGCGGCGGCTCGGTCAGGCCCGCGAAGTCGGACGCGCACGCGCCGGTGGGGGCGAGCGACACCTTCTTGACCTTGCCGACGCGGACGCCGGCGATGCGCACCTCGTTGCCGGGCAGCAGCCCGGTGACGTCGGTGAACGCGGCCTTGTAGGTGGTGGTGCTGCCACCGCCGAAGTTGCCGATCGTCGCTGCCAGCACGAACGTCATCAACGACGTGACCACCATGAAGATGATCAGCTTGATGCCGGCCGAAGTGGTCTTCATGCGAGCCCCACCGCGCTCCCTTGCGTGGCCGGCCCGAGGAGGAGGCCGGAGATGTCGGGGACCTGGTCGGCCGGGACGCCGAGCAGCGGCGCCGCGACGGAGTTGAGCGCCGCCTTGGAGGTCGGCGTGGTCGAGGTGCGGTAGCCGTCGTCGAAGGACGTGTCACCGGCCGGCACCTTCGGGTGCGGCAGCCCGTTGCAGTAGGGCGGACGGGCGTCGCGGTACTTGGGGGTCTGGGCCGGCGTGTAGCCGCCGTTGTCCTGCGTGGCCTCGACCGTGATGTGCAGGCCGGCCTGCAGGCCGCCGAAGCTCGCCTCGACGGGGTCGGTGTAGGCGGACAGCCCGGCGAACAAGCAGGGGTACTCGGGCGAGTAGCGGGCGTAGAGGTCGAGCACGGGACGGGAGGTGGCCGCGAGGGTCACCAGCGAGCGCTCGTTCTCGGCCACGATCGCCCTCGTCGTGCTCGCGAAGCTCGTCGAGGTGGTCAGGAAGGCGTCGAGCGAGGACTTCTCGTCGACGAGGTTGCGGCTGCTCGCCGAGAGGTTGTCGAGCACCTGCAGCAGGTCCGGCGTGGCGTCGGCCGTGTTGTTGGCGAAGTCGGCGAGCCCGGCCATGTCCTGCTGCAGCGTCGGGAGGCTCGGGTTGAGCTGCTTGAGGTAGGCGGCGGTGCGCACGAGGTTCTGGCCGAGCTCGTTGCCGCGGCCGCGCAGCGCGGTCGACAGGGCGTTCAGCGCCTTCGACAGCTGCTGCGGCTTGAGCGCCCGCAGCAGCGGGAGCAGGTCGTTGATCGCCCGCTCGGTCTCCACCGCGGTCTCGGAGCGGTCCTGCGTGATGGTGTCCTTCGACGTCAGGTGCGGCCCCGTCGTCGTACCGCCCGTGAGGACGACCTCCTTCTCCCCGAAGAGCGTCTTCGGGTAGAGGTTGGCGCGCACGTCTGCCGGGATCTTCGAGATCTCGCCGGGCTTGAGGCCGAGCGTGATCACCGCGCCGTCGCCCTTGCTCGAGACGGTGCGGACCTCGCCGACCACGAGGCCGCGGATCTTCACGTCCGAGTGGACGGTCAGCTGGTTGCCGATGCGGTCGGTCTCGAGCTTCACCTGCACGACCGGCGTGAACTTCTTCTGGTAGAGCAGCACCGTCAGGTAGACGAGCATGCCGATCACGAGCAGGAAGGCCACGCCGGAGACCCGCCGCTTGTAGACGGCGGAACCGGAGGCTGGGGGCGCGGACACGGCTATCCCGCGATCTTCACGGTGGTGGTCGCGCCCCAGATGGCGAGCGACAGGAAGAAGTCGACGAGGTTCACGGCCACGATGGCCGTGCGGACCGCGCGGCCGACGGCCACGCCGACGCCGGCCGGGCCGCCGCTCGCGTAGTAGCCGTAGTAGCAGTGGATCAGGATGATGATGACGGCGAAGATCAGGACCTTCAGGAAGCTGTAGATCACGTCGATCGGCGGCAGGTACTGGTGGAAGTACTGGTCGTAGGTGCCCGTCGACTGGCCGTAGAAGCCGGTGGTGATCGTGCGGGCGGCGAAGTACGAGGACATCAGCCCGATGATGTAGAGCGGGATGACGGCGATGAAGCCGGCGATCATGCGGGTCGTCACCAGGAACGGCAGTGACGGCACGCCCATGACCTCGAGCGCGTCGACCTCCTCGGAGATGCGCATGGCGCCGAGCTGCGCGGTGAAGCCGCAGCCGACCGTGGCACTCAGCGCCAGCGCGGCGACGAGCGGCGCGATCTCACGGGTGTTGAAGTAGGCCGAGAGGAAGGCGGTGAAGTTGGCCGTGCCGAGCTGGTTCAGGGCGGCGTAGCCCTGCAGGCCGACCTCGGTGCCCGTGAAGAACGTGAGGAAGGCGATGACGCCGATGGTGCCGCCGACGAGCGCGAGCGCGCCCGAGCCGAGGCTGACCTCGGCGAGCAGCCGGACGACCTCGCGCTTGTAGCGGAGGATGACGCGGTAGGTCCAGCCGAGCGAACGGGCGTAGAACGACAGCTGCGCCCCGAGGTCGTCGAGGACGCCCAGCAGCGCCCCACCGATCCGCTTCGGGTAGCGGGTGAGGGTCTGGACGATCGGCGGGACGGGCGTCCCGGAGGAGACGGCCACGTCAGCCGCCCTTCTGCGGGACGACCTGGAAGTAGATCGCCGTGATGATGAAGTTCGTCAGGAACAGCAGCATGAAGCTGATGACGACGGACTGGTTCACGGCGTCGCCGACGCCCTTCGGGCCGCCCTTCGCGTTGAGGCCCTTGTAGGCGGCGACGAGCGCGGCGATGAGGCCGAAGATCACGGCCTTGATCTCGCCGACGACCAGGTCGGGGATCTGCGCGAGGGCGGTGAAGCTGGCGAGGTAGGCGCCCGGGGTGCCGCCCTGCAGGATGACGTTGAAGAAGTAGCCGCCCATGACGCCGACGACGGACACCATGCCGTTGAGGAAGACGCCCACCGTCATGCAGGCCAGGACGCGGGGCGCCACCAGACGCGCCAGCGGGGAGACGCCGAGCACCTCCATGGCGTCGATCTCCTCGCGGATCTTGCGGGAGCCCAGGTCAGCGCAGATGGCGGAGCCGCCGGCGCCGGCGATCAGCAGCGCCGTCACGATGGGACTGGCCTCGCGGACGACGCCGAGCACGGCGACGGCGCCGGTGAAGCTCTGCGCACCGATCTGCTTGGTGAGGTTGCCGATCTGCAGCGCCAGCACGGCGCCGAAGGGGATCGAGACGAGCGCGGTCGGGAAGATCGTGACGGAGGCGATGAACCAGGCCTGCTGCACGTACTCCGCGAACTGGAACTGCCGCTTGAAGATCGAGCGGACCAGCTGCACCAGCACGTCCAGCGAGAGAGCGAAGAAGTCGCCGGCTCCCCGGACAGGGGCGAGGGGGGAGATCGCCATCAGGCGCCGGACCTCTTCCGTGCTGCCTTCGTCGCAGCCGTCTTCTTCGCGGCCGCCCGCTTCGCGGGGGCCTTGGCAGCGGGCTTGCCGGCTGTCTTCGCAGCGGGCCGGGTGGCGGCCGATCGCTCCGCGGCAGCCCGGGCGCGCTCGACGCGCTCCTCGGTGCTGACGACCTTGACCGACGCGGGCTCCGAGGCGGCCGGCTTCGACGTGCTGACCTTGGTGCTCCCGTTGGTGCTGCCGAAGTCGAGGTCGAGGCCCTCGAAGGACCCGGGAGGCGGCGTGATGCCGTTCTCCTTCAGCCAGGAGCCGGGTGCGCGCTGGGTGTGCCGGGTCTCGCCGGCGCTCGTGGGCAGCTGGACCGGGATGGGGGGCAGCGCGCCGAGCGCGATGTCCTTCTCCTGCTCGAGCTCGCTGGCGTCCTTCTCCTCCGCCATGCCGATCGGGCCCTGCCGCTGCGCGTTGAGGAACTGGCGCACGACCGGCTCGTTGCTCGACAGCAGCATCTCGCGCGGGCCGAACATCGCCAGGTGGCGGCGGTAGAGCAGGCCGATGTTGTCCGGCACCGTGCGGGCCGTGTTGATGTCGTGGGTGACGATGAGGAACGTCGCCTCGATCTGCGCGTTCAGGTCGACGATCAGCTGGTTCAGGTAGGCGGTGCGGACCGGGTCGAGGCCGGAGTCGGGCTCGTCGAACAGCAGGATCTGCGGGTCGAGCACGAGCGCGCGGGCCAGGCCGGCACGCTTGCGCATGCCGCCGGAGATCTCGCCGGGGAGCTTGCGCTCCGCGCCGGTCAGGCCGACGATCTCCATCTTGTCGAGGACGATGTCCTTGATCTCCTTCTCCGACTTCTTGGTGTGCTCGCGAAGCGGGAAGGCGATGTTGTCGAACAGGTTCTGCGAGCCGAACAGCGCACCGTCCTGGAACAGCACGCCGAAGAGCTTGCGGACCTCGTAGAGCTCGCGCTCCTTGACCTTGGTGATGTCGGTGCCGTCGATGATGATCGACCCGTTCTCGGGCTTGAGCAGCCCGATGAGGGTCTTCAGGAACACCGACTTGCCCGTCCCCGACGGTCCGAGAAGGACCGAGATCTCCCCCTTGGGGAGGGTCAGGGTGACGTCCTCCCAGATGGTCTGCCGGCCGAACCTCTTCGTGAGGTGCTCGACGCGGATCTCGACGCCCACTCGTGGCTCCAACCAGGTTCGAAGGGAAGGCTCAGGTGACCGTACTCACAAGTAGCGGTCAGAGGATACGGGGGTGTGCCCGGCATGTGCCGCTCGAGCACCGTTCGGTCAGGGGGATGCGTCACCGTAACCTGCCCGGCCGGGAGCCGCCGTGAACCCCTCCTGAGCACGCCAGTCCTCCCGCGGGGACGCTGGACGCGCCGAAGCACCCGCAGGCGACGAGGCGAGAGCGGCGGCGCTGGAGCGCGGCAGAACCCCCATCATCGGTACGGACGGGCACAGGAACGCAGAACGGGCGGCCCACCCGGAGGTGGACC
>CBIHPE010000106.1:0-13183 GCA_966212015.1 uncultured Frankiales bacterium | reverse complement strand
GCCGGCTGCTCGACGGCCGGCTCCGGCAGCTGCAGCTCCGGGAAGCTGAACGCGTCGTCCGCGGCGGGCAGCGTCAGGGCGGGGGGCTCGGGCAGGGTCGCGGGTACGTCGAGGGCGGCGGGCTCCTCGTCCTGCTCGTGCGGCTCGTGCGGCTCGTAGCGCTGCTCCGCCGGCGCCTTGAGCTCGGGCTCGGGCTCGGGCTCGGCCGCAGGCTCCAACTCGGGCTCGGGCTCGGCCGGCTGCTGGTCCGGAGCCTCGTCGGTGTCCACGGGAGCGGGCGCAGCCGGCTCCTCCTGCACCTGCTCCAGCTCCGGCTCGGGGGCTTCCACCTGGGCCGGCGAGACGTCGACGGTCTCCACCGGGGCGGGCTCGACGTCCTGCACCGGCGCCGTCGCGGGGCTCTCGTCGGGCCACCAGGTGGTCGCGGTCAGCGGGCCGGCGACGACGGCCGGCGCGGCCGCGGGCGGGGCGAGGGGCGCGAAGGTCTGCGGAGGGACGGGCTCCGGGTCCGGCTGGGCGGGGGCGGCGGCCGCGGGGGGCCCGGACAGCGCGTCCTCGAGCTCCGCGATGCGGGCGTCCCGGGCGGCGAGCTCCTCGGCGAACCGGTGCAGGACGGTGTCGACCTCGCTCATCCGGTAGCCGCGCACGGCCATGTCGAAGCGCAGCTCGGCGACGTCCTCCGGCTGCAGGGCGGTGGTGGGCAGCGTGGCCGGGCGGTCGTCCGGGTGGGGGTCGCGCAGCACCTCGCCCTCGTAGGTCGCCAGCGCCGCAGCACCGAAGAGGATCCCGAGGACGGCGAGGATCACGAGGACGAGCAGCACCTGCGCATCGTGCCATGCGCGGACGCGTCAGGCGGGCGGGTCGGACTCCAGCGCCTCGTCGAGTGTCGGGACGACCCGGACGGGGTGGGCGAGACCGTGCTCGACCAGGTCGAGCGCCTCCTCCACCGACGAGGCCCACTGCAGGGTCGCGGCGGAGTCCGCGCGCAGGAAGCCGCGCTCGATCATCAGGTCCGCCTGGGCGCGCAGCGGGGCCCAGAGGCCGTCGACGTCGAGCCCGACAACGGGCTTCACGTGCATGCCGAGGAACCGGGCCGTCCAGACCTCGGTCAGCTCCTCGAGGGTGCCGAGCCCGCCGGGCAGCGCGAGGAACGCGTCGGACCGCTCGTCCATCAGGCCCTTGCGGGTGCGCATGTCATCCACGACCAGCAGCTCGTCGGCGTCCTGGTCGCCGACCTCGAGCTCGAGCAGGGCGCGCGGGATGACCCCCACGGTGCGGGCGCCGGCAGCCCGCGCGGACCGGGCCACGGCGCCCATCATCGACAGCGCACCGCCGCCGCTGACGAGCGTGTGCCCGCGACGGCCGAGCGCCGCGCCGACCTCTCGGGCGAGCTCGACGTAGGACGGGTCGATGCGCTCCGAGGAGGCGCAGAAGACGCAGACGGCAGCCATGGACTCCTCAGCCGCCGAACTTCTCCTGCTCCGCCTGCTGGAACAGGCGGACGACGTGGTCGACGTCGTCGGTGAGGGTGAACAGGTCGACGTCGGGTGGGCTGATCTTGCCGTCGGCGAGGACGGTGTCCTGGATCCAGCCGAGCATCGGGGTCCAGAAGTCCGTGCCGAACAGAACGAGGGGGAAGCTCGTGATCTTGCCGGTCTGGATCATCGTGACGGCCTCGAAGATCTCGTCGAGGGTGCCGTAGCCGCCGGGCATGCCGACGTAGCCGATGGAGTACTTGAGGAAGCAGGTCTTCCGCGCGAAGAAGTAGCGGAACACCATGCCCAGGTCGACCCACTCGTTCATCGACTGCTCGAAGGGCAGCTCGATGCCGAGCCCGACGGATGTGCCCCCGGCGTCGTGGCAGCCCTTGTTGGCCGCCTCCATGATCCCCGGACCGCCGCCGGTGATGACGGCGTACCCGGCGTCGCTCAGCTTGCGCCCGAGCTCCTCGGCCTTCTTGTAGAACGGGTCGTCGGGCTTGGTGCGCGCCGAGCCGAAGACGGTGATCGCCTTGCCGAGCTCGGCGAGCATGCCGAAGCCCTCGACGAACTCCGACTGGATCCGCAGGACCCGCCACGGGTCGGTGTGCACCCAGTCCGACGGACCACGGTTGTCGAGCAGCCGCTGGTCGGTCGTGCTGTGCCTGACCTGCCGGCCACGTCGGCGTACCGGCCCCTCCTGGCGACTCGGGCGGCCGGTCCCACCCTGCGCCTCGGCGTTGGCCTCGACCGACTCGCGCTCGTCCTCGCGCCTGCTGTCCTCCATGGGCGAGAACCTATCCGGCGAAGACCTCCACGATCTTGCCGTTGAAGGCCTCGAGGTCGTCCGGCTTGCGGCTCGTCACGAGCGGTGACGGTCCTGTCAGGTCGACGACGACCTCCTCGTCGACCCACTCCGCCCCGGCGTTGCGGAGGTCGGTCTGCAGCGACGGCCAGCTCGTGAGCCGTCGCCCGTCGAGCACGCCGGCCTCGACCAGCGTCCAGGGCGCGTGGCAGATCGCCGCGACCGGCTGGCCCTCGTCGAAGAACCGCTTCACGAACTTCACGGCGTCCGGCTCGGTGCGCAGGAAGTCCGGGTTGGCCACGCCGCCGGGGAGGACCAGCCCGTCGTACTGGTCGGAGTCGTGGATCGTCGCGTCGACCGGGAAGGTGTCCCCCTTGTCGAGGTGGTTGAACGCCTGGATCTCGCCCTTCTCGGTGCTGACGAGCGTCGGCGTGCCGCCGGCCTCCTGGACGGCCTTCCAGGGCTCGGTGAGCTCCACCTGCTCGACGCCCTCGGGGGCGACGAGGAAGGCGATCTTCTTTCCCTGCAGGGACATGGCTGCTCCTCACGTCGTGGTCGTGAGGCCGCCCCTACCCGGTCAGGTGGCGCTGACGCGCGCCCGTTCCGCCTGCCCCGGAAGGGTGATCGACGCCGGTCCGATGAGGGCGTCCCAGAGGTGGCCGTTCTCGACGAACGTCCGGCAGGCGATGGCCTGCCCGTTGCGCAGGTGCAGCTGCTGGATCAGCTCCTCGTCGAACCTCCGGTCGCCGTTGCTGGCCTGGACGTGCGAGGTCACGATCATCGTGTCCGGGTGGATCTCGTTGATCGTGAGGACGGTGATCGAGAGCGTTCCGTTCGTCGCCTCGAGGAGCTTGCCGAAGTAGTCGAAGGTCGCGTCCCGGCCGTGGTACATGCCGGTGAGCCGGTTGTCGCCGCCGACGATCCAGACGCAGTCGGGGCTGATCAGCTCGCTGAGCGTCGTCAGGTCTCCGGCGGAGAACGCGGCGTAGGCGCGGGCGGTGAGCGCGGTGTTGGTCTCTGCCATGAGGGGCCTCCCCTGGGTCCGGCGGGGCGGGCCCCCCGCACACACCGGACGCTAGGTCTGGGGCGCCGCGGGGGCCATGGCCTGATGGGGTGACGCTGCGAACCACACCCACGGCACAGGCCTCACTGCAGGTAGGCCCGCAGGACCTCGGCGGCCTTGGTCACGAGGCGCAGGTCGACGTGCTCGTCGCGGGTGTGGGCGAGGTTGGGGTCGCCCGGTCCGTAGTTGAGAGCGGGAATGCCGAGGGCGCTGAAGCGGGCGACATCGGTCCAGCCGTACTTCGCCACCGGTGTCTCGCCAACGGCCTCGACGAAGTGCTTCGCGGCCGGCTGGCTCAGCCCGGGGAGCGCTCCGCCGGACGAGTCGGTGAGCACGAGGTCGTACCCGTCGAAGACCTCCCGCACGTGCTGGAGCGCCTGCTTCTCGTCCCGGTCAGGAGCGAACCGGAAGTTGACCGTCACCTTGGCCGCGTCGGGGATGACGTTGCCGGCGACGCCGCCCTCGATGGCGACCGCCTGCAGTCCCTCCTTGTAGACGCAGCCGTCGATGTCGACGTCTCTTGCCTGGTACGACGACAGCGCCGCGAGGACGGGAGCTGCGGCGTGGATGGCGTTCTGCCCCAACCAGCTCCGCGCGCTGTGGGCCCTCCTGCCGGTGAGCGCGATGTCGACCCGCAGCGTCCCCTGGCAGCCGGCCTCCACCGCACCGTTCGTCGGCTCCATGAGGATGGCGAGGTCGGCGTCGAGCCAGTCGCGGTGCTCGCGGACGAGGTGGCCGAGACCGTTGCTCTCGGCGGCCACCTCCTCGTTGTCGTAGAGGACGTACGTCACGTCGTACGACGGGTCGGCGAGGGTCGCGGCGAGGTGCAGGATGACCGCGTCGCCGCTCTTCATGTCACTGGTGCCGCAGCCGTAGAGGGTGTCGCCCTCGCGTCGCGACGGGACGTTGTCAGCGATCGGCACGGTGTCGAGGTGACCTGCCAGCAGGACCCTGCGGTCGCGGCCGAGGGTGGTGCGGGCGACGACGTTGTTGCCCATCCGGGTGACCGCCAGGTGCGGCAGCTGCAGCGCCTGCTCGACGAGGTCGGCAAGGTGCTGCTCGCTCCCGCTCACGCTCTCGACGTCGACGAGCTGCGCAGTGAGGGCGACGGGGTCGGTGAGGTCGAGGGCCACGGGCTGAACCTAGTCTTTGCGCATGTCTCGCACCGCTTCCGGCGTCGGCCTCGCCACGCTCACCCCCGACGGCACGACCCTCGACACCTGGTACCCGGCGCCGGTGCTCGGCTCCGACGCCGTGGCACCGGAGGGCCTGGAGAAGCTCGCCGGTGAGGACGCGGCGCGCGGTGTGACCCGCGAGGTCGTCACCAGGGTCATCGACCTGGACGCGGCACCGGTGGACGCGTCCGACGTCTACCTGCGCCTGCACCTGCTGTCGTCGCGGCTGGTCGCGCCGCACGGCCTGTCGCTCGAGGGCCAGTTCGGCCTGCTCGCCAACGTCGTCTGGACCTCGCGCGGGCCGTGCGCCATCGAGGGGTTCGAGGGCACGCGGCTGCGGCTCCTCGCCGAGGGGCCGGTGGCCGTCTACGGCGTCGACAAGTTCCCCCGGATGGTCGACTACGTGCTGCCCTCCGGCGTGCGCATCGCCGACGCCGACCGGGTGCGCCTCGGCGCGCACCTCGCGTCCGGCACCACGGTCATGCACGAGGGCTTCGTGAACTTCAACTCCGGCACCCTCGGGACGTCCATGGTCGAGGGCCGCATCAGCGCCGGCGTCGTGGTCGACGACGGCTCCGACGTCGGAGGCGGCGCGTCGATCATGGGCACCCTGTCGGGTGGCGGCCAGGAGGTCATCCGGATCGGCAAGCGCTGCCTGCTCGGTGCGAACTCCGGCACCGGCATCTCGCTCGGCGACGACTGCGTGGTCGAGGCCGGCTGCTACATCACCGCAGGGACGAAGGTGACGCTCGCCGACGGCCGGGTCGTGAAGGGCCGCGACCTGTCGGGGTCAAGCGGTCTGCTGTTCCTGCGCGACAGCGTCAGCGGCGCGATCCTCGCGAGGGAGCGAGCGGGCAAGAAGGTCGAGCTCAACGCAGCCCTGCACGCCAACTGATGGCCGCCCGGCAGGCCAGCGCGGCAGACGCCGAGGCCGTCGGCCGGGCGCTCGGCCGGGCCTTCGCCGACGACCCGGTCTGGCGCTGGCTCGTCGGGGACCGGGCCGCGGCCACGGTCGCGGCGATCACGCAGCACGGCTGCTCCCGCTACCCGTCGCAGTTCACGGTCGTCGACGACGCAGCAGCATGGTGGCACCCACCGGGCCACTGGAAGCTCGGACTCGCGGACACGCTCCGGCTCGTGCCCAAGGTCGCGCCGATCGTGCGTACCGGCGCCCTGCGCCTGCTGCGGATGTCGGCGCTCGTCGAGAAGCAGCACCCGGCCGGCGACGACCACGCCTACCTCGGCTACCTGGGGGCGGCCGTGCAGGGTCGCGGCCTGGGGTCGCAGGTGATGGGGCCGGCGCTGGAGGTCTGCGACGCCTACGGCTGGCCGGCGTTCCTCGAGAGCTCGAACCCGCGCAACCTGCCCTTCTACCGGCGGCACGGGTTCGTCGACCGCGAGCCCCTGAAGGTCCCGCCCGGCTGCCCGGTCATCACCCCGATGTGGCGTGACCCCCGCTGAGTCAGCTCAGGCGGTCCACGGCGGACGCCACGCGCTCGTCGGTGGCCGTCAGGGCCATCCGGACGTGCCGGGTGCCGGCAGCGCCGTAGAAGGCCCCTGGGGCCGCCAGGACGCCGCGCTCGGCCAGCCAGGCGACGGTGTCCCAGCAGTCCTCGTCGCGGGTGCACCACAGGTAGAGCCCCGCCTCGGAGTGCTCGATCCGGAAGCCGGCCTTCTCGACCGCCGGCTTGAGCAGGTCGCGCCGAGCGGCGTACACCGCCTTCTGGGCAGCCACGTGGGCGTCGTCGTTCAGGGCCGCGACGGTCGCCGCCTGGACGGGCGCCGGCGGCAGCAGGCCGATGTGCTTGCGGGCCTCGACGACGACGGAGACGGCCTGGGCGTCGCCCACGAGGAAGCCGGACCGGTAGCCGGCCAGGTTGGAGCGCTTCGACAGCGAGTGCAGGGCGAGCAGGCCGTCAGGCGACCCGCCCGAGACCGACGGGTGCAGGACGCTCACCGGCGACGCCTCCCAGTCGAGCTCGAGGTAGCACTCGTCGGAGGCGACCAGGACCCCGAGCTGCCGGGCCCACTCGACCACGCGACGGAGCTCGTCGGCGGACTGCACGCGGCCCGTCGGGTTGGACGGGGAGTTCAGCCAGATCAGCCCCAGGCGCGCGGGGTCGAGGCTCGTGGGGTCGTCCGTCGCGACGGGCTCGCAGCCCGCGAGGCGCGCGCCGACGTCGTACGTCGGGTAGGCGAGCGCCGGCAGCGCGACCTGCTTGCCACTGAGGCCGAGCAGCACGGGCAGGAGCGACACCAGCTCCTTCGAGCCGATGGAGGGCACGACGTTCGCCTCGGTCACCGTCGCGCCGAGCCGCCGTTGCGACCACGCCACCAGCGTCTGGCGCAGCGCCGGCGTGCCGATGGTCAGCGGGTAGCCGGGGGCGTCGCTGGCGGCCTTGAGCGCCTCCTGCACCACGGCCGGCGTCGGGTCGACGGGCGTGCCGATGGACAGGTCGACGATGCCGTCAGCGTGCTGGCGGGCGGTGTCGCCGTACGGCGCGAGCTGGTCCCAGGGGAAGACCGGCAGCTGGGCGCGAGCGGCCCAACCCAGTGCCATCAGTGCTCGGGGCTGTTCTTGCCCTCGGGCACGGCCATCACGACGGGGTGGTCGAGGTCGACGGGACCGACCTTCGAGGCGCCGCCAGGGCTGCCGATGGAGGTCGTCTCCGTGAAGAAGTCGACGTTGGCGCGGTAGTAGTCCTTCCACTGCGAGGGGGTGTCGTCCTCGTAGTAGATGGCCTCGACCGGGCACACCGGCTCGCAGGCGCCGCAGTCCACGCACTCGTCGGGGTGGATGTAGAGCGACCGCTTGCCCTCGTAGATGCAGTCGACCGGACACTCCTCGATGCACGCCTTGTCCTTGATGTCGACACAGGGCTCGGCGATCACGTAGGTCACTGCAGTTCGGTCCTCTCTCGGTGTGCGCCCTCTAGTCTCGCAGACATGGAGGCGGACGCTCGCGGGGGCGGGGTGCGCTACACGCGTGACGTGGGCCCTGGTGACAGCGGCGTGCGGGTGTCGTTGCGCAGGTCACTCCCGGAGGGCGGGTACGGCGACGTGCTCGGGGACCTGGTCTCCTGGACGGACACCGTGGTGATCGAGACCCGGCACGGCGTGGTCGAGGTCCCGTCGGGCACCGTCGTCGCCGCGAAGAGGGTCCCGCCGGCACCTCCGCGGCGCCGATGAGCTGGTCGCGGGAGCGCTTCGCGGAGCTGGTGCGCTCGCCCGACTGCGACGTCGCCGAGGCCTGCCTGCTGATCGGCTGCGAGGTCGAGAAGGACCTCTCCGTCACGGACTGGCTGGTCGAGCTCGACGTCCTCGCGGCGAAGGTGACCTCCAAGGACGTCGGGGGGCTGCAGCGGGCGCTCGGGCACTTCTCCGGGTCCGCCGAGGACTACGAGGACCTGCGGTCGTCCCTGCTCCACCAGGTGCTCAGGAGGCAGCGCGGGCTGCCGATCCTGCTGTCGGTCGTCTGGACGTCGGTGGCGGAGCGCTGCGGGATGACGGCCGGGTCCCTGGGCCTGCCCGGTCACGTGCTGACCCTCGTCGAGGGGACCGTGGTCGACCCCTTCAGCGGTGGCACCGTCGTGCACGCCCCCCACGAGCCCGTCCTCGAGCCCGGGGCCCTGCTGCTCCGGGTGCTGACGAACATCCGCGCCCTCACCGAGCGGCAGGGGATGTCGCTCGACAGCGCCCGCACCCGGCTCTGGGCGACTGAGCTGTCGCTGCTGCTCCCCCGGCACCCCGTCGACCTGCGGCGCGAGCAGGGCGAGCTGCTGCTGCGCCTGGGGTCGTTCGCGGCGGGCGCCAGCGCCCTCGAGGACTACGCCGAGGTCGTCGAGGACGCGACGCCGGACGCCGCCGAGGCGGCCCGTCGGCAGGCCAGGCTCGGACGCGCGAGACTGAACTGATGCGCCTCCACGACACCCGCACCGGACAGGTCGAGGAGATCGTCCCGTCGACCCCAGGGCTGCTGCGCGTCTACGCGTGCGGCCCGACGGTCTACCGCTACGCCCATGTCGGCAACCTGCGGACCTTCCTGCTCACGGACCTGCTGCGCCGCACCTGCTCGATGGAGGGCCTGCAGGTCCGATTGGTGCAGAACATCACCGACGTCGGTCACCTCCAGGACGACCAGAACCTCGACGCCGACGGCGAGGACAAGCTGCTCGCGCAGGCTCGCCTCGAGGGCAAGGACCCGTTCTGGATCGCCCGGTTCTACGAGGACGCGTTCCACCGCGACCTGTCGCTGCTCGGCGTCCACCCTGCGGATGCCTACCCGCGCGCGTCCGAGTGCATCGACCTGATGCTGCGGCTGATCGAGGACCTGGTCGCCAAGGACCACGCGTACGTCGGGGGTGACGGAACCGTCTACTTCGCAGCGCAGTCGTTCGCCTCCTACGGCGCCATCAGCCACAACCGGCTCGAGGACCTGCGCGCCGGCCACCGGGCCGATGCCGCGGAGCTCGCCAAGGGCAAGCGCTTCCACGCCGATTGGGCGCTCTGGAAGAGGGCGGGCGAGAACCGCGAGATGACGTGGGACTCGCCCTGGGGCCGCGGCTTCCCCGGCTGGCACATCGAGTGCTCCGCGATGTCGCTCGACCTGCTGGGCGACGTCATCGACGTGCACACCGGCGGCATCGACCTGCGCTTCCCGCACCACGAGGACGAGCGCGCGCAGACCGACTGCGCCGTCGGCAAGGAGGTTGTCCGGCACTGGGTGCACGGCGAGCACCTGCTGTTCGAGGGCCGCAAGATGGCGAAGTCGACCGGCAACGTGGTGCTGGTCACCGACGTCGTCGACCGCGGCTACGACCCGCTCGCCCTGCGGCTGGCCTTCCTCGGCACCCGCTACCGGCAACAGGCCAACCTGTCGTGGGCCGAGATCGCCGGTGCCGACAAGACGCTCAAGCGCTGGCGCTCTGCCGTCGCCGCCTGGGCGGAGTCGCCGTCCGCGGCCATGGTCCCCGAGGCGCAGCAGGTGCTCGACGCCTTCTCGGACGACCTCGACACCCCACGGGCCCTGCAGGTGCTCCGGGCGATCGAGAAGTCCTCGGCCTCCGATGGGGCGAAGTTCGAGACGTTCGCCTGGGCCGACCGGCTGCTCGGGCTCGACCTGGCCCGCGACATCGGGAAGGCCCCCGACGCCCTGCCCGCCGGTGCGGCCGACCTGCTGGAGGCCCGCGCCGAGGCGCGTACCGCGAAGGACTTCGCCACCTCGGACCGGCTCCGCGACGAGCTCGCCGCGCTCGGCGTGGCGGTCAAGGACACCCCGTCCGGCCAGGAGTGGTCCGTCACCTGACCCCCGCGGTCTCAGGGACTTCTGGGTGCGACACGCCCGGGCGTGTCGCGCCGGAATGTCCCAGGGACTCGCAGCGGGGCTACCTGCCGGTGGCGAGGCGGGCGTTGTCGATGACGATGGCGGCCGGGCCCTCGATGAGCTTGAGGGTCGACAGGGCCGTCTCGCCGAAGGCCTGCTTGACCGCGGAGGAGAGCGCGAGGACACCGACGACGGTGCCGCCGTGGCCGCGGAGCGGCATCGACAGGAAGGTCGCCATCTCGATGCCGCCGGTCAGCTCGTCGGGGTCGTCGACGAGCTTGCCGCCCGCCTGCGCGACGCGCACGTCGAGGCCGGTCACGTCGAGCTGGGACCCGCCGTAGGAGCTGAGGCCGTCGATCGCGGCCGCGAGGAACTCGTCGTAGTGCTCACGGGCCGTGGGCTGACCCACGGCGAGGTACGCGGACTTCTCGGCGCCGAGCATGACAGCCGCCAGGTCGTAGCCGACGAACCGCTGCAGGACGCCAAGGAGCGCCGCGACGGAGGCCTCGAGGCCGTTGGCCGTGGCGGCGATCGCCATGACGGACTGCGCGACGGAGGACTCGAACAGCTTGCGGTCGAGCAGGTCGCAGACCCGGCTGAGAACGTCCTCCTCGGACAGGTCGAGCGGGTCGGGCGACATCCGCTCACGACCGCCGCGGGACGCGGCCGACGCCATGAGCACCTCCTCGATGGTGCCCGCGAGCTCGGGCGCCTCGAAGTCCTTCGTGAGGTAGCGGTCGACGCCGGCCTGCCCCGCCCAGTAGCGGTCGGAGGCGGCGTCGAGCGAGGTCAGCATGATGACCGGGATGTCCGCGGTCTGCCAGTCGTCCTTGAGCAGGCGCGCGGCGATGAAGCCGGAGACGCGGGGCATCTGCACGTCGAGGACGACAGCGTCGGGCTGCTCCTTGAAGACGGCCTGGACGGCACCGATGCCGTCCTCCATGGCGACGACCTCGTGGCCCTCCTTGGTCAGCACGGAGGTGACGATGCGACGCAGGGTCGGCGAGTCGTCCGCGATCACGATCCGAGCCACGCTATGCCGCCTTGTCCGTGACCGTCATCTGCCCACCAGCCTTCGTACCGTCGAGACCAGCTGCTCCTGGTCGAACTCGTTCTTGAGGAGGTAGGCCGAGCAACCCGCGTCCAGACCTGCCTGGCGCGCGTGGTCCTCGCCACGGCTGGTCATGATGATGACCGGGACGTTCTCCCACCCCTTGGTACGACGGATCGTACGCGTGAGGTCGAAGCCGTCCATGCCCGGCATCTCCACGTCGGACAGCACGAGGTCAGCGGGGTCGTCGCGCAGGCGGGACGCACCGTCGAGGCCGTCGACCGCCGTCTCGACGAGGTAGCCGGCGCCCTCGAGGATCACCCGCTCGAGCTCCCGGACGCCGACGGAGTCCTCGACGACGAGGATGCGCGCCTTCTTGCCTGCAGGAGCTGCTGCGGCCTTCTTGCTGACGGGCGCGGACGGTACGGCGAAAGCAGTGGTCCCGACGGCCCGGTCGGCCAGCTCCCGCAGGTCGAGCAGGCACACGACGGAGCCGTCGCCGTCGATGGTCGCTCCGGCGACGAACGGGACGCGGCCGAGGAACGGGCCGAGGTCCTTCACGACCAGCTCCGACTCGCCCTCGAGGCGGTCGACGGCCCAGGCGAGCTGCTGGCCGGAGGTGTGCCGGACGACCAGGGCAGCGCGCGGTGCCTCGGCACCGTCGCGGACCAGGCCGAGGGCGGCACCGAGGTCGAGGAGAGGTACGGAGACGCCGTGCCGCAGCACGACGGGCGCGCCCGCCAGGGTGTGGACCTCGGCGTCGCGCAGCGAGAGCGACTCGACGACGCCGGGGACCGGCACGGCGTACCGCTCGTCCCCGACCCGAGCCACGAGGCAGCGCAGGACACCGAGGGTGACGGGGAGGGTCAGCACGAACGCGGTGCCGGAGCCGCGCTCGGAGCGGACCTCCACGGAGCCGCCGAGCTCCTCGACGGCGTTGCGGACGACGTCGAGCCCGACGCCCCGTCCGCTGGTCTCGGTGACGGTGTCGCTGGTGCTGAACGCGGGGGTGAAGAGCAGGGCGAGCAGCGCGCTGCCGACGAGCGGGCTGTCGGCCGGGATCATGCCGAGGCGGATCGCCTTCTCGCGCACGGCGTCCTCGTCGACACCGGCGCCGTCGTCGGTGACCTCGATGACCACGGTGCCGCCGACGGAACGGGCGCTGACGTGGACGGTCGCAGGGGTCGGCTTGCCGGCCGCGGCGCGCTCGGGCGCGGCCTCGCAGCCGTGGTCGACGGCGTTGATGACGAGGTGCTTGAGGGCGTCGGCGACGCCGTCGAGCACCTGCTTGTCGAGCTCGACGTCCTCGCCGGACGTGACGAGCTCGACGTCCTTGCCCGTCGCCTGCGCGACGTCGCGGACGATGCGCGGCAGGGCCGCGAAGACCCGTCGGACGGGCACCATCGCGAGGCCCATCGCGCCGTCGCGGACGAGCGCCATGCCGCCGCGGTGGCCCTCGACCAGCTCGCGCAGGCCGCGCACCGTGCCCGCCATCTCGTCGGACGCGCCGACGAGGCGGTGCAGGGCGAGGGCGACGTCGGGGTGCAGGTTGGCGGCGTGCTTGTGGGTGGCCTGGCGCAGGACGCCCGCCCAGCGGGCCTGGTCGGCGGCGAGCGCCAGCAGGGTGCCCGTCGTCTGCTCCACGCGCCGCGCGCCGAGGTCGGCCTCACCGACGACGTCGAGGAGGTCGTAGACCTTGGAGGCCGCGACCCGGACCGAGTCGGAGCTCTGGCGCGACGTCGGGAGGTCTTCCACGACGAGCTGCTCGGGGATCTCGGGGGACGCGAGCGCGGGGACGGTGCAGGGGTCCGCTCCGGCCACGGCGGCGATGAGCGCGTCCACCAGCGGCTGCAGGGCGGCGTCGTCGAGCGCGTCCTCACCCGGCAGCGCGCGGGTGATGCCGTCGCACGCCGCGAGCAGCAGGTCGACGTGGTCCTTGCGGACGGCGAACCGGCCGTCGCGCAGCGCGCCGAGCAGGTCCTCCATGTTGTGGGCGACGTGCAGCACGCCCTCGAGGCCCAGCATCCGGGCGGAGCCCTTGACGGTGTGCGCGTCGCGAAACAGCAGCGTCATGACCTGCCGGGGCGCCTGGTGCTGCTCGAGCTGCAGCAGCCCCGCCTGCAGCGAGGCAAGGCGCTCCTCGACCTCCGCGCGGAAGGTCGCCAGGAGCTCGGGATCGTCCCCCCATGCCGGCATGCCTAGAGGTTCGGCCGTTCGGGGCCCCTCCTGTAGCCCGGGGCGGTGCCGGTAACGCCGCGTGGCGGTGGACAGCACTGCGTCCCCGCAGG
>CBIHPE010000105.1:0-13223 GCA_966212015.1 uncultured Frankiales bacterium | reverse complement strand
AGCTGATGCGGATGGCGCCGTTCATGGCGTACCCCCTCGGCCGGGCGTCCTGCCCAAGACCATCTCCGACCGCGCACCGGCCTGACCCGACTCTCCTCCTCGGGGGCGCGACGTCAACCGCCCAGTGGGATCAGTTCTCGCAGGGCACGACCTTCGCCGTCCGGCCGCAGGCGAGCTCCTCCCCTGCGTCGTCGTACGCCCGGATGACCGTCGTGCCCGACACCCAGTCGACGGCGAAGAAGGCACGGTGGTCGAACGACGCCCCGGCGTCGAAGACGGGTACGTCGACGGTGCGGCCGTCCGAGGCGGTGAGGGTCACGTGGGTCGTGCCCGCGGGCGCAGAACCGGTGACCGTCACTCGCTGAGAGCCGTCTGGCAGCGACGCCACTCCGAACCCCGGGTAGATCACTCGACCCTCAGGCTGCTCCGAGCCAGTGCGACTGGGCTTCGCGCAACCGTTGTCGACGTCGATCCCTCGCGGATCGCCGTTTCCCTCGCGACGGCCGTCGCGCAGGACGATGCAGGTCCAGCCGTTGGCCTGGACACCGATGCTGGTGAGCGGCCCGAAGCGCGAGAGGACCACGCCGGTGCCGTCGAACGGCCCGATGTCGTGCTTGAGCTGCATCGTGACGAAGGGCGAGAGCTCGACCCGCTCCGGGCCGGTGGCCAGCTGGTGAGCGTCAGGCGCAGCCGGGCGCAGCGTCCACCCCAGCCCGCCGGCGGTTGCTGCCACCACCAGCGTCGCGCCTGCGGCGACCCGGCGACGGCGGCCTCGACGCACCCGCCCTGCGACGTCGTCGAAGGACACCCCGCGCGTCACCGGGGCGGCGAGGGCGCGCAGGCCGTCCTGCAGGTCCTGGACCGTCATCGCGCCTCCTCGGCGACTTGGAGCGTGACGCGCATCCGCGCGAGGGCTCGTGCGCACTGGCTCTTCACGGTGCCGACGGCCGTGCCGAGCACGTCGGCAGTCTGCTGCTCGGTGAGGTCGTCGAAGTACCGGAGGACGACCACCGCCCGCTGTCCCTTCGGCAGGTCCTCGAGCGCGCGTCGCAGCTGCTCGCGGTCCTCCACGCCGGCGAACCCGGGATCGACCGCCTCGTGCTCGGGGACCTGGACGGTCATCTCGCCCGACCACCGGCGGCGCTTGCTGCCGAGGTACTCGTTCACCAGGATCCGTCGGACGTACGCCTCGGGCTGACCCGCGGCCTGGACCTTCGCCCAGTGCCGCCAGGTCTTCACCAGCGCGCCCTGTACGAGGTCCTCGGCCGACGCGAGGTCACCGGTCAGCAGGTACGCCGACCGCAGCAGGGCCGGCGAGACGTCGGTGACGAACTCCCGCAGTCCGTCCGGTTCGCTGGCCACACCGAGATGATGTCCGAGGACCCGGGTTTGGTTGTCAGCGGATAGCAGCGGGAGGCCCAGCCCCTCTAGGAGAGTGTGAGGGTGGCTGGGTTCGAGGGGTGGGTCGCTGCGGCGGGCCCGCGGCTCGTGCGCAGCGCCTACCTGCTCACCGGTGACCAGCAGCTCGCCGAGGACCTCGTCCAGCACGCGTGCCTCGCGACCTGGCCGCGGTTCGAGTCCGTCAGCGACCCGGACGCGTACGCGCGCCAGGTCATGGTGCGGACGGCGACGTCCTGGTGGCGGCGCAAGTGGCGGGGCGAGGTCCCGCACGACGTGCTGCCCGACCGTGGTCGGTCAGAGGAGCTCGAGCCGAGGCTCGACCTCGCCGTCGCCCTGCGGCAGCTGACGCCGAAGCAGCGAGCCGTCGTGGTGCTCAGGTACTACGAGGACCTGCCGGAGGCCGACGTCGCCGAGATCCTCGGCATGCCGGTCGGCACCGTGCGCAGCACCTGTGCCCGCGCCCTCACGACGCTGCGGCGCTCCGTCGCCGTCACCGGAGAGGTGGGGACATGAGAGACGAGCTGCGCGCGCTGGCGGACCAGGCGCTGTCAGGCGAGGACTGGCCAGGCCGGATCGCGCGGGCGCGGGCGCGCCGCCGTCAGCGCAGGGCGGCCATCGCCCTGTCGGTCGCCGTCGTGATGGCCGTCCCTGTGGTCGTTCTCGCGGCCGGCACCTCGACGAAGGGCGGCCCCACGGCGTTGGCCCCCACACCGCACACGTCACCCTCGCCCGTGCGGGACTCGGTCCCGATGTCGGAGGCCTGCCCGGCCACGGCTGAGGCGAAGCACCTCGACGCCGAGCAACCGCCGGTGACCGACGCCTTCATCTGCGGCGAGGAGGACGTGACCGTGCCCGGGGATGGGATCTGGATGCAGTTCACGGTGCGCCGCATCACCGGCGGCCTCGACGCACTCCTGCGGGTCTACGGGACGCCGGACGAGCCCAAGCCCAGCGGGACCTATGCCTGCACGGACGACCTGCCCAGCCCGCTGTACGTGTTCCTGCACAGCGACGGGGCCGTGTCCAACGTGCGCGCCCCGAGGACCTACTGCGGCAAGCCGACCCTTGCTGCACGCGACGCGTTTGCAGCACTGACCAGCGAGATCATCTGGACCCAGAAGGACCGCCAGATCCAGACGCAGCGGTCGATCGATACGCACTGCACGGACACGTACAAGGACATCATCGAGATGGCGGGCGAGTACGGCGTCACGCACCACAGGACGACGCCGACGCCGCTCGAGGGCACGTTGACGGTCTGCCGCTTCACGGTGCACAAGGAGGGGAGCGATCGGATCGGGCACCTCGACGACGGGACCACGATCGACGCGAAGGCGTTCGACGACGCCCTCGCGCAGTCGACGGTCGACGACAGCTGCAGCACGACGGAGCACACCCGCTTCGCCACCGTCCACGGGACGCGCGGCGGGTGGGTCGTCGTCGCCCTCGACGGGTGCGCCGTCTACCAGGACAACGTCGGCTTCTTCCGGGGCACCGACGCCCTCCGTGCCCTCCTGACCTAGCCGAGGCTTCGCCTCTGCACACAAACGGCGGCGAAGGGCGCTTCGTCCACGCTCAGCCATCCGCGATCGGGCAGCGATTGTGTGCAGAAGCTAAGCCCGGGCCCTCAGTCGAGGCCCTGTTCGAGGGCGTAGCGGACGAGCTGGGAGCGGTTGTGGAGCTGCAGCTTGGTCAGGGTGTTCTGCACGTGGTTCTCGACCGTGCGGTGCGAGCACCCGAGCCTCTCCGCGGTCTGCTTGGCGGTGAGGCCCTTGGCGACGAGCCGGAGCACCTCGGTCTCGCGCTCGGTGAGGCGCGGGGCGTCCGACTCGGACTCGGTGCGGCGGTACTCGCCGAGGACGAGACCGGCCAGGCCGGAGGTGAAGACGGCCTCACCGACGGCGGTCTTCTGCACGGCCTCGAGGAGCTCTCCCGAAGACGCCGACTTGAGCAGGTAGCCGGTGGCGCCGGCCTTCACGGCCTCGAGGACGTCGGTCTGCTCCCCGCTGGCGGACAGGACCAGGACCTTCACCCCGAGAGGAACGACGGCCGCGGTCACCTCGACGCCGTTCTTGCCGGGCATCTGCAGGTCGCAGACCAGCACGTCGGGCTTCACCGCGGTGCAGACCCGGACGGCCTTCTCGCCGTCGCCCGCGACGCCGACGACGTCGAGGCCGGACGCCTGCAGGTCGCGCTCGACCGCGTCGCGCCAGATCGGGTGGTCGTCAGCGATCACCACTCGCAGGGACACCTGCGGTTGTAGGGACACTCAGTTCCACCTCCGTCCCCTGGCCGGGCGTGCTGACGAACGACACGGTGCCACCGAGGTCCTCGACGCGCCCCTTGATCGAGCGCGACACACCCATCCGACCGTCGCGTGCAGCCTGGTCCAGCCGGTCGGGGGCGATCCCCGGGCCGTCGTCGCGGATGGAGACGACGACCGAGGTGCCGAGGTCCTCGACGAGCACCCAAGCTGTCGATCCCCCGTGCTGCAGGGCGTTGTCGACAGCGGCCCCGACGGCGGCAGCCAGCTCCTGGGCGACTCCGGCCGGCAGGGCGACGGCCGATGCTGGTGCGGCGACCTCGACGCCGGGCCGGGCCGGCAGCAGGCCCCGCAGGTCGGTCATGCCGGTGTCCATCGAGGGGGCGTCGGTGACGAGGCGGCGCAGCGCTTGCTCCTGGCCGGTCGCGAGGGAGACGAGCGAGGGGTCGGTCGAGGTCTTCGCCACCAGCGCCAGGGTCTGCAGCACGCCGTCGTGCACCGAGCGGGCCAGACGCTCGCGCTCAGACGTCTCTGCCGCGAGACGGACCGCCTCGGCGTACGCCTTCTCCGCGCGCCGGCCGATCGTCACCAGGTAGCCCACGACGGTGCCGCCCAGCACCAGCAGCACGACCGAGTTGACGGTCGCCTGGGACAGCCCGCCGCGCTCCACGACGGCACCCGCGGCGAGGATCGACGACACGACAAGGCCGCCGACCCACTCCCGTCGTACCGCCCAGGCGAGGACCGGTCCGGCGACCCAGGTCACGGGCAGGGTGGGCTCGCCCCGGTCGATCTGGTGCTGGCTCAGGGCGAGCAGCGAGGCCTGCTGACAGGCGAGAGCCACTCCGACGTCGAGGACCAGCCACAGGCGCTGCTGGGGCAGCAGGACCATCACGGCGGTCCAGACCATCATCACCGCGGCGACGGCCACCGCAGGCGCGTCGTCGTGGAAGCCACCGAGCCGGGTGGCGATCGAGGCGAGCGCGTAGACGAGCGCCGCGATCCGGAACGCTGAGACGGCCCTCCAGAGGGCTTGGTCCAGCTGCGCTGGCATGGGCGCTGTGAGGTCAGCTGGCTCGGCGCGTGGGTGCGTCACTGACGAGGGCCTCCCGGGCCGCCAGACGCGCGTCCTCGATGTCGGCCTTGGCCTTCGTGGCGTAGGTGTCGACGTACTCCTGGCCGGACAGCAGCATCAGCTCGTACATGATCTCGTCGGTGATGGAGCGCAGCACGAAGCGGTCGCCCTCCATGCCCTGGTAGCGGCTGAAGTCGAGCGGCTTGCCGACCTTGATGCCGACCCGGCCGAGGCGCGGGATGACCTTGCCGGTCGGCTGCACGACGTCGGTGTTGATCATGGCGACGGGGATGACCGGGACGCCGGCCTCGAGGGCCATCCGGGCGACGCCGGTCTTGCCGCGGTAGAGCCGACCGTCGGGCGAGCGGGTGCCCTCCGGGTAGAGCCCCAGGAGGTTGCCCTCGGCGAGGATGCGCTTCGCGGTGTTGAGCGCGGCCTCGGAGGCCGCACCGCCGGACCGGTCGATCGGGACCTGGCCGACGCCCGCGAAGAACATCTTGTTGAGGCGCCCCTTGACGCCCTTGCCGGTGAAGTAGTCGGCCTTCGCGAGGAAGGTCACGCGACGCGGGATGACCAGCGGCAGGAAGATCGAGTCGCTGAAGCTGAGGTGGTTGCTGGCGAGGATCGCCGGGCCGTCGGTGGGGATGTGCTCGGGGTGGTCGATCCAGGGCCGGAAGAGGGTTCGCAGGATGGGCGTCAAGATCGCCTTGACCACCCAGTAGAACACCGGAAGCCTCCCTCTCTGCGCTGTCTCGGCGCGACGTGTGACCAGTGTGACCCTATGCGTTTCGTGCCGCGCACGCCACGGTCCGGGGCGGCATGCGACGATCCTCACGTGCCCACTCCGACCGTGATGCCCGGCGCCGAGCCCGTCGACCTCCCCGGCGGCCCGATCGGGGTCGTGCTGAGCCACGGCTTCACCGGGACCACCCAGTCCATGCGCCCCTGGGCGGAGCACTTGCACGCTGCAGGCTTCTCGGTGAAGGCGCCCCGGCTCCCGGGCCACGGGACCTCCCCCCAGGACCAGAACACGACCCGCTTCGAGGACTGGTACGGCGAGGTCGAGCGGTCCTTCGACGCGCTCCTCGCGACCTGCGACAGCGTGTTCGCCATGGGGCTGTCGATGGGCGGCACCATCGCGCTGCGACTGGCGGAGCTCCGGCAGGAGGTCGCCGGTCTGGTCGTGGTCAACGCGTCGCTCACGACCGAGCGCAAGGACGCCAAGCTGCTGCCCCTGCTCGCGAAGGTCATCCCGACGTTCAAGGGCATCGGCAGCGACATCAAGAAGCCCGGCGTCACCGAGCTCGCCTACTCCAAGATCGGCCTGAAGGCCGGCCTCTCGCTGCAGCAGGCCTGGCCGGTCGTCCGCGGCGACCTCGGCAGGATCACCTGCCCGGTCCTCGCCTACCGCTCGACGCAGGACCACGTCGTCGAGCCGGTCTCCGGTCGCCTGCTCCTGGAGGGCGTGCCGCAGGCCGAGGAGGTCCTGCTCGAGAACAGCTATCACGTCGCCACCCTCGACAACGACGCGCCAACGATCTTCGAGGGGTCCGTCGCGTTCATCCGCAAGCACGCCTCCGCGCATGACGCATCCGTCTGACGGCGGTCGCCGCGACAACGGGCTCCCCTCCACGGAGTGGGGGGCCCTGGTCGACCTCGACCCCCGGCTGTCCGACTCCCTCCTCGACTCGCTCGCTGCCGAGGGCGTGCCCGCCTACGTCGAGCCGGCGCGCGACACCGACAGCTACACGCGCGCGACGACGCTGCCGAAGCGGCCGCTCGACCGGCTGTGGGTCGACCCCTCGCAGGCCGACCTGGCGCGCGCCTGCGTGACGGCCGAGGTCATCGACCTCGCCGCGCTCCTCGAGCCGGGCACCTCGCCGGCCGGACTCGTCAGGGCCGTCCCGAGCACGGCCGCATCCCGCGTCCTCGCTCCCCCGGAGCTGCCGTCGTCAGCGATCAGCCCGATCCAGCCCCCGGTGGGTGGCGACGCAATGCCGAGCGACGACGAGCTGTTCCGGCAGATCGTCGCGGGCTTCGCCTCCGACACGGGCGACCCGGTGCCCCGCTGGCCCGTCGCGGAGGACGTCGACGCCGAAGCCGCGCCGACGGATGCACCGCGCCGTCGTCGTACCGACCGGACCTCGCCCGCCTCGGACGACGAGGGCCTGCCCTCATGGGTCGAGCCCGCAGCCCTCGAGGACGACGGGCACTTCGAGCCCCCGACGCCGCCGAAGGTCGGCCGCCCCCGCGGCCGGACCGTGATCGCCTTCCTCATGGTGATCGTCGGGTTCCTCGCGATCTTCGCCCCGACCCTCATCCGGCTGAGCGACGACCCGCTGTCGCTCGTGCTCGGTCTCGCGCTCACGATCGGGGGCACGGCGCTGCTCGTGATGTCGATGCGCGATGCTCCACCCTTCGACAGCGGACCCGACGACGGAGCGGTGGTGTAGTGGCGGTCAGCGAGAGCCTCGAGGCACGCGGTCACCTGATGGACTCGGGGGTGCTGGCCTCCGTGCTGGACGACGTGCTGTCCTACGGCGGCGACTACCGGATCGACCGGCTCGACGTCGGCAAGCGGCACGAGGACGAGTCCTACGCGCGGATCGTCGTCTCGGCTGACGACGACGCGTCCCTGCAGCGGCTGCTGATGCGACTGCAGATCCACGGCGTCAACCAGGTCGACCCGGGCGAGGCCGTCGTGCGGCCGGTCGAGCGCGACGGCGTGTTCCCTGACGACTTCTACTCGACGACCAACCTCGAGACGGTCGTGCGCCTCGGAGGTCAGTGGATCCCGGTCGAGCAGCCCGAGATGGACTGCGGGCTCGTCGTCGTGGGCGACCGCGTGCGCACGGTCCCGGTGTCGGACGTCAAGGCGGGCGACCAGGTCGTGTGCGGCGCCTCGGGCGTCAAGGTCGTGCTACCGGTCCGTGAGCACTCGACGACCGAGGACTCGTTCGAGTTCATGAGCTCGTCGGTCTCGTCGGAGAAGCCGCAGGCGCTGCTCGTCCGGCAGATCGCCCAGCGGATGAAGGAGGTCAAGGCCGACGGGCAGAAGGTGCTGTGGGTCGGCGGCCCCGGCATCGTGCACACCGGCGCCGCTCCCGCCTTCACGGCCCTCGTCGAGGCCGGGTACGTCGACGTGCTGTTCGCCGGCAACGCCCTCGCGACGCACGACATCGAGTCGGCCCTCTACGGCACGTCGCTCGGCGTCGACCTGGCGAAGGGCAAGGGCGTCGAGCACGGCCACGAGCACCACATCCGCGCCATCAACACGATCCGCCGCGAGGGCTCCATCGCCGCGGCCGTCAGCTCCGGTGTGCTGACCGGCGGGATCATGCACGCCCTCGTGAAGGGCCACAAGAAGATCGTGCTCGTGGGCTCCGTCCGCGACGACGGACCGCTGCCCGACGTCTACACCGACGTCATCGAGGGCCAGCGCGCCATGCGGGCCGAGCTGCCCGGCGTCGGCTTCGCCATCATGGTCGCCACGATGCTGCACTCGATCGCGACGGGGAACATCCTGCCCGCCTCGATCCCCCTCGTCTGCGTCGACATCAACCCGGCGACCGTCACGAAGCTGGCTGACCGCGGGTCCGCTCAGGCTGTCGGCATCGTGACCGACATCGGCCTGTTCCTCGAGCAGATGGCGAGAGAGCTCGTCCCCGGCTACGGCACCTGACCCCGCGCGGTCCCTGGGACGTCGAGCCACCGACACGCCGGCGTGTCGCGCCCGGATGTCCCTGGGACCGCGTGCGCTCAGGGGGTGATGCGGGTGCCTGCCTCGCCTTTCAGGACGGCGGCGGCGTCGCTCAGCGCGCCGATCGCTGCGGCACCGCCAGCCTTCACGAAGGTGACGCAGGCCTCGACCTTCGGGCCCATCGAGCCCTCGGGGAACTCCCCCGCCCTCAGCCACGCGGACGCCTCGGCGGCGGTCATCGTGGACAGCGAGCGGGCGGACGGCGTGCCGTAGCCGACCTGGACCTGCGGGGCCTCGGTGAGCACGAGCAGCAGGTCGGCGCCGACGGCGGAGGCGAGCAGAGCGGCCGTGCGGTCCTTGTCGACGACCGCCTCGACGCCGTGCAGCTGGCCGCGGTGCTCGACGACGGGGACGCCTCCCCCGCCGGCCGCGACGACGACGTGACCGCTGTCCACGAGCGCGCGCAGCGGCCCCTCCTCGACGAACCGCAGCGGCTTGGGCGAGGCGACCACGCGGCGCCAGCGGCCGTCGGGCTGGATCGCGAAGACATGGCCCGAGGCGTGCGAGATCGCTTGCGCCTCAGGCCTCTCGTACGACGGACCCACCGGCTTCGACGGCCGGCGGAAGGCCGCGGACCGGCCGTCGACCATGACCTGCGTGACGAGCGTCAGGACGCGCGCGGACAGCCGCCGCCGCCGCAGCGCGTTGTCGAGGGACTGCGCCACGAGGTAGCCCAACTGTCCCTGGGACAGGGCACCGCAGACGTCCATCGGCATGGGCGGGACGACGTCGGCCGCGCGCTCCTGCTGGAGCAGCAGCCGGCCCACCTGCGGTCCGTTGCCGTGGGTGAGGACGAGCGAGTGGCCGTCGGCGACCAGGGAGGCGAGTACGTCGGCAGCGGCCGTCAGCGAGGAGCGCATCTCCTCGACGGAGCCGTCACCTCGCGCAGGGGAGAGCGCGTTGCCGCCGAGCGCGACGACCAGGCGCACTGCTCAGCCGAGTCGAGCGAGGTCGGCCGCCCCGACCAGGCCGGCGGAGTTGCCGAGCTGCGCGTGCCGGATCTCGGCGTGCGGGCGGTGCGTCGTGCCCGTCAGCCGCCGTGCGAAGGCCTCGCGCGCCGGTCCGAGCAGCAGCTCACCCGCGTCGGCGACGCCGCCACCGACGACGAACAGCGCCGGGTCGAGCAGGGCCGCGAGGTCCGCGAGGCCCTGGCCGAGCCAGCCGCCGACCCGCCCGAACGCCTCGAGGGCAGCCGGGTCGCCCTCCTGGGCCGCCTTGGTGACCTCCGGCGGCGTGATGCCCTCGGGCGTGCCGTTGCCCAGCTCGAGCAGCCGCGCGCCGTAGTCGCGGCGGACGTCGGCGATCTCGCGCGCCTCGCGGAGCAGCGCGCGCCCGGAGCAGTACTGCTCCCAGCAGCCGTCCTGGCCGCAGCCGCAGCGGCGGCCGTTGGGGAAGACCCGGATGTGGCCGAACTCGGCACCGATCCCCCAGCGACCGCGGTAGAGGTCGCCGTTCAGGACGATGCCGCCGCCGATCCCGGTGCCGATCGTGACGCAGATCAGGTCCTTGGCGCCCCGACCCGCGCCGAAGCGGTGCTCGCCCCAGGCCGCAGCGTTGGCGTCGTTCTCGACGACGACGGGCAGGCCGACGAGCTTGGCGACCTCGTCCCGCAGCGGCTCGTCGCGCCAGGCGAGGTTGGGGGCGAACAGCACGGTCGAGCGCTCGGCGTCGATGAACCCTGCGGCACCGATGCCCACCGCCACGACCTCGTGGTCCTGTCGGAGCTCGTTCACGACCTGGCCGATCGTGCGCTCGACCGCGTCCGGGTCGGTGCTCGGCGTCGGGCGGCGCAGCTGCGCGACGATGCTGCCGTCCTCGTCGACGACCCCGGCAGCGACCTTGGTCCCGCCGATGTCGACCCCGATGGTGAGCGCCACCTCAGCCCTCCCTGATGTCGATCGGCTGCACCTTGGACGGCGCACCGGCACCGGCGACGGGGGTGCCGACGGCCGACTTCAGGGCAGCGACGAGGGCCGCTGCCGCGTCGAGGAGGTGGTCAGCCGTCTCCGGCTTCACCTGGCGCAGCAGAGCGATCCCCTGGCAGACCGGGCAGACCTGGCACTCGGCGCCACCGGTCGCGAGGTGCTCGCTGTCGAACCGCGCCTTGGCCCAGTCCTGCACGGCGCTCAGCAGCTTCGCGGCCTCCTCGCCGGCGCTTCCGACGCTCGGCCCTGATGCCTCAGCCATGCTGCCTCCACAGCGCGGGGTCCGGCTCGAAGCGGACGACCAGCCTGCCGTCGACCAGGCGGGCGCCGGCGACGACGCAGCGGCGAAGCGCCGACGGCAGCGACAGCAGCCGCCGGTGGCCCCCGACGGTGACGACCAGGTCGTCGCCGGAGCGGGCCAGGTCGAGGTCTTCGAGGCGGGCCAGCGGGAGCGACAGGGAGAGCAGGAAGCCGTCGCTGTCGCGGGTGACGTCCATGAGCGACGAGGTGCAGGTGACCTCGGTGGGGTCGCTGTCGCCGTACAGGGTGTCCGCGAAGGCCACGAGGGCGTCTAGGCCCACCGGTTCCCCTGCGGCATAAGGGGACTCGAGCACCGGCAGCGGCGCAGCGTCGGTGCGGATGGACGCCAGCTGGGCCTGCTGGGCCGTGACCCAGCCGGCCATCCAGGGATCGTCGGAGACGGGAACGACGCGGTTGGCGACGAGACCGTCGACGCGGTAGCCGTAGAGCGCGAGCGAGGTCAGGGTGCGGCGCGCCTCGGCGATGACCACGGCTTCCGGCGTGAGCACGAGCCGCACCGAGGTCGCGGGCGCCGTCAGCAGGGCGCGTACGTCGGACAGCTCGTCGTGCAGGCGGGCGACCGCCTCGAAGACGCCGTCCTCGGGCACCGCAGCGACCCGGGCGAGCAGCGGCCGGACCACCTTCATCGCGCGCCGGTGCGACGGGAAGACCTTCTCGACGTACCACGACAGCGCCTCCGGGAGCGCCAGCAGCCGCAGGGTCTCCCCCGTCGGCGCGCAGTCCACGACGATGAGGTCGTAGCGGCCGGAGGCGGCCTGCTTGCGCAGCTCGAGGAGTGCGAGCACCTCCTCGGCACCGGGGAGCACGGTGAGCTCCTCGGCCTGCAGCGCGTCGACACCGGCGCGCTCGAGTACGGAGCGCAGGTAGTCCTGCACGTCGTGCCACGAGCGCTCGAAGGCGCGCTGGGCGTCCACCTGCATCGCGACGAGGCCGTCGGCGACCTCGACCGGCTCGCCGGTGAGCTCGATCCCGAGCGCGTCGCCGAGCGAGTGCGCGGGGTCGGTCGACAGCACCAGCGTCTTGAGGCCGCGCGAGGCAGCCCGCGCCGCCGTGGCGGCCGCCGTGGTGGTCTTCCCGACGCCGCCCTTGCCGGTGAACAGCAGGACGCGCATCCGACGAACCTACTTGAGCGCCTCGACGCGCTTCTTGAGGTCCTTCAGAGCGGTGTCGATGATCATCTTCTCGGCCTTGCGCTTCATCAGGCCGATCATCGGGATCTTCAGGTCCAGGGTGAGCAGGTAGGTGACGTCGGTCTTCCCGCCCTTGTCGATGAGCTGGTAGCTGCCCTTCTGCGACTTCATCATCTTGCTGGAGCCGTGCAGCGACCAGGAGACGCCGTCGGCCTTCCAGTCGTAGTCGAGCGTGTACTCGTCCGACATGCCGCTCTGGCTCATGGTGAACGTCGCCCGCGCGGGACCGGGCTCGTCGACCGTGACCTTGCTGATGCCGCCCGCCCACTCCGGGTAGGCCTCGAGGTCCTTGATCACCGCAAGGATCTGCTCCGGGGTGGCGTCGATCGTGATGCTGGAGCTCGCCTGGTCAGCCACGGTGGACCCTCTCGTCAGCCCTTTGCAGAGCAGTTGCCGCCGAACGCTAGTAGTCCAGCACGAAGGGGGCACCGGTGCCCCTGAAGTGCCCCACGTTGACGCACTCGGTCCTCCCGATCCGGACCCGCCCGAGCAGCGGCTGGTGCACGTGGCCGAACAGCACCAGGCCCGGCTGCGTCTCGCGGATCGCCTGCAGCGTCGCCTCGCTGCCGCGCTCGAACCGGCGCGCCTCGACGTCGTAGAGCAGCTCCGGGACCGCCGGCGGGATGTGGCACGCGAGCACGTCCACGCTGCCGACGGCAGCGACCTTCGCGGCGTACTCCTCGTCGGTGATCTCGTACGGCGTGCGCATCGGGGTCTGGAGCCCGCCGCCCACGAAGCCCCAGGTCCGGCCGCCGATCTCGGCCGTCTGCCCGTCCAGCACCGTCTGGCCCGGCTGGACGAACTCCGGCCAGAGCCGCGGGACGTCGACGTTGCCGTAGGTCAGGTAGGTGTGCGGCGGCATGACCGCGAACAGGGCGGCGTACTGCTCCCGGACCTTGCGCTCGATGACCGTGCGCGGCTCCTCGCCGAGCCCCTCCCAGAGCGACCGGGACCAGTCGCGGGCCTCGTCGAACTGCTTGGCCGAGCGCAGGTCGATGAGCCGCTGCGCGGCCTCGGCGCCGAAGAGGTCGGCGAAGATCCCGCCGCCCACGTCGTGGTAGTCGAGGAACAGCACGAGGTCGCCCAGGCAGACGAGGACGTCGCAGCCCTCGGACGCCTGCCTGAGCGCGTCCACGCTGCCGTGGACGTCGCTGACGACATGGACCCGCACCGGGGCCACGCTACTGAGCGGCCGTCAGCCCGTCGTGCCGGTGGTCGTGCCCGTGGTCGTATCGGTCTGGCCGGTCTGGCCGGTCTGGCCGGTCTGGCCGGTCTGGCCGGTCTGGCC
>CBIHPE010000104.1:0-13295 GCA_966212015.1 uncultured Frankiales bacterium | reverse complement strand
GAGGGTGTCGACGGGCAGGCGCCGCAGCAGGGACAGGCTGGACCAGCCGGTGCCGAAGTCGTCGAGGGCGATCCGCACCCCGAGGTCGCGGATCTCCTGCAGCGCCGTGAGGGCAGCGCCGTCGACGAGCTCGTCCTCCGTGACCTCCACGACCAGCCGCAGGTCCTCCAGGGGCAGCAGCTCCTGGACGGCGGCGAGCAGGCTGCCGGAGACGAGCTGGGTGGCGTTCGCGTTGACGGACAGGGTGACATTGCGGCCGGCGGCCCGGGCTGCGGTCTGCACGTCGTCGACCGCGGTCCGCAGGACCTGCACGCCGATCTCGTCCATCAGCCCGGCCTCTGCGGCAGCGCCCAGGAACTGGCCGGGCGCGAGCAGACCGCGCGAGGGGTGCTGCCAGCGCACCAGGGCCTCGACGCCGAGGACGCCTCCGTCCATCGCGGCCACGATCGGCTGGTAGTGCACGCGCAGCTGCCCCTCGGCGACGCCGGCCCGCAGGTCCTCGACGAGCTGCGCGTGGGCGCGGCGCTCCTCGAGCAGGTCGCTGCTGTAGGCGCGGCTGCGGCCACCACCTGAGACCTTGGCGGCGTACATGGCGGCGTCACCGGCCTGCAGCAGGTGCTCGGCGTCACCGCCGTCGGCCATCGCGATCCCGACGCTGACCGACAGAAGCACCCGGCGGTCGGCCACGACGTACGGCGCGGCGAGGCTCGCGCAGACCCGGTCGGCCGCGGCCTGGGCGGCGCCGTCGCGGCCCGTCGCGGGAAGGCCCCGCACCAGGACCGCGAACTCGTCGCCACCGAGCCGGGCCACGAGGTCACCGGGGCGCACGGCCTGGCGGATGCGGGCAGCGGCCACCTGCAGCACGCGGTCGCCGGCGGCGTGCCCGTGGGTGTCGTTGACCGCCTTGAAGCCGTCGAGGTCGCAGAACAGGACGGCCAGCGCCTCGCCCTCCCTCGCCCGGCGGGCGAGCTCATCGTTGAAGACCTTGCGGTTGGCAAGCCCCGTGAGGCTGTCGGTGGTCGCGGCGGCACCGAGCTCCGCCAGCAGCCGCAGCCGGTCGTGCGCCTGCTCGGCGACGCCGAGCAGCATCCGGAGGGCCTCTTCGTCACGGGCGTCGAAGGACGACCCGCTGGTGCGGGCCGCCACGCGCAGCCGGCGGAGCGGGCGGCCACCGGGGGCGAAGACGAGCAACAGGTCGTCCGCTGCTCCTGGCTCGCTGTCCAGCGGCGCCCACGACGCGCTCGGGGCGCGGACCATCAGCGGCACGTGCTCGAGGACGGCTGCCTCGACAGCCGCCGGTTCCGCCGCCTCCTGCACCGCGAGGGTCGCGGCCGAGAGGTGGCTGCCGCGCCGCTGGGCGGCCGACGTGTTGGACCACGAGCGCGAGGCCCAGAGCAGGGCGGAGAACGGCACCACCAGCAGCGCGACCGCCCAGGTCTGGTGGTGCAGCACGACGACCGCGAGGAAGCCGAGGCTGTCGACGCCGACGAAGCAGGTGAGCGCCAGGGGCAGTCCGCGCAGGTCGACGAGGCGCACGAGCGGCGTCCGGTTGACCGCCGCGATCGAGACCGCGCTCCACACGTAGTCCACGGAGAAGTAGACGACCGCGCCCGCGACCGCTGCGGCGAGCGCCTGCCCCGACGCCTTGTCGGCCGGGGCGAGCCGCATGACGAAGATGCCGGCAGTGCCGGCGAGCACGCAGACGCCGGCGTTGAACAGCCTCGTGTCCACGACCCGCTTGCTCGTCAGCTCGGCCACCGAGATCGACAGGCCCCAGACGAGGAGCGCCTGCTCCCACGGCAGCGTCAGCCCGAGCAGCACCATGAGCGAGGAGTCGAGCCCGATGACGAGCGAGTCAGCGGGCCCCGCGGGCAGCACGAGCGGTGCCCGGCTGGAGATGAGCACGAGCGGCAGCGCCAGCCACGCCACGGCGGGCGGCAGCCCCGGGTCGCTCAGGCCGACGGCGATCAGGACCGCGGCGGCGACCAGCGCCGTCCCGCGATCGATCGCACGGCTCAGGGCCGGTGCTCCCCCCATCTGATTGTTGTCGGCAACTGTCGGCGTGATCTGAGCGTCCAAGAGCGACTTCTTCCGGGAGCGCCACATCACGTGACCCGCCTCACGGTTCGCATGCCTCAGGTGACAGCGGGCAGAGCGGCCGCGTGACCCGCCACCAGTTCCACCTGCTCCTGCTCATCGGCGCGGTGCTGCTCAGCGGCACCTGCGTGCTGCTGTTCGGTCCTGCTCGTGGTGCCCGGAACGACATCGCTCACACCCGCAAGGACCTGAACGTCTCGCGCCGCGGGATCTACAGCACCCTCGAGGTGGGGCGGCGGACGCTGGACGACGCCAACGCCCAGCTGAAGCTCGCGCAGCAGGCCCTCGAGATGCAGCAGCAGGGGCTGGTCATCGCGTCGGCGACGAGCACGGACACGCACGACGTGCGGCTGCGCACCGACGAGGCGCTGAGGACGGTGCAGGACGTGCTGAAGGAGCTCGGCCCGATCCGCGACCTCAAGGGCGAGCTCGACACGGTGACCAAGGCGGTCGAGGCGGGTGTCGCACTGGCCCGGACGACGCTGAGCCTCGCCCGGCAGACGCTCGACATCGGGCTGCAGTCGCTGACCGTCGCGAAGCAGACCCTCGCCGAGCTGCAGCGGTCCCGCGCGATCCAGGAGGAGCTGCTCCGGGTGGCCCGAGCGACCCTCGAACAAGCCCGCCAGATCAACGCCAAGTTCCCCGGCCTGCCGGTCTTCCCGACCGCCGCCCCCTGAGACGGCTGCGGGACGACACCGGGTTCAGCGCTCAGCCCTCTTCCCGCCCAACCGCTTCTTGTGGGTGGCGCAGTCGACGTCCGCGCGCTCCTGCTGCGACAGCTGCGCGATCGCGGTCATGATCTGCTCGGTGAACGCGCGCACCTGCTCCTTGCGGGCGGCGAGGTCGAGCGAGGGGACGGGCGGCCGCAGCGGCGGCCCGAAGTGCATGCTGACGCGGGTGAGCCGCGGCATCACCTTGCCGATGGGCTGCACGCGGTCCGTGCCGACCATCGCGACGGGGACGACCGGCACGCCGGTCTCCATCGCCATCCGGGCCGTGCCCGTCTTGCCGCGGTAGAGCCGGCCGTCCGGGCTGCGCGTGCCCTCGGGGTAGACGCCGAGGAGCCGTCCGCGGCGGACCGACTCGGCTCCCTCGTCGAGCGACTCGGCGGCGGCGGTCGGGTCCTCGCGGTTGATCGGGATGAGACCCGTCCCCCGGACGAACGCTGCCTTGGCCCGCCCCTTCAGCCCGCGCCCGGTGAAGTACTCCGCCTTGGCCAGGAAGCTCACCCGCCGTCGGGTGAGCACTGGCAGGAACAGCGAGTCGGTCATCGACAGGTGGTTGCTGGCGATCAGGGCCCCGCCCCGTCGCGGGATGTGCTGGCGCCCCGTGACGACAGGCCGGAACAGCACGGTGAAGAGCGGCCGCAGCACGATCTTGACGAACCAGTAGAACACCGGGGTACCTCTCGCTGGGCTCTCGCCTTCGCCGTACCCAGCACGGGACGGCCCACGCGCCCCGGCCGGGTGACGGGCCCGTCAGGTGTCAGGCGTCAGGGGTCCCGTCCACGGCTCAGGAGGGCCGCCGGCGACCTGGTCCACGAAGCAGCGCAGGTACCACGCCGCGAAGTCGACCATCAGCGGCGAGCGGGCGAGGGTGAGCAGCTTCTCGGCCCGGCAGAACTCGTCGGCCTCGCGCATCAGGTCGTCGAGCGCGGTCGCGGCAACGGCGACGGAGGCGGGTACGTCGTAGACGAGGTCGATGACGTCGTCGCCCCGGTCGAGGGCGGCGTCGATCTCGGCGCTGGGGCGCTCGGACGTCCCGGCGTACTGCACCCCCAGCACCTGCACGAGCTCCAGCAGCCGCGCCGGAGCGGCTGCGTCGGGAACGGTGCCGGACAGGGCCATCAGCCGGAACTCCCGCATCAGCTCCTCGTGGTGCTCCCGGCTGGCGACGAGAACGGCGAGAGGGAGGTTGTGCAGCTCCACCCGCACGAGGTCCTGGTCTGCGGACGGCTCACCGCCGTACCGGCCCAGCGGGCTCGGTGAGGTCGTCACAGCTCCGCCTCCGCCAGCCAGTCGGTGCCCGTGAAGGCTGCCCAGGGATCGGTGTCGGAGGCGACGCAGAACCAGAGCACCTTCCCGCCTCCGTCGGGGCGCCAGCCCCACTCGGACGCGAGGTCCTCGAGCAGCCGCAGGCCGCGGCCGGTCGTCGCGCTGACGCTGTGCCGGCGACGGGTCGGACCGGTGGGTGAGCTGTCGCGCAGCTCGACGCGCACCGCGGCGCCGGTGCTGCTGATCGTGAGGTGGGAGGGGCGCGCGGTGTGCAGGACGGCGTTCGTCACGATCTCGCTCGTCAGGAGCAGCACCGTGTCGGCGTGCGGCTCGAGGTCGTGCGCCTGCAACCACGAACGCACGAACCTGCGTGCCTCAGCTGCGGCGGACGCATCCGCCGGAAGCGCGACCTCTGCGGCCGTCATGGGGGGATCCTCGCTGTTCGTCGCTTGCAGTGTGACACCTGCTGCGCCGCGTCGACGACCCAGCCGGTGGGTTCCGGCGTTGTGGCTGACGGGTTGTCAGGGTCAGCCCAGATTCGTCCCCCCGCCCCTCCTTCGCTCCAAGCCCGGGAGCGGATGGCTCGCGGCCGGAACTCGACAGACAGGTGCCGTCGCGACGGTGCTCACGTGTCAGCGACACCTCGTCCGGGTAAGGAAGCACTGTCCCCGCATGCGGGGGCCTGCGTCCCCGTGACCCCGGGTGAGAGGAGCTGACATTCATGAGCAGGAGCGCCGAGGAGCGCGAGCGCGACCTGACAAACCGCGAGAAGGCAGCCAGCGAGCGCGACCGGCTGGCCGACCTGAGAGACGCTGCAGCAGACTGGCGCGATCGCGACGCGGACGAGCGGGACCGCAAGAGCACCGAGAGCGACGGCACGGTCGAGGAGATCCTCCACGGCGCGGACGCCCGCGACCAGGCGGCGTCGCTGCGCGACCAACGGGCCCGGGCGCTCGACGAGCAGGCGGAGCGCGAGGAGACGACGAAGGAAAGCGCGGCACAGCGCCGCGCCGCCAGCGAGACCGACCGCGACTGGGCGGCTCGCGACCGCGATGCGGCTGCGGCTGACCGGCTCGCCCTGATCGAGGCGCGCAAGGACGTCGCCTCCCGGCGGGACGCCGCGGAGGGGCAGCGCCAGAACGCCGCGCTGGACCGGGCCGAGAGCGGCCTCGACCGCCTCGACGCCAAGCACGACCGAGACGCCACGCCGTCCTGCTAGGAGCCCCGCCCGCCGATCTTCAGCCCGGTCTTGCTTGATCGTCCGCGCCCGCGGGCAGGACAGGTCGTGTGCTGAAGGACGTGGTCGAACACCTGGTGACGCTCATCGAGGCGGGCGGGGCGTTCGTCATCAGCCTCGGCGCGCTGCTGGCCTTCGGCCGGTTCCTCGAGGCGCTCGTTCGCCGTCGGTCCGACCCGCACCGCTTCGTGGAGGTGCGACTGGGCCTCGGGCGCTACCTCGCACTCGGGCTGGAGTTCCAGCTGGCCGGGGACGTCCTCCGGACGGCGGTGGCACCGACCCTCGACGAGCTCGCGGTCCTGGCGGCGGTGGCGGCCATCAGGACGGCCCTGAACTTCTTCCTCAACCGGGAGATCCGGGAGGAGCAGCGGCAGCTCGCCGTCGAGCCGGAGCAGTGACGCCGGCCGTAGGGAGAGGTCGAGGTCGGCGACCTCGCGAGGTACGCCGCGCTGCGGCGTTGAAGGTGAGACGCCGCTGAAAGGGACCGCATGAACAAGGCCGCCCTGCTCGCCACCGCACTCGTGCTCGGGTCCTCGCTGGCTGCCGCGCCGTCGGCACGCGCCGCGACCGTCGGGCTCGAGGGGATCCCGCACTTCGACCACGTGGTCGTGCTCACCGAGGAGAACGAGTCCGCGAGCACGACGTTCGGGCCGGGCAGCCCCGCGGTCTACCTCAACAGCCTGCGGAGCAAGGGCGTCTTCCTGCCGAACTACTACGGCACCGGGCACGTCAGCCTCGACAACTACATCGCGATGGTCTCGGGGCAGCCGCTGAACCCGCTGACCGCGAGCGACTGCGCAGCCGTGAGCCTCTGGACCTGCGTGCAGCCGCAGGCGGCGCTGGCCGGCGGACGTCACCTGGGCGACCAGCTCGACACGGCGGGCCTGTCCTGGAAGAGCTATCAGGACGGCACCAGCACGCCGTGCTTCCACGGCCCGTACGTCGCCGGAGACACCAGCCCCGACCCGTACCAGGGCAACAGCACGACCGGGGCGAAGAACTACGCCGACCGCCACAACCCGTTCCTCTACTTCCCCAACGTGATCGGCGACCCCGCGCGGTGCGCGGCGCACCAGCGCCCCTACACCGAGCTCGCCGGCGACCTCGCCGCCGATGCGCTCCCGGCCTTCTCCTTCATCACGCCCGACACCTGCCACGACGGGCACGACAGCCCGTGCGCCGGTGCGACCACGGGTGGTCTGGCGGCGGCGGACGCGTGGCTGCAGACCGAGCTGCCCCCGCTGCTGACGTACCTCGCCTCGCACAACGGCCTGCTGATCATCAACTTCGACGAGGGCAGCACACCGGGAGCCGGCGCGCTTGCGTCGCCGAGCGACTTCGCCTGCCCCACCTGCGCATCGCTCGGGCTCGGTGGCCGCACGGCTGCCGTCCTCGTCTCGCCGCGGCTTCCGCAGGGGGCGAGCGTGTCGACGAGCTATGACCACGACAGCCTGCTCCGCACGCTCGAGGACAGCTTCGGCATCTCCGAGCACCTCAACCTGGCGGGCGTCGCCGCCCCCATGACGGACGCGTTCGCCGGCACCACTCCCTGACCCGGGTCGCGGGCGGCTGGCACAGGGCCTACGGTCGTTCGTGAGCCCCGCCCGGCCCACCGTCGGCTGACGTGTCAGGTCGGGGTCGCCGGGGCATACCCGCAGCACCACCCATGATCGACGGGAAGGCCAGCGAACCCGGTGACGCCTCCTGACCCCTGCCCCTGGCAGGAGCTGATCGATGCCGCCGTGCCCCCGGGCGTCGAGATCGAGGCGTGCGCGGAGCTGCCCCTGGCGCCGGAGCCGGCGAACGTCGCGGTGGCCCGACGCTTCGTGCTGGAGCAGGTGCCGCAAGCCGACGCCAGCTCCCGTGACTACCTCAGCCTGCTCACGAGCGAGCTCGCGACGAACGTCGTCGTCCACGCCCGCACCCAGATGAGGGTCGTCCTCCTCCTCGCCGGAGGCGAGGCGGTCGTGGGCATCCACGACCTCGACCTCGGACGCCGTGAGATCGTGACGCACGAGCGGGACGGGGGCCGTGGTCTCAAGATCATCGGCGCCGTAGCCTCGGCACATGGTCAGACCGGGTACGCCACGGGGGGCAAGGTCATGTGGTTCCGCCTCCCCCTGACCCTGATGGACGCGTCGTGACCGAGGGCAGCCAGGCCGCGCGCTCCGCCCGCGAGGCGGACGCTGCCGCGGTCGAGCAGGACCGGGCCACCACCACCCCCGGGGTGCAGAAGGTCGAGACAGGCATTCCCGGCTTCGACCACGTGACGATGGGCGGGCTGCCGCGCCGGCGGGCCACCGTGGTCGCCGGTCAGGCGGGCAGCGCCAAGACCGTCTTCGCCGCGCAGTTCCTCGCCGAGGGCGTCCGCTGTGGCCAGCCCGGGGTGTTCGTGTCGATGGAGGAGCCCGCTGCCGACCTGCGCGCCAACCTGACCACCCTCGGCTGGGACATCGCCGCGTGGGAGGCGCAGGGTGACTGGCAGTTCGTCGACGCCTCCCCGATGCTCCGCGAGGACGGCGAGGCCGAGCCCTACAGCTTCGCCGCGCTCGAGGCGCAGATCGGCCACGCCGTCGACGCGACCGGCGCGGAGCGCCTCGTCATCGACAGCCTGACCAGCGTGTTCTCGCTCGCGGACGACCCGGGGGTCGCGCGGCAGCGACTCCGGCACCTCGTCTCCCGCCTCCGCAGCTCCGGGCTCTCCGTCGTCATGACCGTGGAGACCGCGTCAGATCCCGCGGGGGCGCTGTCCCGCTACGGCATCGAGGAGTTCGTCGCGGACAACGTCGTGCTGCTCCGCAACACCCGCGAGGGCAAGGGCCGGCGACGCACCCTCGAGGTCCTGAAGATGCGCGGTGCGACCCACCGCAAGGGCGAGTACGCCTTCACGATCCAGCCCGGCCAGGGCCTGGTCGTCCTCCCCGTGGCGACGTCCTCGATGTCCGCCGGCCGCGAGCGGATGCGCGTCACCAGCGGCGTGCCCGACCTCGACGTGCTGCTGTCCGGCGGCCTCCTGCGCGACTCGATCACCCTCCTCGCCGGCCCGACCGGAGTGGGCAAGACCCTGCTGAGCCTGGAGTTCCTCGCGTCGGCAGCGCTGGAGGGAGAGCGGACCCTGCTCCTCGGCTACGAGGAGTCCCCCGAGCAGATCGGCCGCAACGCCGTCGGCCGGGCCCGTGCCTTCGAACAGCTGCGCAAGGACGACACGCTGCGCGTCGTCTCGGTCTATCCCGAGGAGGCCTCGCTCGAGGACCACCTGCTCGAGGTCAAGGAGCTCGTCGACGGCTACCAGCCGACCCGCCTCGTCATCGACAGCCTCACTGCGCTGGAGCGCGCCGGCAGCCCCGAGGCCTACCGCGAGTTCGTCGTCGGCCTGACCTCCTACGCCAAGGCGGGCGACATCACCACCTTCCTCACCGCCTCGACCCGCGGCCTCCATGGCGGCACCTCCCTCACCGAGGGGCACGTCTCCACGATGGCCGACAACCTCCTCACCCTCCGCTACGTCGAGGAGCCCGGCCGGATGCGACGCGCGATCACCGTGCTCAAGACCCGCGGCAGTGCCCACGACACCGCCGTCCGCGAGCTGCTCATCAGCGAGGACGGCCTGCGCGTCGGCGAACCGCTCGAACGGGTCGCCGGGGTCGTGGCCGGACCGATCGAGCCCTGATCCGATCGCGCCCGCGCGTGAGCGGGCTCGGGGGGCCCGCTGGTCAGGCCGTACGCGTCGCGGTAGGCGCCGAGGTCTTGGTGGTCGCTGAGCTGACCCAGGCCTGCACGTGCTCCGCGGCCATCGGCCGGCTGAACAGGTAGCCCTGTGCGTGCGTGCAGCCGATCTCGGCGAGCATCGCCGCTGTGGCGGCGTCTTCGACGCCCTCAGCAACCGTCGTCAGCCCCATCCGCGTGGCCATGTCGACGACGCCACGGACGATGAGCTGGTCCATGGTGTCGTCGACGAGGTGGGTCACGAAGCTCTTGTCGATCTTCAGCACGTGCACGGGGAGGTTCTTCAGGTAGCTCAGCGACGACAGCCCAGTCCCGAAGTCGTCGATGGCCAGCGTGACGCCGATCTCGGCAAGCTCCACCAGGAGGGCGCGAGCCCGACCAGGATCGGCCATCAGGAAGCTCTCGGTGATCTCCAGCTCCAGGCACGCGGCCGGCAGCCCGGCCCGCTTCAGAGCCCCGCGCACGTGCTCGGGCAGGTCTTGCTGCAGGTCTCGGGCGGACAGGTTCACCGACACCGACAGCTCCAGCCCGGCGTCCCGCCAACGGCTGCACTCGGCGAGTGCCTCTCCGAGCACGAACTTGGTGATGTCGCGGACAAGGCCAGTGCGCTCAGCGAGCGGGATGAACAGGTCCGGCATGACGCGCCCCCGAGTCGGGTGCTGCCACCGGACCAGTGCCTCCATCGACTCTGCTCGCCACGTGAGGGTGTCGACCTTCGGCTGGTACTCGACGAACAGCTCGCGGGCAGCGAGCGCGTGCCTCAGCTCCCCGAGCAGGACCAGCCGGTCAGCGTTGTGCCGTTCAGTGCAGGCGTCGTAGATCGCGGTGCCGAGCCCAGCGGACTTCGCGCCGTACATGGCGATCTCGGCAGCTTGCAGCAGGCCGTCCGCTTCGCGCGCATGGTCAGGTGCGACCGCCAGCCCGAGACTGCCCCCGACCGCAACCGACGCACCGCTGATGTCAAAGGGCCGGTGCAGCATCTGCAGTAATGACTCGGCCACGCGCCCGGTCAGAGCCAGATCGGCGCCGGGAAGGCAGATGGCGAACTCGTCGCCGCCCAGCCGCGCGACGAGGTCGCCGGTCCGAACGTGCGACCGCAACCGCTCACCCAGCTGCGCGAGCAGGTCGTCACCGGCCTGATGACCGAGTGTGTCGTTCACGTCCTTGAACGCGTCGAGGTCCAGCAGGAGAAGCCCGAGCGGCTGGCCGGTCGCGAGTTGCTCACCCAGGTGCCGAAGCAGCATCCGCCGGTTCGGCAGGCCCGTCAGCTCGTCGTGGGTTGCGGCGTAGTCGAGCTCGTCACGGGCCTCCTCCGCCGCGCGACGGCCCGACTCTGCCTCGTCCTGCGAACGGCGGTAGGCCACGCCCGCGCTCCACATCGCGACGCCCAGAGCGGTCAAGACGCCCGCCCGCAGGAACGCCGCGGACCAAGGGACGACCGCCGCCCCCGAAGCGACCTGCAGCAGATAGCACGCGCCGGTGGCAGCGCCGATGAGCGCCGCGTGTCGCCGGACCACGACGAGGCTGTAGACGGCAGCGACGCAGTAGTACCACTGCAGGACCGCCGGAACGAGGGCCGGGTCGGCGATGCTCAACCCGAGCGGGACGGTGGTGCACGTGACGGCCCGGAGTCCCCGTGCCGTGCTGCTGCGCCAGCCCAGCAGACCGGCGACGCCGAGAAGGCCGACGGAGGTGAACAGCAGTGGGGGCCAGAGAGAAGGGCTCGGTGTCACGCTGAGAATCAAGAGGCCGTGCAGACCCAGCACCACCGGGATCGCGGGTTCCATCTCCACTACCGCCGGCAGGCGAACCCACGACGGAGACCGCCCCACCAACGCCACGACCTTTCGTACTCCAGAGGACATCCCTCTGTCCGGTCTTCGGCACCTGACAACTCCCTATGAAGGCCATTGCCCGCTCACGGCGCGGTAACCCGAAAGCAACCGCTGTCTGACCGAGGCGACAGGGCCTCAGGGCCCGCGGCGACGGTGCCCAGCTGGTTCTCGCGCGACGACGTCGCAGCCGATCGTGATGAGGGCGGTCTCAGTCGTCATCGACGTCGCGCGCAGGCAGCGACGCAGTGGGCGATCCCGCTCGGCTAGCCACCCGACGCTCAGACGGGCGCCTCTTCCGCGTCCCGTAGGGGATACACGACCTCGACCAGCACGAGCTGGATCGCGGCGGCCGTCGGCACGGCGAGCAGCGCCCCGGTGATGCCGAGCAGCGCCCCTCCGATCAGTACCGCGATGACGGTGACGACCGGGCTGACGTCGACGGTCTTGCGGAGGACCCGCGGGTTGAGCCAGTAGTCCTCGAACAGCCGGTAGACGACGTGGTAGCCGATCGTGATGAGCGCGACCGTCCCCGACACCGTCGCAAGGGCCACGAGGGCGACGATGGCGCCACCGATGGTGGATCCGACGAGGGGTACGAGGTCGAGGATCCCCACCAGGATCGACAGCACCAGCGCGTAGGGCACGCCGAGGATCAGGAGCACGACGTAGTTGCCCACGATCGCGACCAGGGACGTGAGCACGTTGCCCAGCACGTAGCCGCCGATGCGGGCGATCATCTCGTCGCCGAGCAGCCCGACCCGGGGTCGCCGGTGCTTCGGGGCGAGCCGGTAGACGGCGTTCTTGATCTTCGTCAGGTCGGCCAGGAAGTAGATGACGAGCACCAGCACGATGACGGTCTCGAAGGTGGCGCTCAGCACGATCGAGCCGGCGTGCAGGACCCCGCCGGCGGTGATGCCACCGCCGGAGACCTGCTGCTTCAGGTGGTCCGCGACGTGGTACTGCAGGTTGAGCCGACCGAGCAGGCTGTGCTTGTCGTTCAGCTGCTGCAGGTAGGTCGGGGCCTTGTCCGACAGCGTGCTGCCCTGATCGACCAGGGGCGGGATCGCGGCCGCGACGAAAGCGCCGACCGCACCCAGGAAGACGAACACGATGAGCCCGACCGCGAAGGCGCGTCGCATGCCATGGTCGACCAGGAACCGCACCGCTGGGTCGAGCCCGATCGCGATGAAGGCCGCGATGAGGATGAGCAGGATCTGGTGCTCCACGGTCGCCAGCGCCTGCCCGAGCACGAGAGCCACGAGCGCGCCCGCAGCGACGGTGAAGCCCCAGCGGAACGGGGAGTTCCGGTCGCCCTTGCGGCCGGGCAACCCGAACGGCTGCTCCTCGCTGACCTGGGCCGCGACCTCGCGGGCCTCCTCGTCCAGCAGCAGCTCGTCGACCCGCTCCGCCACGGCGAGCGCCTGCTCCTCGGCCTCCCGGGCCTCCTCGAGCGCGGCATCGGCAGCGGCCTCTGCGTCCTGCGCCGACGCGGCGGCCTCCTTCGTCACCGGTGCGGGCAGCTCCCGCGCCGCCGCTGCGGCCTTCTCGGCCGTCCGGTGCGCCGCCGTGTCGGCCAGCTCGACGGCACCCACCGCCCGCTCGACGCTTGCCGCGACCTCCGCCCCGGCGTCGTCCGACGCCGGTCCCCCACCGGAGTCCGTCATCGCCCAGATCGCTGCTCGCGAGCAGTGCGGCTGATCCGCCGGTCTGCGAGGACGACCGACAGCAGCAGCACCAGCCCGAACGTGGCCGCCAGCGCGAAGCTGACCATCGCGACGCTGGGGTAGCCGAAGATCCTCGACGAGGTCGGCACCTGCATCATCAGCGCCGCTCCGACGATGAGGGATGCGATGACCAGGCCGCTCGCGAGCCGGTTGGCGAGCCGCTGCAGCACGGCGAGCAGCTGCGGCTCGTCGATCGCGTCGACCTTCAGCTGGAACTGCCCGTCACCCACGGCGTCCATCACCTTGTTGATCCGGCCGGGGAGCTCCACCGCGAAGTCCCGCGCCTCCAGGGCGGAGGCGATCAGCCCACCGGACGAGGTCGACATCCGGGTCTGCACGATCGCCGCCGTGTTGCGGCGGATCGCGTCCGCGGGGGCGAAGCGCGGGTCCAGGCTCTGGGCCACCTGGTCGAGGTTCAGCAGGGCCTTCCCGACCAGCGCCATCTCCGGCGCCGGTCGCAACCCGCACTGCCCAGCGATCCGCGTCATCTCGAGCACGACCGCGCCCGCCTGCAGCTGGTGGCCCAGCTCGACGGAGCGCAGCACCAGGTCCGACGTCAGGACGCGGAAGCGGTCGGCGTCGAAGTCGTCGCTCTTGGTCCCCAGCTTCGCGAACGCCTCGGCCGCTGCCTCGCCGTTGCCGTCGCTGACGGCGAGCAGCAGCTTCACGCAGCAGTCGCGGG
>CBIHPE010000103.1:0-13390 GCA_966212015.1 uncultured Frankiales bacterium | reverse complement strand
CAGGGCCCCCGAGGCGCGCGGTGTCCTGGACGCGCCGGGCCTGGTGCTCGTGGTGGGCGCTGGGGGTCACCAGGGCGCCCTGCTCGTGCCGGCGCGTCCCCAGGACGTGGTGTGGCTGCAGGGGCCGGTGCCTCAGGTCCGGGCGCCGCGGGACGTGGTCAGGGCGTTCGCGGAGCTCGGCGCCAGCGCCGGCTGACGTCCAGCCAGAGCACGGTGCCGGCCCACCGGCCGTACTGCTCGTAGCGTCGCGGGTCGGGGACCTGGCCGGCCAGCCAGCCGTCGAGCAGCAGCGCCCGCGGCCGCCCCAGCAGCGGCAGCACCGACGACGCGGCGAACGCTCCGAACCCGCGCCGACGCCGTACCTCGTGGATCAGGTCCTCGTCGGACAGGGTGTCCCAGTCGGTGTCGTCGACGGTCTCCGCCAGCGCGCGCAGGGCAGGCAGCCGGTAGCCCCACCTCCGCAGCGGCATCGTCACGACGGCCTCGGGGGAGGGGAAGGGGCCGGCGCCGACGAGCTCGGCGAGCATGGCCTGCGTGGAGCGGTACGACGCGTTGGTCGAGGCCAGCGACTGCACCAGGGCCTCGAACGGAGAGACGGCCCGCAGCTCCCACCCCTCGCCGCGGCAGTGCGGCGCCACGCGCCACAAGTCGGCCAGGTCGGCCTCGAGGTCAAGGGCCCGGCGCAGCGGTGTGAGGTCGCTGGGGCCGCTGAGCTCGACGGTCAGGTCGGGTGCGACGCGGGCCCGGGTCCCGTCGGGCAGCACGGTCCCGAGGGCAACCCCGTCCCACGACCACGGAGCGAGCCCGACCCCGCCGTGCGCCAGGGCCACGTCGCGGAGCGACCAGCCGGTGGGGACGTCGAGCCGCGTCGTGACGGCAGGTGCGAAGCCGACGGGGTCGCCGAGGGGGCCCTGGCTCGCGAGCAGCGCTGCGGCCTGGGCACCCACGTGCCCGAGGCTACGACTCGAAGAGCGCGGTGTTGGTGCGCGGCTGGCTCGGCTCGCCCGTCAGGTCCGGTGCGCGGAAGACGACGAGGGTCTCGTCGTCCCGCTGTGCCTCGACTCCGGGCTCGGCGTTCGAGATGCGGTGCACGAGGTCGCTGACGTGGCTCGCCATGACGACGTCGAGCTCGGTGACGCCCCCTGCGTCGGGGGTGGTCAGCACGACCCGGTTGCCCTCGAACGTCGGGGTGTGGCCCATGGCCTCGGCGTCCACGGCGACCTGGCGGCGCAGCTCCGCGAGCTGCGTGTCGTCCAGGTCGACCTCGCGCCACAGGCGGCTGCTGTCGCCGTGCCAGCCCGGCAGCGACTCGAGGGTGTCGGCGATGAGCGTCTCGTCCAGAAGGGTGGGCATGCTGCGGACCTACCCACCGGACGGCAGGATGACTCCTCGTGGGGTCGGGGGGAGCGGGTGGGCGAGTCTCAGTGGTCGGGGCGGCGCTGCTGAGGGACGGGCGCGTGCTGGCCAGCCGCCGCACCGGTCCTCCGCGCCTGGCGGGCTTCTGGGAGTTCCCCGGTGGCAAGGTGGAGAGCGGTGAGTCCGACGTCGAGGCGCTGCAGCGCGAGCTGGCCGAGGAGCTGGGAGTCACGGCGGTCGTCGGCGACCGGCTCGGCGGCGACCTGCAGATCGGCGAGACGGCCGTCCTGCGCGTCTACGTCTGCACCGACGTCGTGGGGGAGCCGCAGCTCGTCGACCACGACGCGCACCGCTGGCTCTCCGCCGACGAGCTCGACGACGTGCCGTGGATCGCGGCCGACGCGCCTCTCGTCGACGAGCTGCGTCAGCTCCTCGGCATGAGGCGCACCGGCCCCAGCGGGGGAGCCGACAGCGCAGGTCCCGGGTAGCCGTCGACCGTCCCGAAGCGCCCGCTGGTCGACTCCCAGTCCTCGCGGGCGGCGACGATCTCGTCGTTGCTGCGTGCGACGAAGTTCCACCAGAGCACGAGCTGCTCCGTGAGCGGCTCGCCGCCGAGCACCATGACGTGGCCGTCGACCTCGAGCTCTCCGCGGCCCAGGCCGAGCTGGACCAGCTCCCCGACCTCCGAGGCCGAGCCGTCGACGGTCGCCGTGCCGGTCAGCGCGAACGCCACGTGCTCCCACGACGGCTCGAGCGGCAGGACCCCCGAGCCGATCACCTCGAGACCGACGAGCGGGGAGTACGTCGTGCCGGGACTGCTGACGCCGGCATGGCTGCCCAGGAAGACGGTCGCGGTGAGGCTGTCGTGGGTCACCTGCGGCAGGTCGGTGTGGTGCTCGTACGCCGGCTCGCCGTGCCGCCTGTCCTCGGGGAGGGCGACCCACAGCTGCACGCCGTGCAGGACCGGGGGGCGGTCGGCGGGCGACTCCTCGGAGTGCGAGATCCCGTGCCCGCTGGTCATGAGGGAGAGCTCGCGCGGGGCGACGCGCTGCAGCGACCCGAGGCTGTCGCGGTGCACGATGTCGCCCTCGAGCAGCCAGCTCACGGTCTGCAGGCCGGTGTGCGGGTGCGGCGGCACCTGCATCCCGGCCGCCTCGGTGACGTCGTCGGGGCCGTAGTGGTCGGCGAAGCACCAGGCACCGACGGTGCGCAGCCGGCGCTGCGGGACGAGCCGCCGGACCTCGGTGCCGTCACCCACCTCGAAGGCGCGTGCCTCGAGCACCTCGTGGACCGGCTCCCGGGGGTGCATCAGTCGCTCACGTCGGCGACCTGCGCCCCGAGGGCGGCGATCGCGTCGTCGGCCCGCAGCTTGACGGCGACGCCGTGGGCGCCGCCGCCGAGGGTGATCTCCTCACCCGCGATCGCGCTGTCGGCGACGACCGGCCAGGCCGTCGTGCTGCCGAACGGGGTGATGGTGCCGCGCTCGTACCCCGTGGCCTCGAGCGCCTCGTCCGCCGGCGGCAGCGCCATCCGGTTCACGCCGAGGAGCGCGCGCAGCTTCGGCCAGCTGATCTGCTTGTCGCCCGGGACCAGCACGAAGACGTAGTCGCCGGCTCCCCGCCGCACGACCAGGGTCTTGACCACAGCGGCGGGTGGCACGCCGCGCGCGGCTGCTGCCTCCTCGAGGCTCGCGACCGGACCGTGCCGGAGCACCGTGTGGGGCACGCCTGCGAGCGCAGCCAGGGCGCGCTCGGAGCTCATGGGTCGAGCCTACGTAGCAGTGACCCAGAGGGTGCGCAGGGTGCCGACGACACCGTCGACGTAGAGCGCGGAGTAGTCGGGGGAGGGTCGGGTCGGCAGCTTGCCGGCCCGCGCGTTCGCGAGGGCGCCCGGCAGCAGGTCCTGGTTGAGCGTGCCGTAGCCCTCGACCTGCGGCGGGTAGACCGTGTCGCTGCTCGCGTCCTTCACGAACTGCTCGAGCGCGTCGACGCCGAGCGGGTGGCCGCCCTGGCGGGAGGCGTAGAGCACCGCTGCGGCGAAGCCGGCGACGTAGGGCGTCCCGAACGAGGTGCCGCCGTTGCTGACGTAGCCCTTGTTGTCGGTGTTGCTCGGCCCGACGATCGAGTAGACGGCCGTGACCTCGGGGTCGGTCGAGTTGATGAGGCCCGCAGAGCCGGCGGCGCCGACCGACAGGGCGTCGGGGGAGGCGCCGAAGTTGCTCGCCCAACCGGGGTCGCCCGGCAGGACGCCGAGGTCGCCCCAGCCGTTGCCGTTGGAGACCACGACCAGCACGCCGTGCTGGCGCGCGTAGTGCAGGGCGTCGAACAGCTCCGCGTTCAGCGACGACGGCAGCGGCACGCTCGAGCCGATGGAGATGCTGACGACGTCGGTGTGCACGGTGTCGACCGCCCAGCGCACCGCGGGGGCGAGCATGTCGAGGTCGATGGCGGACTCGACGTCGGTGGCGCTGCCGGCGTAGTAGCTGACCTTGGCGATGGCGAGCTTGACGCCGGGGAACGCCGAGGGCGTCTTGGTGCTGGAGGCGTTGCGGCCGCCGGCCATGCCGGCCGTGAGGGTGCCGTGGCCGACCTTGTCGTAGGGGTCAGTGACCTGGGTGTCCCACGCCTGGCCGGGGGCGGGGAGGACGTTCTTGCCCTTCTTCTCGGCGCTGAAGTCCCACCAGCCGACGAACTGGTCCGTTGTCGAGGACCGGCCCCGGTAGTCGAACTCCTGGTGCCGCGGGTTGACGCCGGTGTCGATGAGCGTGACGACGGGGACCTTGGCCGCGGGCTTCGCCGTCGACTTGGCAGTGGACCTGGCAGTCGACTTGGCGGTGGACCCGGAGAGAGCTGCGGCGCCTGCGTGCGGGGCAGCCGTCAGCGCGAGCGCTGCGCTCGCGAGCAGGGCTGTGCGGCGGAACACGCGGCCTCCAGGGCGGGCTGGGTGGTCGGTCTGGGGGGTCCAACGAGCGGGCGTCCCAGGGGTGACGCGCCGGTACGATGGTGTTCGCCGGTCTCTCGGCAATCCCTTCCCCTGTTCTGGAGCCCTTTCGCATGCCCACTCGCGATGACATCCGCAACGTCGCGATCGTCGCGCACGTCGACCACGGCAAGACCACCCTCGTCGACGCGATGCTGCTGCAGTCCGGCGCCTACTCCGAGCACGAGCAGGAGGAGGGCCAGGTCAAGGACCGGGTCATGGACTCGATGGACCTGGAGCGCGAGAAGGGCATCACGATCCTCGCGAAGAACACCGCCGTGCGCCGCAAGGACCTGCTCATCAACATCATCGACACCCCGGGTCACGCCGACTTCGGTGGCGAGGTCGAGCGCGGGCTGTCCATGGTCGACGGGGTGGCCCTGCTCGTCGACGCGTCCGAGGGCCCGCTGCCCCAGACCCGCTTCGTGCTCCGCAAGGCTCTGCAGCAGAAGAAGCCGGTCATCCTGATCATCAACAAGGTCGACCGACCGGACGCTCGGATCGCCGAGGTCGTGGACGAGACCTACGAGCTCTTCATGGACCTCGACGCCGACGAGAAGCAGATCGACTTCCCGATCGTCTACTGCCAGGCCAAGACCGGTCAGGCGTCGCTGAACCGGCCCGCGGACGGCGACTCGCCGGACGAGCCCAACCTCGAGGCGCTCTTCCAGGTCATCCGGGACACGATCCCCGCGCCGTCCTTCCAGGAGGACATGCCGCTCCAGGCGCACGTCACCAACCTCGACTCCTCGCCCTACCTCGGCCGCCTCGCCCTGCTGCGCATCCACAACGGCTGGATCAAGAAGGGCCAGACGGTCGCCTGGTGCAAGCAGGACGGCACGGTCACCAACATCAAGCTGACCGAGCTCCTGGGCACCGAGGCCCTCACCCGCGTCCCGATCGAGCAGGCCGGACCCGGCGACATCGTCGCCATCGCCGGCATCCCGGACATCACCATCGGTGAGACGCTCGCCGACCCGGAGGACCCGCGCCCGCTGCCGCTCATCACCATCGACGAGCCGAACATCTCGATGACGATCGGCATCAACACGTCTCCGCTCGCCGGCAAGAGCGGCAAGAAGCTCACGGCGCGCATGGTGAAGGACCGGCTCGACAAGGAGCTCGTCGGCAACGTCTCGATCCGCGTCAACCCGACCGAGCGCCCCGACACGTGGGAGGTGCAGGGCCGCGGCGAGCTGCAGCTCGCGATCCTCGTCGAGGTCATGCGGCGGGAGCTCTTCGAGCTGACCGTCGGGAAGCCGCAGGTCGTCACCCGCAAGATCGACGGCAAGATCCACGAGCCCGTCGAGCGGCTCACCATCGACGCCCCGGCCGACTACCAGGGCGTGCTGATCCAGCTGATGGCCCTGCGCAAGGGCCGCCTCGAGCAGATGGTCGACCACGGCACCGGCTGGATCCGGATGGAGTACCTCGTGCCGGCCCGTGGCCTCATCGGCTTCCGGACGGAGTTCCTCACCGAGACCCGCGGCACCGGTCTGCTGCACCACGTCCACGAGCGCTACGAGCCATGGCACGGCGAGATCCGCACGCGCCCGTCCGGCTCGCTCGTCGCCGATCGCTCCGGGCCGGCCACGGGCTTCGCCCTGGCCAACCTGCAGGAGCGCGGGACGATGTTCGTCGGCCCGGGGACGGAGGTCTACGAGGGCATGATCGTGGGCGAGAACTCCCGGTCGGACGACATGGACGTCAACCCCACCAAGGAGAAGAAGCTCACCAACATGCGGCAGAGCTCCTCCGACGTGCTGGTGCCGCTCATCCCGCACAAGCAGCTCTCGCTCGAGCAGGCCCTCGAGTTCTGCCGCGAGGACGAGTGCGTCGAGGTCACCCCGGCGACGGTCCGCATCCGCAAGGTCACGCTGTCCGCGCAGGAGCGCCAGCGCAGCCGCGGCCAGCGCGCCAAGGCCGCCCTGAGCGAGTAGCCGAGCGCCGGCACTACGGTGGTCCGGTGACCTGGGAAGGCCGGCTGCTCGTCGCCACCCCCGCTCTCGACGACCCGAACTTCTGCCGGACCGTCGTGCAGCTCGTCCAGCACTCCGACGAGGACGGTGCGCTGGGCGTCGTCCTCAACCGGCCCTCGGACACCCCGCTCGGCGAGGTGCTCCCCGGCTGGGCGCTGCTCGCACCCGACCCCGTCGTGGTCTTCATGGGCGGCCCGGTGCAGGAGTCCGCGGCGATCTGCCTCGCCCGGCTGAGCGCTCCCGTCGCGGACCCGTCCGTCGTACCCGTCCCCGGCGCCCCCTGGCTCGGGACAGTCGACCTCGACGTCGACGCGGCCGACCCCGTGCAGGAGGTGCGGGTCTTCGCCGGGTACGCCGGCTGGTCGCCCGGTCAGCTGGAGGCGGAGGTCGACGAGGGCGCCTGGTGGGTCCTCGACGGGCTGCCCTCGGACTGCTTCACGCCGGACCCGTCGGCGCTGTGGCGGTCCGTGCTGCGACGGCAGGGGCCGCCGCTCGCGCTCGCCGCGACGTACCCGTCCGACGTGGCGCTCAACTAGCCCCAGAGCCGACTGAAGTCGGCGTCGGCGGCGGCCGCGCCCTCCCGCATCGCGGTCGCGTCAGCGGCGAGATCACGGTCCTCGCCGGCGCGGAGGCCGTGCTCGATGGCGTCGCACGTGGCCGCGAGGGCCTGCGCGCCAAGGGCCGCGGAGCTCGACTTGAGCGTGTGCGCGACGACCATCACCGCGTCTCGGTCGTCGGTGTCGACGGCCTCGTCGAGGCCGGCCAGCCTGCTGGTCGCCTCCTCCCGCCAGGTCTCGATGAGGCTCGCGCGGAACGCGGCCCCCTTCTCGCCCAGCCGGGCGGTCAGGCCTTCGAGCACCGAGGGGTCCACTGTCACGCGGTGAGCCTCTCACGACTCCTACCCTGGCGGGCATGAGCGACCGGCGACTGCTTCTCGTGCACGCGCATCCCGACGACGAGACCATCGGGACCGGGGCGACGATGGCCAAGTACGCCGCGGAGGGCGCGCACGTCACGCTCGTCACCTGCACCCTCGGTGACGAGGGGGAGGTGATCCCGCCGGAGCTCCGCAACCTGCAGAGCGACCGGGCGGACGCGCTCGGGACCTACCGGATCGGGGAGCTGGCCAGGGCCTGCGCCGCACTCGGCGTGACCGACCACCGCTTCCTCGGCGGCCCCGGGCGCTGGCGCGACAGCGGCATGATGGGCACGCCGCCGAACGAGCACCCCGACTGCTTCTGGAAGGCCGACGTGGACGAGGCCGCCGAGCTGCTCGCCGAGGTGATCCGCGAGGTGCGGCCGCAGGTGGTCGTGACGTACGACGACAACGGCGGCTACGGGCACCCCGACCACATCCAGGCGCACCGCGTGACGGTCGCTGCGCTGGCCAAGGCGCCGGGCCCGCGGCTGTTCTACACCGCCTTCCCCAAGAGCGTCCTCCAGGCCGGCATCGACGCGCTGCGGGCGGCAGGCGACACCACGACCTTCGACGGCGTCGGGTCGGCGGACGACCTGCCGTTCGGCAACCCGGACGACGAGGTCACCCACCGCGTGGACGCCCGCGCCCACCTCCCGCAGAAGCTGGCGGCCATGCGCGCGCACGCGACCCAGATCTCGGTGGACGGTCCCTTCTTCGCCCTCTCCGACAACGTCGGCCACGAGGCCATGGGCTACGAGTACTTCATCTGCGCGGACGGGGACCGGACAGGAACCGAAGCGGACCTCTTCGGTAGCGCTGGGTGACCGCTTGATAGGCCAACCGGGTGGACTCCACGCTCAGGGCTGGTCACGGAGGGTTCAAGGGCGGAGTATCTAGGGAGAAGCGGGCGGGGGCTCGCACCCCCGCCCGCCGCCTACGCCCCCGCGCAGCCCCCTGAGCGGCCCCCGCCCCGCCCCCCCGCACCCCCGCCCCGGCGGGGGCCTGGTCTCGATGTCCACGGCCGACGTCGGCAAGTCTCGGGCGGCTGCGGTGGAGCGTCGCTGGCAGCTCGCCGTCGTCTGCGGCTTCGCGCTGCTCGACCTGGTGGCGCTGCGGATGCTGCTCCGGGACAAGGGGCAGCCGTTCCTCCCGGTGCCGCATGTCGACCCGATGTACTTGATGATCTTCATCTTCTTCTTCGCGATGATCGCGGTCGTCGTGCTGCAGTTCTTCGTGACGGGCCGCTCCCCGCACACCGTCTACCGATCGGACCAGCTCTCCACGCGCCTCGACGACGTCGTCGGGATCGACGGCGTGAAGGAGGAGGCGATCAAGACCCTCAACCTGTTCCTCGCGCACCGGACCTTCGCCGACGCCATGGGTGGTCGGGCCCGTCGAGGCGTGCTGTTCGAGGGCCCGCCCGGCACCGGCAAGACGCACCTCGCACGCGCCATGGCGCGCGAGGCCGGCGTGCCGTTCCTCTTCACCTCCGGCACGCAGTTCGTCTCCTCGTTCCAGGGTGCGAGCTCGCGCAAGGTGCGCAACTTCTTCAAGGCGCTCAACAAGATCGCCCTCAAGGAGGGCGGCGCGATCGCCTTCATCGAGGAGATCGACGTCATCGCGGCGAGTCGCTCGGGCGTCTCCACAGCGATGACGCCCGTCAGCAACGTGGCGATGGGCTGCTCGGGAACGACGAGCCTGCCCTCGACGTACCTGCACCAGGCAGGCAGCCTGGAGACGAACGCCTTCACCGGCAGCAGCGACACCTCGAGCATCGTCAACGAGCTGCTCGTCCAGATGCAGTCCTTCGACCAGCTGACAGGCGCGCAGAAGCTGCACGGCAAGCTGCTCAACGCGATCAACCTGATGCTCCCGGCCGGCCGCCAGCTCAAGAGCCCGCAGGCGCGGATCCCGAACGTGCTCATCGTCGCGGCCACGAACCGCGCGTCCTCGCTCGACCCCGCCCTGCTCCGGCCGGGCCGCTTCGACCGCAAGATCGCGTTCGAGCTGCCGCAGAAGTCGGCCCGGCGCGAGCTGCTCGACTACTTCCTCACGACCAAGGCCCACGCCGCGGAGCTCGACGACGAGCGCCGCGACGCCCTCGCGGCGACGACGATCGGCTACTCGCCGGCGATGCTCGAGAACCTGCTCGACGAGGCGCTGGTGTTCGCCGTGCGGCGCGGCGACCAGGAGATGACCTGGGCGGACGTCGAGCACGCCCGCATGACGATCGAGGTCGGCGTCGGCCAGCCCGTGGAGTACACCGCCCACGAGCGGCAGCTGATCGCGACGCACGAGGCGGGGCATGCCACGCTGGCCTACCTGACGGCGCCGCACCGCCGCCTCGAGATCCTCACGATCATCAAGCGCAAGGGCGCCCTCGGCATGCTGGCTCACGGCGACCAGCACGACGTCTACACGCGGTCCCGCTCGGAGCTGGAGGCGCTCATCCAGATCGCGATGGGCGGCCAGTGCGCCGAGGAGATCTTCTTCGGTGACGTGTCGACCGGTCCCGGCGGCGACCTGCTCTACGCGACCAACTGCGCCGCGGAGATGGTCGGGGGCTACGGCATGGAGCAGTCGCTGATCTCCTACCTCGCCGTCCAGAACAGCGCCTACAGCGACACCAACATCGTCGGGCGCGTGCTCGCCGACGACCATGGGCGGCAGGCCGTCGAGGAGGTGCTGCAGAAGCACAAGCAGCGCGCGCGCGAGCTGCTGCTCGAGAACCGGCACCTGGTCGAGGCCCTCCGCGACGCCCTCATCGAGCGGCACGAGCTGCTGGGGCGGGAGATCACCGAGGTGCTCGAGGCCGCTCAGGCGCCGGCAGTCGGTCAGCGCACGATCGACCTGCGCGACCCCAGCGAGGTCCGCTCCTCCTAGGCTGAGCCGGTGAGGACCGGTGCCGCGTACGTCCTCGTGCTGGTCCTCACCGTCGAGCTCGCGCTGACCGAGTGCGTGCTGACCGCCTCGCGCCCGCTCGGCCACGCCCTGCCGGTGAGCGCCGTGATCGCTGCGCTGGCGAACCCCCTGCTGGGGCGCGCCGGGGGCCGGCTGACCGGGCGCACCTGGGGGGGCGTGGCGCCGGGAGCGGTCTGGCTGGTGGTCGTCATGGTCCTCGGCGCCAAGCGCCCCGAGGGCGACCGGATCGTGCTCGGGAACGGCCGGGGCTTCGGCCTGATCGCGGTCGGCGCGCTCGCCGCCGTGATCGGAGCGGTCCTCGGGGCTACACCTCGGGCCTCAACCAGCCGATGACGCTCCCGTGGAGGAGCAGTCGGAGGTCACCGAGGTCGTCGTCGTGCGCCTCGGCGGTTCCCGCTACGCGCTGCCGATGGAGTCGGTCGCCGAGGTCGGACGCCCGCCGGGCCTGACAAGGGTGCCCGGAGTGCCCAGCTGGCTCGCCGGCGTCGCCAACTGGCGCGGCCGCGTCCTCGCCGTCCTGGACCTGCGGCCCCTGCTCGCCGCGCCCACCGGCGCCTTCGACCGGCGCGCCCGGCTCATCGTGCTGCACCGCGGCGGCGTCTCCGTCGGCTTGCTGACCGAGGGCGTCGAGGGCACCCACATGCTGGAGCTCGAGCAGCTGGAGCCGGCGCTCGCGCACCTGCCCGACAGCGCCTCCGAGCTGCTGCTCGGTCAGACCACTGATGCCGGCGGGCCGTGCGGCGTCCTCGACCTCGACGCCCTGTACCGCCTCACCGACGCTCTCCCGCGCGCCCGTCGCGCGGGCTGAATCCTGCCCCCGAAGGAGACCCTGACCGTGGACTACTCGATCCGGCTGGCGCGTGCCGCCGCGGTGATGACGTGGATGTGCCTGCTGGTGGCCACCGTCGCCGTGGCCGTGATGGCGAACCTGGCCTCACCGGACGGGATCGTGATCCACCAGTACGCCTACTACGCCTGGCAGTGCTTCGGTGTCGTGGTCACGGCCTTCCTGACCGTGCTGCCGACCTTGGCGATGCGGTCGCACTTCGTCCTGAAGAACATCACGGTCATCCGCGCGCTGCTGCTGGTCAGCGACACGGTGTGGTGCACCGGTTCCACGGCGGTCGTCGGCGGCATCGCCGGGCCGTTCTGGTTCTGCTTCATCGGGGTCGTGCTGTTCGCCGCCGTGTCCATGAGCAGCTGGCAGGCAGCGCTCTTCGGCTTCGCCGCGACGGGCGGCGTCGTCATCTCCTCGGCGTTCGCGCACACCCTGACCCAGGGCCACCTGGGCTCGCTGATCCTGGTCGGCTCCATCTTCCCGATCGTCGCCTGGTTCAACTCCTCGCTCAGCGCGGCCGTGTGGTCGCTGCGGGAGAAGGCGCGCGCCGACCGCAAGCTGCTCGAGGAGCGCGTCGACGAGCTGTCGTCCGTGCTGGAGCGCGCCGCGGACGGCGACCTGGCCGTGTCCGCCTCGGTGACCGACCACGCGCAGCTGGCGCGCCTGTCGAGCAACTTCAACGACACGCTCGGGAACCTCCGGGACATCGTGGGCAGCGTCCGCAGCGGTGGCGAGCAGATCGCCGCTTCTGCCGGTGAGCTGCTGGCGACGGCGGAGGAGCACGCGGCGTCGGCCACGCAGCAGTCGTCCGCGGTGTCCGAGACCACCTCGACGATCGAGGAGCTGGCGGCCACGGCGGCGCAGATCGCCGAGACCTCCGAGGCCGTGGCCCGCTACGCCGCGGAGACGCTGCGGTACGCCGAGCAGGGCCGGTCCGCGGTCGCTGTCTCGGTGCAGTCGATGGACACGATCGCCGACCGCGTCGACAGCATCGCGACCCGTGCGCTGTCGCTGGGCGAGAAGTCGCAGGAGATCGGCCGGATCCTCGACGTCATCGACGACCTGGCGGACCAGACGAACCTGCTGGCGCTGAACGCCGCGATCTAGGCGGCGCGCGCCGGCGAGCACGGCCGCGGCTTCGCCGTCGTCGCCTCCGAGGTGCGCAAGCTCGCCGAGCGGGCGCAGGAGTCCACGGGTCAGATCCAGGCGATCGTCGGCGAGATCCAGGCCGAGACCAACGCGACCATCATCGCGTCCGAGGAGGGCGCGAAGGAGGTCAAGCAGGGCAACGAGCTGGCCCGCGGCGTCGTCGACGCGCTCGAGCGGATCTCCGGCATGGTCGACGAGACCACGACGGCCGCGAAGGAGATCTCCATCGCGACCCAGCAGCAGCGCTCCGCGTCCGACCAGGTCGTGTCCGCGATGACGCAGGTCAGCGACGTGTCCCGGCAGTACGCCGTGGGCTCGCGCCAGTCGGCCGCTGCCGCGGCCCAGCTCAACGAGCTCGCCGCCGGGCTCCGTCAGGCCATCGCGCGCTTCAAGGTCAGCTAGCCGCCTTCAGGTCGGTCTGTCCCTTGCCGACGAACTGATCATGAACCAGGGGGGCACTTCGGTGCAGAGCTCACATGGCGACCGCGTGTCGGTCGTCAACCAGGGCACGTCGCTGATCTTCGCGGTGACGTTCATGCTGGCCGTCACGGTCGACCAGTTCGCCAGCAGCGCGTCCGCGAAGTCCGACCTCGCCTTCGGTCTGCTCATCGGCATCCCGGTCGCCCAGGCCATCGCCTACGGCGCCTTCGGCTGGTTCCTCGACAACACCGAGACCCTCAGCAAGCACCGCCAGGTGATCGAGTCCGGCGCCCTGTTCGCCTCGCTGCCCTACGTCGGCTGGCAGGTGTGGGCGACGGGCGACATCACGGGCCCGTACTGGACGCTGTTCGTGCTGCCCTGCCTGATGGCCGGCCTCGCCCTGAGCATGCCGCTCGCCATGAGCCTGTCCGTCCTGTGCGGCGTGGTCGTCGTCGGTGCGGCGGGCCTCAACGGGCACGTCGACGCGGCTCACGCCGGTCACCTCGTCTTCGCCGCTCTCCTGCTCCTGACGGTCGGCTGGTACTGCACGTCGATCGGCTCGCGCCTCCGCGCCCTCCAGCTGCGCGCCGAGCGGGCCCAGTCGGAGCTCCAGGACAGCGTCGCCACCATGTCGGTCCAGCTCCACCGCGCCGCCAAGGGCGACCTCGGTGCCGCGGTCGTCATGGAGGACGGCAACGAGGCCCTCGTGCAGCTGTCCTCGGCGTACAACGACACGCTCGAGAACCTCCGTGGCCTCGTCGGCCAGATCCGGGGCGGTGGCGAGCAGATCGCCGCTTCTGCCGGTGAGCTGCTGGCGACGGCGGAGGA
>CBIHPE010000102.1:0-13404 GCA_966212015.1 uncultured Frankiales bacterium | reverse complement strand
CATCGACTTCTGGTTCGTCGCCGACGGACGGCGGATCCACAAGACCGTGCACCACTACCTGCTCCTCGCCACCGGCGACCTCGAGCTGTCCGACGAGGACGTCGAGGTCAGCGAGGTCGCCTGGGTCCCGGTGGCGGAGATGGCCGCGCGGCTGGCCTACGCCGACGAACGACGCCTCCTGGACAAGGTCCCCGAGCTGCTGCGGAGGTCTGCGTGAGGACCGTCGCCGGCGCCGTGCTCGGGGTCGTGCTGCTCGCCGGCCCGGCCGTGCTGCTGGGCGGTCCCGCCGCGGCCGACCCGACCCCGACGCCGACGGTCCAGGAGCCGGAGGCCCCGCTCGCCGTCTCCGTCACCGACCTCCTCCCCAGGGCGCCTCAGGCCGGGCAGGCCTTCGAGGTGACCGGGGCCGTCCGCAACACGAGCACCAACCTGACGGTCACCGAGCCGGTCGTCCGGCTGGCGCGCGGCGACGTCATCCAGTCGCGGGGCGCGCTGCACAGCGCCGAGGCGGACCACGACGTCGAGTACGGCAACCACTACGCGCTGCGGAACCTGCACACCAGTCCGTCGCTGAGCAGTCCTGAGCTCACGTCGCTGAAGCCGGGTCAGGTCGGGTACTTCGACATCCAGACCGACGTCGACTCGCTGCAGCTGCGACGGACCGGCGTCTACCCGTTGGACATCGAGGCCCGCGGCACGGTCGACGAGAGCGGGACCCAGCTGCTCGGCGACGCCCCGACCTGGGTCCCCTTCTTCGCGGCGGACTCGCGACCGCGCAGGAACAAGGTGGCCGTGGTGCTGCCGATGACCGACCGGCCGCACCAGGCGCCGGACGGCTCGTTCGTCGACGACTCCCTCGCGGAGAACCTCAAGGAGGGCCCCTTGGCCCACCAGCTCCTCGCCGCGGGCTACGACCCGCGCTGCGACGAGGGGGCCGTCCGCAACGACGGGGTCCGCGACCCGCAGACGACCCTGTGCGAGGCCGTGCCGGTCACCTACGCGATCGACCCCGACCTGGTGTCCGCTGCCTACGCCATGGCGACCTCGGACTCCTACCGGGTCGGCAGCGGCAAGCAGGCACGCGACGGCACGGGCAAGCGGGCCGCGCAGGCCTGGCTGGATCGGCTCAAGGCCCAGGCCGGCGGGCCGCGCGGCAGCGTGCTCGTCCTGCCGTACGGCGACCCGGACGTCGACGCCCTGGCGGGCAGCGCCACCGGCCTGCTCGACATCGCCGGCGCGGTGAAGCTCGGCAACCAGGTGCTCAGCGACCAGGTGCCCGGCACCCGCGTCGACGCGGTGCTGCCTCCCTCGCAGGGCAGCGGGATCCTGACCCTGCAGGCCGCCGAGGCGCTACGGCCGCAGACCGCCCAGCCCTTCGCCTACGTCCTCGACGAGAGCGCCTTCCCCGACCTCGAGGACGCCGGTCGCAGCCGCAGCCCCAGCGCGCACGTGACGGTCGGTCCCGCGGGCGACCCCCTGCACGCGCTGGTCGTCGAGGACACCCTCTCGACGCTCGTCCTCGGCCAGACCGGGCTGCAGGAGGGTGACCGGCTCGCCGAGCAGCGGTTCATCGCCGAGACCGCGATCATCGCGGCGGAGGCGCCGGGGACGAGCCGCACCTTCGTGATCGCCCCCGACCGCTACAGCGATGCCCGGCTCCGCGCGATGCTCGAGGCCCTGCGCGACCTCGGCCGGCTGCCCTGGCTGTGCCCGGTCGCGCTCGAGCCGCTCACGCAGCCGGCCGCCGAAGGAGGGGGCGAGTCGTGCAGCGACCCCACCTCCCCGACGGAGGGCCGGCGCAACGTCGACAAGGACGACCCGCGCACGGGTCTGCGTTCCGGCACCGACGCGCAGCTGCCCGTGTCGTACCTCACCGAGGTCGCGCACCAGAGCCGCCGCGCCACCCAGCTCACGCAGCAGGTCCTCGGCACCGGCGAGACCGAGGCCGGCGAGACCGCCGACGTCATCGACAAGCTGCAGCGGCGGCTGCACCAGGCCGTGGCCCGCGCGGAGTCGTCGGCCTGGCGGCAGGACAGCGCCGGCCAGGAGGGCCAGCTCCGGCGGCTGGACGGCGCGATGACAGCGCTCGTGAAGCAGGTCAACGTGCTCACCGGCCGGGTGCTGCTCACCAGCGACAAGGGCACGATCCAGGTCGCCGTCGAGAACCGCAGCGACCTGCCGCTGCAGGTGCGTCTGCAGTTCCAGATCCCGGGTCGTCGTGACGTCGAGACCGGCCTGGTCACGGTGCCGAAGAAGTCCTCCGTGCCCGTCGGCATCAAGGTCACCGGCCTGCGGTCCGGCACCTTCCCGGTCGCCGTCCAGATGCGGGACCGGGAGAACAAGCCCTTCCGCGGGTTCGTCTACGTGCAGGTCCGGTCCACCCGCTACGGCCGGGTGGCCCTGGGCCTGACCTTCGGCGCGGCGGCGGTGCTGTTCATCGCGGCCGGCACCCGGATCGTGCGCCGCGCGCTCCGCAAGTCACCGGCAGCCGAGTGAGCCTGCTGCGGTCCACGCGCACCATGGCGCTGGGCACCGTCGCGTCCCGCGCGACCGGCTTCCTGCGCACCGCCATGCTGGCCGCCGTCCTCGGCGTGAAGTCGGTGGCGCTCGCCTTCAACGTCGCGAACACGGCGCCGAACATCGTCTACGAGCTGCTGCTCGGCGGGATCCTGACGAGCGTCATCGTGCCGCTCGTCGTGCGGGCCAACAAGGAGGGCGTCGGGGAGGAGCTCGTCCAGCGGCTTCTCACCCTCGCCGTCCTCGTGCTCGGCGCTGCGTCCCTGCTGCTGGTGCTGTTCGCGCCGCTGATCGTCGACGTCTACATCAACCAGAGCGTCGACCCCGAGACGCGGCACCTGGCCGTCGTGTTCGCGCGCTTCTTCCTGCCGCAGATCCTCTTCTACGGCGTCGGTGCGGTGCTGGGCGCCTACCTCAACACCCAGGGCAGCTTCGGCCCGCCGATGTGGGCGCCGGTCCTCAACAACGTCGTCGTCATCGTCACCCTCGGCGTGTTCGCGTTCCTCCCCGGGCCGGCGCAGCTGACCAGCGCGACCATCACCGACACGCAGCTCGCGGTGCTCGGCATCGGCGTGACGCTCGGCATCGTGGCGCAGACGGTGGCCCTGCTGCCCGCGCTCCGCCGTACCGGCCTGACCCTGCGGCCCCGGTTCGACTTCCGGGGGACCGGGCTCGGACCGGCCGCCCAGCTGGCGCGCTGGACGTTCTTCTACGTCGTCTGCAACCAGCTCGTGCTCGTGGTCGTGGCGCAGCTCGCGTCGAGCGCCCCGAAGGACCGCGGCTACCCGTCCTACACCTACGCCTTCCTGCTCTGGCAGCTGCCGCACGCCGTCGTGGCCGTCAGCGTGATCACCGCGCTGCTGCCGGCGATGAGCAGCGCAGCGGCCGACGGCAGGCTCGACGACGTGCGGCAGCAGCTCGACCGCGGGCTCCGGCTGACGGTCAGCGTCCTGGTGCCGGCTGCGGTCGCCTACGTCGTGCTGGGGCGGCCGCTCGCGACGCTCGTCTTCGGCCACGGCGAGACCTCGGTCCCCGACGCCCGGTTCATCGGGACCCTGCTCGCGGTCTTCGCCTGCGGGCTGGTCGCGTTCAGCACCTACCAGCTGCAGCTGCGCGCCTTCTACGCGCTGCAGGACACCCGGACGCCGGCCCTGGTCAACCTGGCCGTCAACGCCACGACCGTCGCTGTCGACGTCGCTCTCTACCTCTCGCTGGCGCCGGAGCACCGGGTCGTCGGGCTCGCCGCCGGTCAGGCGTCGTCGTACCTGGTCGGGGTCGTGGTCTGCACCACTGTGCTGGCCCGCCGCGTCCCGCGCGACCCGCAGGGCCACGTGCTCCGCACGACGGTCCGGTGCCTGTTCGCGATCGCCGTGCCCGCCGGGATGGCCGCGCTCGTGGTGCACCTCTCGGAGGGGTACGCCGGACGCGCGACGGGTGGTGCGGCCGTCGCGGCCGCCCTCGGCGGGGCCGTGCTCGTGTCCGGCTACCTCGCCGCCGCGCGCCGCGTGCGCGTTCAGGAAGTGGAACAGCTGATGGCTCCCGTGATCGCCCGGCTCAAGCCCGTGGGCTGACACGCCGAACCCAAAAGGGTGAACGCATCCTCGCAGGACGGTGCGATCGTCCTCGGCTGGCTCACCAAGCTGGTCCTGACGCTCGCCGTCATCGGCTTCTTCGCCTACGACGGCGTGTCGCTGCTGACGGCCAACGTCTCGGTCTCCGACCGCGCCAACACCCTCGCCGGCGAGGCTGCCGACGAGATGAAGGCGACGCACGACATCAACAAGGTCTACGCGAGCATCAAGGCCGAGGCCGAGGAGTCGGGCGACACCCTCCAGCCCACCGACTTCCAGGTCGCGAGCAACGGGTACGTCACGCTCGTGCTGCACCGCGAGGCGGCCTCGCTGTGGATGAACCGCGTCGGCCCGCTGAAGAAGTACCTCGACGTCAAGGCGACCGGCACGGGCGCCCCCGCCTCGTGAAGCTGATCGTGAGCTGCTCGTGAAGACCCGCCCCGCGGTGCGCTGGGCCACCGGGCTGCTGCTCGGTGGCCTGCTCGCGTCGGGCACCGTGCAGGCGTCGCCCGTCGCTGTGGCCTCCCCGCTCGGTGACGCGAGGTCCCGCGCCGCGGCGCTGCGCGCCCAGGTCGACGACCTGACGACGCAGGCCGAGATCGCCACCGAGCAGTACGACGAGACCTACGCCAAGCTCGGCAAGGCCGTCAACGCCCACATCGAGGCGCAGCGCGCGCTGGACGCCGCGAAGGCTGCCTCCGGCGCCAGCAACGACCAGAAGTCGCTGCGGGCCCGGGCCCTCTACATGTCCGGCGGCCCGAGCGCGATCTACGCGACGGTGCTGTCGAGCGGCTCGCTGACCGACGTCGCGAACCGCGTGCACCAGGTGCAGGTCGTCATGGTCGGCGACGCGCGCCAGGTGAGGGACGCCTCCCAGGCGGTCCAGCGCCTCGCCGACGCCGAGAAGGCCCTCGCCAGCAGCGAGACGCTCGCGAACGCGCTGCAGAAGCAGGTCACGAAGCAGGCGGACAAGGTCAACGAGCTGCTCGGCCGGACCCAGGCGCTGCTCGCCGCCGCGGACCAGCAGGTCCGGGTGCTCGCCGAGCAGCAGCGCCAGGCCGCTGCCGCCGCTGCCGCCGCTCGCGCCGCCGCGGCGCTGGCCGCCGCCCGCTACGCCGCCGGCACTGACGTCGGCACGCTCCCCGACGTCCCCGCCTCCCCGCTCGCCAAGGCCGCGCTCGCCTTCGCCCAGCAGCAGCTCGGCAAGCCCTACCTCTGGGGAGCCACCGGCCCGGCGTCCTTCGACTGCTCCGGCCTCACCGGCGCCGCGTACGCCGCCGCGGGCCTCACCCTGCCGCGCACCTCGCGCGAGCAGTGGTACTCCGGCCCGCACGTCGCCCTCGGCCAGCTCGAGCCCGGAGACCTGCTGTTCTGGGCGCACGACGTCAACGACCCGTCGACGATCCACCACGTGGCGCTCTACGCCGGCAACGACCTCATGGTCGCGGCGCCGCACAGCGGCGACGTGGTCCGGGTGCAGCCGGTCTATCTCGACGGCTACATCGGGGCCGTCCGGCCCGGCGCTCCAGCGCCGGCAGGGCAGTCAGCAGGGCAGCCGACAGGGCAGTGAGACATCTCACAACCGCCCCCAGAATCTCCTCGAGGCCGACCGGTCCGTTCACGGACCGTTAGCCTGGAGGCACAACCCCATATCCCGTCCGGTCGGAACGCCGAGTCCTACCCCCCGACCTGCAGCGCCAACCGGCGCGGACACCCCCCACCCACCAGGGGTAGGAGCGGGGGACCCACAGGTTCCTCGGTCACGACACGTGACCTCGGGGCGAAGCCAGCCGTACCTCCGCTGGCCGGGCACCTTCCCGCCCGAGCCCGACAGCTCACCTCGCAGGCGTCAGGAAGGAACGTCTGTGTCGTCCCGCATGAGGGCGCGCTCCCGCGCGTCCGCTCTCCTCGTCCTGCTCGTCTCCGCTCTCGGCAGCCTGATCGTCGCGTCCCCCGCCGAGGCCGGCTCCTGGCGCTCGTCGGTGCCGAGCTATGCCGCCAACTTCCGCGGGGACCCCTACCAGTGGGGGTCTGCCGGACCTAACCGCTTCGACTGCAGCGGCTACACGCTCTACGTCTACAAGCACTTCGGGAAGTCGCTCCCGCACAACGCCGCGCAGCAGTACGCCTCGATGGCGCACGTCGCCAAGAGCCAGAAGCAGCCGGGCGACCTGCTGTTCTTCCGCAACAGCAGCGGCCGCATCAGCCACGTCGCGATCTACGCGGGCCCCTCGCGCCAGCGGGCCACGCTCAACAAGCCGATGATGTGGCACTCGCCGCACAGCGGTGACGTCGTGAAGGTCGTCCCGATCTACAGCGGCAGCTACGTCGTGGGTCGGCTCTAGCAAAAGCTCCAGCAAGCGCTCCAGCAAGCAGGGACGAAGGCCCGGTCCGCGCCCGGAGAGTGGCGCTGACCGGGCCTTCGTCGTGAGCTCCCGGCTCGAGGAGGATCTGACCGGTGGGGAGCCCGAGACCCGGTTCCGTCCAGCCGGGCAGCGTGCCTGCACCGGCCGAGCAGCCCACCGATCGGCCCACCGATCGGCGCGGCCCGCTGGAGGTCGGCGACGTGCTGGCCGAGCGCTTCGCGCTGCTCGAGCTCGTCGCGTCCGACGGACCGGCGTCGCTGTGGCGGGCCCACGACGAGGTGCTCGCGAGGCCGGTCGCGGTGAAGGTCGTCCCGACCCCGAACAAGGCTGCGCGCGAGGGCGCCCAGGCGTTCCTCGACGCCGCCGTCCGCACCGGCGCCGTGAACCACCCCGGCCTCGCCCGGACCTACGACGCGGCCGTCGCCAGCCGCCCGGGGCGCGGCAACGACGTCGCCTACGTGATCGGTGAGTGGGTCGACGGCGAGCCGCTCGACTCCCACCTGCAGCGGGTCGGGGCGCTGGCCGCGGTCGACGCCGCAGACGTGCTGCGCCAGGTCGCCGATGCCCTGACTGCCGCCCACGCCGCCGGTCTGACGCACGGCCGGCTGCACCCCCGCAACGTGCTGGTCACCCCGTCCGGCCGGGTGCGGGTCACCGACACCCACCTGGCGGCAGCGCTGCGGGGTCTGCCCGCCGGGGCGGTCGCGGACGACACCCGCGACCTGGGCGCCGTCGGCTACGCGCTGCTGACGCGACGCTGGCCGGTCGGGCCGACGTCGCAGCCGGCAGGGTCGCTGCCCGAGGCGCCGGTGGAGGGCGGTCACGTGCTGACCGCCCGGCAGCTCCGGGCGGGCGTGGGCCGCGAGCTCGACCACGTCGTGACCCGCGCGCTCGAGCCCGGAAGGGTCCCCGCTCTCGGTGCGCTGCGGACCCCGGCCGAGCTCGCCGACGCCGCGGACGCCTCGGTGGCCGCGGCCCGGGCTGAGGAGGTCGCCGAGGAGGAGGCCGCCGAGCCCAAGGCACCCGGTCGGTTCCGCCGGGCGCTGCCCTGGCTCGCGTCGGTCGCCTTCGTCGCCACCGTGGGCGTGATCGGCTGGACCCTGGGGCTCGCCGTCGGCGACCTGCCCGGCCAGCCCGACAGCGCCCCGATCGTCAGCAGCAGCCTCCCCGCGAAGCCCGGTGCGGTGGCGCTGCCGACGATCAAGCTCGACGGGCTGCCGATCCACGACTTCGACCCGGACGGCAAGGACCACGAGGAGAACCCCGACCAGGTCCAGAACGCCGTCGACGGCTCCGCCAACACGGCGTGGGTCACGCAGGCCTACAAGACCGAGGACTTCAGCGGGATCAAGCCCGGCGTCGGTCTGCTGCTCGACCTCACCAAGGTGACGACGCTCCACACGGTGCAGGTCGCGTTCACCGCCGCGGGTGCCGACGTGCAGGTCCGGGTCGCCGACACCGCCCCGACGTCCCTGGACCAGACGCGGCCGGTCGCCGGGGCTCGCGGTCAGAAGCTCGCCCGCATGAACCCCGTTTCCGGCACCAGGGCCCGCTACGTGCTGATCTGGATCACGAAGCTCCCGAAGGACGGCAAGACCTTCCGGGTCGGGATCTCGGAGCTGGCCCTCACCTGACGGTAGGTTCCGGAGCGTGACGGGACCGGGGGAGGCCGACGCGGAGGACCGCGCGCTCCTCGCCGCCCACCTCGACGGGCAGCCGCACGCCTTCGACGACCTGCTCGGCCGGCACCGCCAGCGGATGTGGGCCGTCGCGGTCCGCACCCTCGGCGACCCGGAGGAGGCGGCCGACGCCGTGCAGGACGCGAGCCTGTCCGCCTACCGCGCCGCCGCCTCGTTCCGCGGCGACGCCCGGGTCAGCACGTGGCTGCACCGGATCGTCGTCAACGCCTGCCTCGACCGGGCACGCCGGCAGGCGGTGCGGCCGACGGTGCCGCTGCCCGACCAGCCGCTCGCGGACCCGACCGACGCTCTCGCCGCCCGTGAGACCAGCGTCGTGGTGCAGCAGGCCCTCGCCGCCCTGCCCGAGGACCAGCGCGCCGCCGTCGTGCTCGTCGACCTGACCGGGTTCTCCGTCGACGACGCGGCCGCGATCCTCGAGGTCCCGCCCGGCACGGTGAAGTCCCGCTGCTTCCGGGCACGCGCCCGGCTCGCGGTCGCCCTCGGCCACCTGCGGAACCCGGACGGCCCTGGGCCCGTCCTACCTGCACCTGACGCGGAAGGAGGGATCTCGTGAGCCACCTCGACCTCGACGCGCTCGCGGACGCCCTCGCCGCGGAGTCCGACGGCGCGCCGCTGCCAGAGCACGTCACCGGCTGCGCGGAGTGCGCGGCCCAGCTCGACGCCCTGCGGGCCGCACTGCCTGCCGTGGCCTCGGACCTGGCCGGCCTTCCCGACGTACCCGCCCTCCCCTCGTCGCTGTCGAGGTCCGTCGTCCCCACCCCGGGCACTTCCAGCACCACCGTGCTCCCGACGGCGTCCCTCGACGAGGCGCGGGCGCGCAAGGGCCGTGGCCTGCTCGCCGTCAGCGGTTTCGCGGCGGCCGCCGTGCTGGTCGTCGGCGGGGGGTTGCTGCTGACGCACAACGCCACGGACACCGGGTCCCGCGCCACCGCCGCCAAGAGCGGCCGCACCTCCGTCCCGACGACCAGCAGCGGCACCGACTACACGAAGGCCTCGCTGCCCGCCGCCCTGCCGCGGCTGCTCGGGGTCAAGGACACGGCGGTCGGCGCCGCCGCGCCGAGCGGCTCGCCGACCCCCGAGTCCCAGTCGGGGGTGAAGCCGCGGCTGACGACGAACGGTGTCGACCCGCTCGCCCGGCTGCGGGCGCCGGCCGCGCTGGCTGCCTGCATCGCCTCCCTCACGGGGCCGGACGACCCCAGCCTGCCCCTCGCCCTCGACTACGCGTCGTTCGACGGCAAGCCCGCCCTGATCGTGCTGCTGCCCGACGTCAAGCCGAGCAAGGTCGACTTCTGGGTCGTCGGACCCGCCTGCACGCAGACCGAGTCCGCGCTCCTGTACTACGTGCGGCTCGACCGGCCTACGTAGTCGCCTTCGGCGGGAGCGTCCAGAGCCAGCAGGCGACGACCGCGACGACGTAGGGGACGAGCACGTCGGTCGACGTGGAGAACACCGTGAACGTGCCCTCCTTCACGAACCCGAAGGCGCAGCCGAGGAGCGCGTAGACCGCCGCGGCCACGCGCAGCCGAGTGCCCTCCTGTCCCCGGGGCTGTCCGGCGGCGGCCAGCGTCGCGCCGCCCACCACCGCCCCGAGGATCGCCGGCGCGGCGTACTCGAAGAAGTCCGCCTGGACGTACTCCGCCACCACGAAGCCCCAGAGCGTCGCCGCGAGGTGCGCCGCGACGAGGCCGCGGACCCGCAGCTCGAGCAGCGACGGGGGGACGTGCGTGCGCGACTCGGTCACGCCGTGGCACACCGCGCACCCGCCGCCGCGCGCCTCCGCGGCGTCGGCGCCGCAGCGCGGCCGCTCGCAGACGGGGCAGCTGTCGACGGCGGGCCGGCCGGGGTGGGCTGCGCAGCGCTGCTGGGTCGGGGTGGAGGGCACGCGATCATCCTGTCATTCGCTTTCCCGCGGAACAGCGATCACTAGGCTGGCGTTCTCCCAGCACCACCTTCACGAGAGGTCACACGTGACGCACCACAAGGCGATCGTCATCGGCTCCGGTCCCGCGGGCTACACCGCCGCCATCTACCTGGCGCGCGCCGGCCTCGAGCCGGTCTGCTTCGAGGGCGCCGTCACCGCCGGCGGTGCGCTCATGAACACGACCGACGTCGAGAACTTCCCGGGCTTCCCCGACGGCGTCATGGGCCCGGACCTGATGGACAAGCTGCGGTCGCAGGCCGAGCGGTTCGGCACGGTCTTCGTCACGGACGACGTCACCTCGGTCGACCTGTCCGAGTCGCCGAAGGTCGTCAAGGTCGGTGACGAGACCTACACCGCGGACGCGGTCGTGCTGGCCATGGGCTCGGCCTACCGCGAGCTCGGCGTCCCCGGCGAGAAGGAGCTGTCGGGTCACGGCGTCTCGTGGTGCGCGACGTGCGACGGCTTCTTCTTCCGCGAGCAGGACATCGTCGTCGTCGGGGGTGGCGACAGCGCGCTGGAGGAGGCGACGTTCCTCACCCGGTTCGCCCGCTCGGTCACGATCGTGCACCGGCGCGACTCGCTCCGCGCGTCGAAGATCATGCAGGACCGCGCGTTCGGCATGGAGAAGATCCGCTTCGTCTGGGACAGCGAGGTCGTCTCGGCCAACGGCGACGGGAAGCTCACCTCGGTCACGCTGCGAAACCTCAAGACCGGCGAGACCTCCGACCTCGAGGCGACCGGCCTGTTCATCGCGATCGGCCACGACCCGCGGTCCGACCTCGTCAAGGGCCAGATCGACCTCGACGACGAGGGCTACGTCATCGTCCAGGGCCGCACCACCAGCACCAACCTCGACGGCGTCTTCGCCGCCGGTGACCTGGTCGACCACACCTACCAGCAGGCCATCACGGCCGCCGGTTCCGGCTGCGCGGCCGCCCTTGACGCCGAGAAGTTCCTGGCAGCACTCGGGGAATGACCCGAGCCGCCACTACGTTCTTGCAATCACCTTCAACACAGGAGCTTTGATGGGCGCCAACACCAAGACCGTCACCGACGCCACCTTCGTCAGCGACGTGCTCGAGAGCGACAAGCCGGTTCTCGTGGACTTCTGGGCCGAGTGGTGCGGACCGTGCAAGATGGTCGCTCCGGTGCTCGAGGAGATCGCCGGCGAGAACGCCGACAAGATCTCGATCGTCAAGCTCAACATCGACGAGAACCCGGGCGCCGCCCGCGACTACCAGATCATGTCGATCCCGACGATGGCGGTCTTCCAGGGCGGCCAGCTCGTCAAGTCGATCGTCGGCGCCAAGCCGAAGGCCGCGATCCTCAAGGACCTCGCGCCCTACCTGTAGGCCCTCGCGAGAGGCCGGGACCCGGACGGGGTCCCGGCCTTCGTGCATGCTGGAGCCTGTTCCTGGGGAAGGTCGTGATCGTGCCTGTGTTCCGCCTCGGCTCCGAGGGTCCCGCCGTCGGGGAGATCCAGGCAGCACTCGTCCACCTCGGCGTGCTGACGGCCGGCGACCGCGCGACCTTCGACCAGCAGACCGACTGGGCCGTCCGCGAGTTCCAGCAGAACCGCGGGCTGGTCGTCGACGGCATCGTGGGTCCGGAGACGTGGGGCGCGCTGCAGGCCGCCCGGCTGTCGCTGGGTGACCGGCTGCTCTCGCTCGCCGGCAAGCCGTTCGCCGGCGACGACGTCGCAGCCCTCCAGGAGCGGCTGGCCGAGCTCGGCTTCGACACGGGCCGGGTCGACGGCATCTTCGGCGTGCAGACGGAGACCGCGCTGCGCGGCTTCCAGAAGGAGTACGGCCTGGTGCCCGACGGCGTCTGCGGGCCGTCGACGCTGCGGGCCCTCAAGCAGCTCGGCCGGCTGGTGACCGGCGGCCGCCCGCAGCAGCTCCGCGAGTCGGAGCAGCTGCACCGCTCGGGGGCGGCCCTCGCCGGCAAGGTCGTCGTCATCGACCCCGCCCACGGCGGCGGGGACCTCGGCGCCTCCGGCCACGGCCTGGACGAGGCGACGGTGGTGCTCGACCTGGCTGCGCGCCTCGAGGGCCGGCTCACCGCCGTCGGTGTCCGCACGGTCCTCACCCGCGGCGCCGACAGCTGCCCCACCGACGCCGAGCGGGCGTCGCTGGCGAACGGCGTGCGGGCCGACCTCGTGATCAGCCTGCACGTCGACGGGTCCCCGTCGCCGCTGTGCCAGGGCGTCGCGACCTACCACTTCGGCACCGGCTCGGGCGCGACCTCGACGGTCGGCGAGCGGCTCGCCTCCCTCGTGCAGCGGGAGGTCGTCGCCCGCACCGACCTGGTCGACTGCCGGGTCCACGCCAAGACGTGGACGCTGCTGCGGATGACGCAGATGCCGGCCGTCCGCCTCGAGCTCGGCCACCTGTCCCACCCGGGCGACGCCGCACGGCTCGCCGACCCGGCCTTCCGCGACGTGGTCGCCGAGGCGGTGCTCGTCGCGGTGCAGCGGCTCTACCTCCCGGTCGACCAGGACCCGCCGACCGGCGTCCTCCGCCTCCCGGACCTCGCCTCCCTCTGACGACCTCGCGTCCGCTCAGGTGGCCATCGCTGAGCGGCAGCCGGGCGGACGCCGGGTTCAGCTGCCGCGGCTGCTGCTGGTCGGGTGCGGCACCGGGCCGGTCTGCGGGGTCGCGCAGGCGGCGGCCCACTGGGCGCGCGGCGTCCCCAGGGAGCGGGTCTGCACGTCGCCCGCCGCGTCGGTGACCTCGAGCACGAGCTCGGGCACCGCCCCGCCGCACGTCACGGGGACCGTCCCGCTCACCTCGGCGCCGGTCTGGCGCAGCACGAGCAGCTGGGACCCCACGCGCAGGACGGGGTCGCGCCCACCCATGACCGTGACGCTGATCGTGAGCTGCTTCGAGCCCTGCGCGTAGGTCGTGATGCGGGCCCCGGACACGACCAGCGGCGGGAGCGTCGAGGACGGCGAGCTCGTCGGTGCGGGTTCTCTCGTCGTACGACCTGGCTTGTCGTCACGCACGTAGGGGACCGACACGACAGCGGAGGTCAGCACCGCACCGATGGCGGCGAGCAGCCAGCCCTCGACCCTGCGCACGGGGACATCCTGCCCCGTCGAGCCTCAGACCGGTCGGAGGAGCGGGTCGGTCATCGAGCCCAGCAGCTTCTCGAGCGCGACCTCGACGTCCTCGCGCCAGGACACGGCGCTCTTGAGCTCGAGCCGCAGCCGCGGGAAGCGGTGGTGCGGGCGGACCGTCTTGAAGCCGACCGCCTTGAGGTGGTCGGCGGGCAGGACGCACGCCGGCGCGTCGGGGTTGTGGTTGAGGTCTCCGAACGCCTCGATGGCC
>CBIHPE010000101.1:0-13493 GCA_966212015.1 uncultured Frankiales bacterium | reverse complement strand
GAGGTCGTGTGCGCGGCAGCCGACACGCACGCCGTCCGGCTGGCCTGCACCGACGCCGGGCTGACGGTGGACTCCGCCGACATCGCCTGGGTGCCCGGCACCACCATCGAGCTCGAGGACGACGTGGCCCGCAAGGTGCTCAAGCTCGTCGACGCCCTCGAGGACCTCGACGACGTGCAGAACGTCTACGCCAACTTCGACGTCAGCGACGAGGTCCTCGCCTCCGTCTGACCCTGCGTCCTCGCACGTGGCGCGTCAGTCAGGCTCAGGGAAAAGGACGTCCTCAGGGGGCTGCCCCTTGCGTCCTCGCACGTGGCGCGTCAGTCAGGCTCAGGAAAAAGGACGCAACGGACGTCAGACGAGGGTGATGACGCGCTGGCGGTCGAGCTGGAGCAGCTCGGCGACGAGGGTGCGGTCGAGGCGGTAGAGCGCGTCGACGGCGACCGGGTCGAACTGGGTGCCGGAGTGGCGGACGACCTCGATGACGGCGTCCTCGAGCGGCATGCCGGGGCGGTAGACGCGGTCGTCGGTCATCGCGTCGAGGGCGTCGGCGACGGCGAAGACGCGAGTGGCGAGCGGGATGTCGGTGCCGGACAGGCCCTGCGGGTAGCCGCGGCCGTCCCAGCGCTCGTGGTGGGTGAGGACGATCTCGCCGACGACGGGGGAGAACCCGGCCTCGCTGACGATCCGGTGGCCGATGGCGGGGTGCTTGTCCATGACGACCCGCTCCTCCGGGGTGAGCGGGCCGGGCTTGCGCAGGATCGCGTCGGGGACGCCGATCTTGCCGACGTCGTGCAGCAGGAAGCCGAACGAGACCTGCTCGTCGGAGGCGAGCTCCGGGTCGACGAGCTGCAGCATGGCGGTGGCGAGCTTGGTGACGCGCACGACGTGACCGCCGGTGCCGGAGTCGCGGGCCTCGATGGCCTGGGCCAGCGCCGCGGCGGTGGCGCGGTGGCTCTCGACGACGGAGGCGTGCGCCTCGCGCAGCTCGCGGTGGGCCGACTTCAGCTGCTTCACGGACTTCTCGGTGCGGGAGATGACGTGCTGCTGCGACCAGCGCATGAGTGCCGGCGGGACGAGGAAGGCGAGCACGCCCCAGCCGTCGGACAGCGTGAACGCCTCGCCGAGCAGGCCGGCCAGCACGCCGTACCCGAGGAAGGAGGGGAGCAGCCAGGACAGCTCGGTACGGAGGACCTCGCGGGGTGAGCGGTGCTGGTCGAGCCCGATGGCGACCGCCACCAGCCCGTTGTTGAGCGCGAAGTAGGCGACCCCCGCCGCGGCGCCCGCCACGACGACGAACGGCAGCGCGTGACCGGCAGCGGGCTGAGCCACCAGGCAGGCGACGGCCGCGCAGAGGATGAGGGCCGCGGGGTTGAAGAGGTACTGCTCGACGCGGCGCGTCCGGGCGCGGGCGGTGGTGGCGATGCCGGCGGCGGCAGCGGCGACCAGGGCGGCGCCCGGCTCCGCGGCGCAGGCCGCGGCGACGACGGGCACCGCGGACAGCGACACCGTCGAGGAGCCGTAGAGGTCCTCGCCGACGACCTCGGCGGCGACGGCCAGTGCGGCGAACAGCAGCAGCGCCAGGCCGGAGCCGGTCGCCGGCACGTACATCGCCAGCAGCCCCACGGCTCCTGCGGCGGCGAGCAGCACCGCTGCCACGAAGAAGCGCATCGCGTTCGACATCCCTGGTCCCCCTTGTGACTGGTGGGGACAGAGTGACAGGAGTGACAGAAGTGACAACTCGCCACGCCGTGTGGACATCCCGCCCGTCTGTCCGGGCGAGCCCTAAGGTGTCGAACAGGCGATCGAAGGAGGTGCGGCGTGCGGGTGCTGGGGGTCGACCCGGGGCTGACCCGATGCGGCCTGGGCGTCGTCGAGGGCCGACCCGGCCGGGCGGAGCTGGTGGCCGTCGGCGTCGCCCGCACCCCGGCCGACGCCGAGCTCGGAGCGCGCCTGGTGGAGCTGGAGCGCCACATCGAGTCCTGGCTCGACCTGCACCAGCCCGACGCGGTCGCGGTGGAGCGGGTCTTCGCGCAGCACAACGTCCGCACGGTCATGGGCACCGCGCAGGCCGGTGCGGTCGCGATCGTCGCCGCGGCCCGTCGCGGCATCCCGGTGGCCCTGCACACCCCGTCGGAGGTGAAGGCCGCGGTCACCGGCTCCGGCCGCGCCGACAAGGCCCAGGTCGGCCTGATGGTCACCCGCATCCTGCGTCTCACCGAGATGCCCAAGCCGGCCGATGCGGCCGACGCGCTCGCGCTCGCGATCTGCCATGCCTGGCGCGCCCCGGCCCTGGCGCTGCGCCGGTGACCACCACCCCACGAGAGCGCTCGCTGCGCTCACGCTCCCGCAGGGACCCCGGGTGATCGCGAGCCTGACCGGGCGGGTCACCGGGCACACCGGCGGCGGCGTCGTGATCTCCGTCGGCGGCGTCGGCCTGGCCGTGCAGACCACCCCCGGCACGAGGGCCCGGCTGCGCTCCGGCGACGAGGCCTTCCTCGCGACCAGCCTGGTCGTGCGCGAGGACTCGCTCACCCTCTACGGCTTCGAGACCGACGAGGAGCGCGAGCTGTTCGAGGTGCTCCAGACCGCGAGCGGGATCGGCCCCAAGGTCGCCCAGGCCGTGCTCACGACCCTGACTCCCGACGCGATCCGCCGCGCCATCGCGGGCAACGACCTCGCGACGATCACGACGGTCCCGGGCATCGGCAAGAAGGGCGCCGAGCGGATGGTGCTCGAGCTGCGCGACAAGCTCGGCTACGCGCACGCGGCGAGCGGGAGCGCCGCCGCCGGCTGGCGCGACACCCTCACCGAGGCCCTCGTCGGCCTCGGGTGGAGCGCCGCGCAGGCCGACGAGACGGTCGTCCGGCTGTCGGCCGCCCACCCGGACGCGGCTGCTTCCGACGTACCTGCCCTGCTCCGAGAAGCGCTGGCCATGCTGGGGAAGAGCCGATGACAGACCGACCGTCAGACGACTACGACGACCTGACCACCCTCGCGATCGCCCACCCCGAGGCAGGGGAGACCGAGCGGCTGCAGGAGGCGGCGCTGCGGCCGAAGCGGCTCGAGGAGTTCGTCGGGCAGGAGCGGGTCCGGGAGCAGCTCAGCCTGGTGCTCGAGAGCGCCAAGAAGCGCAACCGGCCCCCCGACCACGTGCTGCTGTCCGGAGCGCCCGGCCTCGGCAAGACCAGCCTCGCCATGATCATCGCCGCGGAGCTCGGCACGGGTATCCGCATCACGAGCGGCCCGGCGCTGGAGCGCGCCGGCGACCTCGCCGCGATCGTCAGCCAGCTCGAGGAGGGCGAGGTGCTCTTCATCGACGAGATCCACCGCATCGCGCGCCCGGCGGAGGAGCTGCTCTACGTCGCCATGGAGGACTTCCGGGTCGACGTCATCGTCGGCAAGGGCCCCGGCGCGACCGCGATCCCGCTCGACATCGCGCCGTTCACCCTGGTCGGCGCCACCACCCGCTCCGGCCTGCTCACCGGGCCGCTGCGCGACCGCTTCGGCTTCACCGCGCACATGGAGCCCTACTCGCCGGAGGAGCTGCAGCGGGTGCTGCACCGCTCTGCCGGGCTGCTCGACGTGCCGATCGACAGCGCCGGCGCCGCCGAGATCGCCGGCCGGTCCCGCGGCACCCCCCGCATCGCGAACCGGCTGCTCCGGCGAGTGCGCGACTACGCCGAGGTACGCGCTGACGGCCGGGTCGACCAGCGCACCGCCGCTGCGGCGCTCGCGGTCTACGACGTCGACGAGCTGGGCCTCGACCGGCTGGACAAGGCCGTCCTGGAGGCGCTGGTGCGGCGCTTCAACGGCGGACCCGTCGGGCTCTCGACGCTCGCGGTGGCGGTGTCGGAGGAGCCGGAGACCGTCGAGGAGGTCTGCGAGCCGTTCCTGGTGCGCTCAGGCCTGGTCGCCCGCACCCCGCGGGGGCGGGTCGCGACGCCCGCGGCGTGGCGGCACCTGGGCCTGCGGCCGCCCGGCCCCGTCGACGTGCTCCCGCTGGACCTGGACACGGCCTGACCGACCGACACCGGAACCCAGGTGCCCGGCTGGCCGTTCCCCTGTCGAAAGCCCCCTAGACTCGCCCGAAGCGCAGCGGGGGAGCCGTGAGGGTCATTCCGCTGCCTGCACGCGTGCGGGCACCTCGTCCGCCTGAGACAGGAGATCGCTCCTCGTGGCACGTCCCGGCCCTTCCCGTGGCCAGCTGCACGTCGGTCGCTACTTCATCACCCTGCTCGCCCTGTTCGCTGCGCTGTACTCGGCGGTCGCGTTCGGCGGCAAGCACGGCTGGCTGAAGCCCAAGCTGGGCCTGGACCTCAAGGGCGGCGCGTCCGTCACGCTGACCCCGAAGAGCGCGAACGGCAAGCCCCCGACGCAGGACCAGCTGACCTCAGCCGTCGCGATCCTGCGCCAGCGCGTCGACTCCAGCGGCGTCTCCGAGGCCGAGATCGCCGTGCAGGGCAGCACCATCGAGGTGTCGGTGCCCGGAGGCAACCGGTCCAGCATCGACAAGGTCACGCAGGCCGCGCAGATGGAGTTCCGCAAGGTCATCGCCTGCCAGAGCGTCGCCCCGTCGGCCGAGAACGGCTGCACGCAGATGCCGGTGAACCAGTTCCCGCAGCGGCTGCTGACCCCCACGACGCCGTCCGCGACGCCTGCGACGTCCGCCAGCCCCAGCAGCTCAGCCGCGCCCAAGCCCACCGCCTCCGCGGCGGTGAGCACCCCCAAGCCGACCAGCAAGCGGGCCCTCAGCGCTGCCCTGCTTGCGGCGGGCACCCCGACGCCGACGCCGACGGCCACAGCCACGGTGACGGCGACGCCGAGCGCGTCCGGCACCCCGACCCCGGCAGCACCGGCCCTCATCAGCGGCTCGGAGTACACCGCCGCGAGCTACGACGCCCTCAACTGCGGCGACCCGCTCGCCCGGGCCGGCGGCGCGACCCCGATCCCCACCAAGGAGATCGTGGCCTGCGACAAGGACGGCTTCACGAAGTACCACCTGCAGAGGGCCGAGGTCTACGGCAAGGACATCAAGGGCGCCAACGTGACCACCGACCCGCTCAACGGCCAGGTGCAGGTCAACCTGTCGTTCAAGGGCGGCGGCCAGGACCGATGGACCCAGATGACGAAGGACACGGTCGGCAAGCCCGCTCCGACGGACGAGATCGGCATCACGCTCGACGGCATCGTCCTCACGGCCCCGCACACCAACCAGGTCATCCAGGGCGACGCGCAGATCACCGGCTCGTTCACGCAGAAGTCCGGGCAGGAGCTCGCCAACAACCTCAAGTTCGGCGCCCTGCCGCTGTCCTTCACGGCAGGCCAGACCAACTTCACCTCGCCGACCCTCGGTGACGACCAGCTCAAGAGCGGCCTGCTCGCCGGCGGCATCGGCCTCGTGGCCGTCGTCCTCTACTCGCTGCTCTACTACCGGCTGCTCGGGTTCGTCACCATCGCCTCGCTCGGCGTCAGCGCAGGCCTCGTCTACGCCAGCATCTGCGTGCTCGGTGACCAGATCGGCTTCGCCCTGAGCCTTGCCGGCATCGCCGGCTTCATCGTCTCGGTCGGCATCACGGCCGACTCCTTCGTCGTCTTCTTCGAACGCCTGAAGGACGAGATCCGGGAGGGCCGCACCCCACGGTCGTCGGTCGACCGGGCGTGGGTCCGTGCCCGGCGCACCATCATCAACGCCGACGCCGTCTCGTTCATCGCAGCGATCGTGCTCTACTTCGCCAGCATCGGCGCCGTCCGCGGCTTCGCCTTCACGCTCGGCCTGTCGACGCTGCTCGACCTCGTGGTGGTGTTCTTCTTCACCCGCCCGCTCATCTCGGTGCTGAGCCGCTTCCGCTTCTTCAGCCGCAGCCGGCTCACCGGCTTCTACGGGCCCGAGGGCCATGACCCGATCACGACGCCGCAGCGCAAGCCGCTGGCGGGCACCCCGTCGATGGAGGCCTGAGCATGAGCGACAGCAACAAGCACGGCATGGTCTACCGGCTCTACCACGGCGAGACCACCTTCCCGCTCATCCAGCGCCGCAAGGGCTTCTACATCGCCTCGCTGCTGCTCGTCCTCGTGGCGGCGGGCAGCATGGTGTTCCGCGGCTTCAACCTCGGCGTGGAGTTCAAGGGCGGCGTCCGCTTCACCGTCCCGAACTCGGCCAAGATCTCGGTCGAGGAGACCCGCACCTTCGTCGAGTCCAAGGGCTTCAAGGACCCGATCGTCCAGACCCTGAGCAGCACCAGCGGCGCCAAGAGCCTGCGCATCGAGACCGACCCGCTGTCGGTCAAGGAGACCGAGGACCTCGCCAACGCCCTCGCGACCAAGTTCAAGGTGACCAGCAACGACGTCACCTCCGACAGCACCGGCTCGTCGTGGGGCAGCGACGTCAGCAAGAAGGCGCTGCGCGGCCTGATCATCTTCCTGATCGTCGTGACGTTCTACATCTGGATCCGGTTCGAGCTGAAGATGGCCGCCGCGGCCATGATCGCGCTCGTCCACGACCTGATCCTGGCGGCGGGCGTCTACTCGATCCTCGGGTTCGTCGTGACGCCCTCGACGGTCGTCGCCCTGCTCACCGTCCTCGGCTACTCGCTCTACGACACCGTCGTCGTCTTCGACAAGGTGGCGGAGAACACCAAGGGCATCGAGAAGCAGACCCAGCGCACCTACGCCGAGGCCGCCGAGCTCGCCGTCAACCAGACCTTCATGCGCTCGATCAACACCTCGCTGATCGCGCTGCTGCCCGTGTCGGGCCTGCTGTTCGTCGGCGCGCTGCTCCTCGGGGCCGGCACCCTCAAGGACCTGGCGCTCGCCCTGTTCGTCGGCCTCGCCTCGGGGGCCTACTCCAGCCTGTTCCTCGCCACCCCGCTGCTGTCGGACCTCAAGGAGCGCGAGCCGGAGTACCAGCAGCTGCACCAGCGGGTCCTCGAGCGGCGACGCACCGGCAAGGCGCCGGTCCGGCTCTCGCAGCGGTCGACCAACGCCAGTCCGGAGACGGCGGCGGAGGTCCCGGCCGACGCCCCCGTGGCGACGACGACCCGCACGCCCGCCAAGCCCAAGCAGCAGCAGGGCAAGCGCAAGCCGAAGGGCAGCCGCCCGACCGGCAAGCGCAAGCGGTGAGTCCCGACGACCTGGCGGCCCTCACGGCCCTCATCGTCGACGTCCCCGACTGGCCCACGCCCGGGGTCGTGTTCAAGGACATCACGCCGCTGCTCGCCAGCCCGGACGGGCTGCGTCAGGTCGTCGACGCGCTCACCGAGCCGTGGGCCGACAAGGGCGTCAACAAGGTCGTCGGCATCGAGGCCCGCGGGTTCCTGCTGGCGGCGCCCGTGGCCTACCACCTGGACGCGGGACTGGTGCCGGTGCGCAAGCCCGACAAGCTGCCGCGCGAGGTCCTGACCCGCTCCTACGACCTGGAGTACGGCAGCAGCACCCTCGCAGTCCATGCCGACGCGTTCGCCGAGGGCGACCGGGTGCTGGTCGTCGACGACGTGCTCGCCACGGGCGGCACCGCCGCTGCGACCGTGGCGCTCGTCGAGCAGGCCGGGGCCACCGTGGTCGGTGTGGCGGTGCTCATGGAGCTCAGCTTCCTGCCGTGGCGGGCCGCGCTGGCGGACGTACCTGTGACCGCGCTCATCTCGATCTGACCTCCGGAAGCCTGCCGACCTCGTGGGCGTTCCCTAGACTGTCCAGGACGGAGGGAGGGCGCATGACAGCTGACGCACCTCCTCCGGCTGCGGTCGACGAGCCGCAGCTGCTCGACGACCACGACCGCGCCGCCGCGGCTGCGTCGACGACCTCGTCCGGACCGCCGTCCGGCCGCCGGGTCCGGGCCCGGCTCGCCCGGCTCACCGCACCGTCGCGCCCCGGCGCCACGCCCCCCGTCCTCGAGCCGCTGCTGCGGACGATCCGGACCAGTCACCCCAAGGCCGACACGCGTCAGGTGGTCCGCGCCTACGAGCTCGCCGAGGAGCTGCACGGCGACCAGCGCCGCCGCTCCGGCGACCTCTACATCACGCACCCGCTGGCGGTCACGACGATCCTGGCCGAGCTCGGCATGGACACGACGACCCTCGTCGCGGCCCTGCTCCACGACACCGTCGAGGACACGCCCTACACGCTCGAGGACGTCCAGGCGGAGTTCGGTGACGACGTCATGCACCTTGTCGACGGCGTCACCAAGCTCGACAAGATCAAGTACGGCGAGGCGGCCGAGGCCGAGACGATCCGCAAGATGGTCGTCGCGATGGCCCGCGACCCGCGCGTGCTCGTCATCAAGCTCGCCGACCGGCTCCACAACATGCGCACCCTGCGCTACCTGCGGCAGGAGAAGCAGGAGCGGATCGCCACGACGACGCTCGAGATCTTCGCGCCGCTGGCCCACCGCCTCGGCATGAACACGATCAAGTGGGAGCTCGAGGACCTCGCGTTCGCGACCCTCTACCCGAAGAGGTACGACGAGATCGTCCGGCTGGTCGCCGACCGCGCGCCCTCGCGGGACACCCAGCTCGCCGACGTCGTCGCCTCGGTCGACGAGGAGCTCAAGAAGGCCAAGATCAAGGCGGCGGTCACCGGCCGGCCCAAGCACTACTACTCGATCTACCAGAAGATGATCGTGCGCGGTCGCGAGTTCACCGACATCTACGACCTGGTCGGCATCCGCGTCCTCGTCGACGACGTCCGCGACTGCTACGCCACCCTCGGCACCATCCACGCGATGTGGTCACCCGTCCCCGGACGGTTCAAGGACTACATCGCGATGCCCAAGTTCAACATGTACCAGTCGCTGCACACCTCGGTGATCGGGCCGGAGGGCAAGCCGGTCGAGCTGCAGATCCGCACGCACGAGATGCACCGGCGAGCCGAGTACGGCATCGCCGCCCACTGGAAGTACAAGGAGGGCGAGTCCGGCGCGCCGGTGCCCGGCTCCAAGGGCGACGACATGGCGTGGCTGCGCCAGCTGCTCGACTGGCAGAAGGAGTCGGCCGACCCGGGCGACTTCCTCGACTCGCTGCGGTTCGACCTGCACTCGGCGGAGGTCTTCGTCTTCACGCCCAAGGGCGACGTGATGGCGCTGCCGACGGAGTCGACCCCCGTCGACTTCGCCTACGCCGTGCACACCGAGGTCGGGCACCGCTGCATCGGTGCCCGCGTCAACGGCCGCCTGGTCCCCCTCGAGTCGACGCTCGACAACGGCGACGTCGTCGAGATCTTCACGTCGAAGGCGGAGAGCGCCCACCCGTCGCGTGACTGGCTGCAGTTCGTCAAGAGCCCCCGGGCCCGCAACAAGATCCGGCAGTGGTTCGCCAAGGAGCGCCGCGAGGACGCCGTCGAGCACGGCAAGGACGCCATCTCCCGGGCCATGCGCAAGGCCGGCCTCCCGATCCAGCGGGTCCTCGCCGGCGACGCCCTGCCCCTCATGGCGCGTGACCTGCGGCTGCCTGACGTGACGGCCCTCTACGTCGAGGTCGGCGAGGGCCGGGTGTCCGCCCAGACGGTCGTCCAGCGCGTCATGACGGCCCTCGGGGGCGAGGAGGGCGCGGTCGAGGACCTCGCCGAGACGGCGACCCCGACCCGTCAGCCGCGCAACCGGTCCCAGGGCGACCCGGGCATCGTCGTGGTCGGCGGTCAGGAGTCGCTGGCCGACGTGTGGGTCAAGCTGGCCAAGTGCTGCACCCCCGTGCCCGGGGACGACGTCGTCGGCTTCGTCACGCGCGGCCGCGGGGTCTCCGTGCACCGGCGCGACTGCACCAACGCGGGCGACATCCTGTCCAACCCGGAGCGCCTCGTCGAGGTCGAGTGGGCACCCACGTCAGGCACGCTGTTCCTCGTCAACATCCAGGTCGAGGCGCTCGACCGCACCCGCCTGCTCTCCGACGTCACCCGCGTGCTGAGCGACGCGCACGTCAACATCCTGTCCGCCACCGTGACGACGACCCGCGACCGGGTCGCGGTGTCCCGCTTCTCGTTCGAGATGGCCGACCCGAAGCACATGGGTCACCTGCTGACCCAGGTACGAGGGGTGGAGGGCGTCTACGACGCCTACCGCGTCACGTCGTAGCCCGTCCGCGCAAGCAGAAGGGCCGCCTGCGTCGCAGACGGCCCTTCCTTCGTCCTCGCTCTAGACGACCGTGACCTTCTTGAGGCTGATCGCGAGCTTCGGCTTGCCACCGCCCGCCGGGTTGGAGCCGTCGTCGCCCTTGGCCGCGACCTTCTCGATGACGTCGAGGCCGCTCGTGATCTTGCCGAACGGGGTGTAGGCCGGGTCGAGCTGCGTGTCCTTGTAGACCAGGAAGAACTGGCTGCCGTTGGTGCCCGGGCCGCCGTTCGCCATCGCCAGGGTGCCCGCCGGGTAGGTCGCGCCCTCGAGGTTCTCGTCCGGGTAGACGTAGCCGGGGCCGCCGCTGGTCGAGCCGGTCGGGTCTCCGCACTGCAGCACGAACAGGCCGCTGGTCACGACGCGCGGGCACGGCGTGTTGTCGTAGAAGCCCTGGTCCGCCAGGAACTTCAGGCTGTTGACGGTGCACGGGGCCTTGCTCGTGTAGAGGTCTGCCTTGATGGTGCCCTGCGTGGTCTCGAAGGTGACCTGCTGCGTCCCCGTCGTCCTGACCTTGGAGGTCGGGGGGATGCCGTCGACCTTGCGGGCCGCCGTGCCCTGCTTGGTGTAGCTGCACGTCCCGACCCCGCCGAGGTTGCCGTACTTCGTCGAGCCGGCGGTGGTCGCGGTCGCGGTCGGGGTCGCGCTGGGCTTCTTGCTGTCCCCGCCGAGACCCACGACGAGGGCGATCGCGACAACGGCACCCACGACGGCCAGGGCGGCGATGCCGGCCAGCAGGGCGTTGCGGCGCTGCCTGCGGCGCGCCTCCTCGGCGGCCCGACGAGCGGCCTGCCGCTCGGCACGCATCCGGGCGAGCTCGCGCTCCCGCTTGTTGCTGGCCACGCTGGTGTCCTCCTGGTGAAACGGGGTGTGGTCGCGATCCTACGGAGATCAGACGCCGGTCGTGCGCAGGCTGACGATGGTCGTGGCGCGCACGGGCGCCCCGTCGCCCGCGGGCCGGGCGCCGGCGGAGGCGATGGCGCGCAGCACGTCGAGCCCGGTCGTGATGCGGCCGAAGGGCACGAACTGCGGCGGCAGGTCGCTGTCGCCGTAGCAGAGGAAGAACTCCGCGCCGTTGCTGTTGGCCGCGTGGTTGACGAGCCCGACCGTCCCGGCGGGGTAGGTCGTCGAGGGGCTCAGGTTCTCGTCAGGGAACTCGTAGCCCGGGCCGGTGCCCTGGACCGGCTTGCCGCCGCACTGCAGGAACTGCAGGCCGCCGGTGGTCAGCCGGTCGCAGGTGGTGCCGTCGTAGTACTTGTGCGCGGCGAGGAAGGCGATCGAGGTCACGGCGCACGGGGCGTCGTTGGCCAGCAGGTCGAACGTGACCGGCCCGCTGCTGAGGACGAGGGTCGCGGTGCCGTTGCGCCGCGGCTGGGAGCCGGTGGGCGGCGTCGGCCGGGTCTTCACGACCCCGTTCGTCGTCCCGTCGGACCGGTAGACGCACGGCTCGGGGGTCGGCGTGGCGGTCGGCGTGGCGGCCGCGCCGCCCTTGCCGCCGCCGGTCACCAGGAAGCCGGCCCCGGCCAGGACCACGAGCGCCGCGAGCGCCGCGAGAGCCGCCTGCCGCCGGCGCTTGCGGCGGCGCGCCTCGGCCTGGCGCGCGCGCTGCCGCTCGAGGCGGAGCCGTGCGAGGCGGCGGTCGCGCTCGAGTGGGGTGCTCATCCGGGCTCATCCTAGGGAATCCGCCTGTACGCCACCGGTACTGTCGTCATCTCACGATGAGGAGTGGATCACGGTGCTCGTGCGGGGTTTCGAGGCGCAGGCCTTCGGGACGAACTGCTGGGTCGTCGCGCAGGGCGACGGCGAGCAGTGCGTCGTCATCGACCCGGGCATCGGCGTGGAGGAGCAGCTCGACGCCGTCCTCACCCAGCACCGGCTGCAGCCGGTGGCGGTCCTGCTGACCCACGGTCACCTCGACCACACCTTCTCCGTGACGCCCGTCTGCGGCGCCCGCGGCATCCCGGCCTGGATCCACCCGGGTGACGAGGAGCTGCTGTCCGACCCCATGAAGGGGCTCTCGCACGAGTCGCGCAACCTGTTCGGCGGCCGGCTCGAGTGGACCAAGCCCTCGGACGTCGCGCTGCTGGACCCGTCGCAGCCGCTCGAGCTGGCGGGGCTCACGTTCCAGGTCGACTTCGCGCCCGGACATACCCCGGGCTCCGTCGTGTTCGAGTCCGCCAAGACGCTGTTCTCCGGCGACGTGCTGTTCCAGGGCTCGATCGGGCGCACCGACCTGCCGGGCGGCTCCTGGTCGCAGATGCAGGAGTCACTGAGTCGCGTGGTGCTCCCGCGCGCGGACGACACCGTCGTGCACTGCGGGCACGGCCCGTCGACGACGATCGGCCGTGAGCGGGCCTACAACCCGTTCCTGCAGGACCTCGCGTCGGCACCTCCCGCGCAGGGCCTGTGATGGCCTTCCAGGCGCCCAAGGGCACCTACGACGTCCTTCCCGGTTCCGCGTTCCTCGCGGTCCGCGACGGGCTGCTCGAGCCTGCCCGGCTCGCGGGGTACGGGTACGTCGAGGCGCCCGTCTTCGAGGACACCGAGCTGTTCGCGCGGGGCGTCGGCGAGTCCACGGACGTGGTGTCGAAGGAGATGTACTCCTTCGAGGACCGGGGCGGCCGGTCGCTGACGCTGCGACCCGAGGGGACGGCCGGCGTCGTCCGCGCGGTCCTCGAGCACAACCTGCACAAGGGCCAGCTGCCGGTGAAGGTCCGCTACGCGGGGCCGATGTTCCGCGCCGAGCGTCCGCAGGCCGGCCGCTACCGGCAGTTCCAGCAGTCGGGCGTCGAGGCCATCGGGCTCACCGACCCCGCGCTCGACGCCGAGGTCGTCGCCCTCGCGTGGCAGGCCTTCACGGGCCTCGGGCTGCGACAGGTGCGCCTGCTGCTCACGTCGCTCGGCGACCCGGCCTGCCGCCCGGCCTACCGGGAGGAGCTCACCGCGTTCCTCGCCGGGCTCGACCTCGACGAGGCGACCCGGCAGCGCGCCGTCATCAACCCGCTGCGGGTGCTCGACGACAAGCGGCCGGAGATCCAGGCCCAGCTGACCGACGCACCGCTGATGGTCGACCGGCTCTGCGCCGAGTGCAAGGCGCACCACGAGGGCGTCGTGGCCGGCCTCGAGGCGCTCGGTGTGCCGTTCGACCCGGCCCCGCGTCTGGTCCGCGGTCTGGACTACTACATGCGCACCACCTTCGAGTTCGTCCACGACGGCCTCGGGGCGCAGTCGGCGGTCGGCGGTGGAGGGCGGTACGACGGGCTGTCGGAGTCCATCGGCGGACCGCCGCTCCCGGGCATCGGGTGGGCGCTCGGCATCGAGCGCACCCTGCTCGCCCTCGAGGCCGAGGGCGTCACCGTCGCCTCCGACTCCGGCGTCACGGTGTTCGTCGTGC
>CBIHPE010000100.1:0-13583 GCA_966212015.1 uncultured Frankiales bacterium | reverse complement strand
CGTCGCTGAGCCCGTCGCTGAGCCCGTCGCTGAGCCGGTCGCCCAGCCGGTCGCCGAGGAGCCGGTCTTCCGGCCCGCCGGCTGGAAGCCGCCCGCGGCACCCGTGCTCGCGCAGAGCGCCGCAGCGCCCGCGAGCACGCTCGCCACGCTGGCCAAGCCGCTGGCGTTCGTGGGTGCGGGCATCGGCGCCCTCGCGCTGCTGTTCGCCGTCGTCATCCCGGCCATCCACCACGAGCAGAAGCAGGTCGCCGCGACGGTGAACTCGCCCATCGTCGCCGCGGCCAACGTCGAGCTGAAGACCGTCGCGACCAACGCCGCGCAGGCCGAGGCGGCCGCGTTCGCGGAGTCCAACACCTACGTCGGCACAGCGGGCCTCATGGCTCAGGGCTACCGGCCGACCCGCGGCGTCACCCTCACGGTCGTCGCCGCCGACACCCAGCACTTCTGCTTCAAGCTCGCCGGGCTGGCGCAGACGGTCGCCTGGTACGACTCCAAGACCTCGCAGGTCAGCAACCGCCCCTGCCACTGAGGCCCCCCGGGGTCTGCCCTCCAGCCGCTACGGATTCTGCACGCCCCCGGTGTGCAGAATTCGTAGGAGCGAGACAGGAGGCTCAGACGCTTTCGGCCTTCCCACGGATTCTGCGCGGCGTGCCGACGCAGAATCAGCAGGCGCTGAGCAACGCCCAGCACCGACCGCCGGTGCCGGGCAGCGGGAGAGCAGGAGGCGCTCAGCCCATCAGGTTGAGGGCCATGACGCTCTCACCGAGAGCGAAGGCGCTGACGAACATCGCGACCGCGCCGACCGAGAGCAGCTTGGCCTGCACCTCGATGGGGGCGTGCGTCCAGGTGGTGCTGTCCGACTCGGCGACCGCCTCGGGGGCGGTCGTCTCCACCGTGTCGTCGCTCGACGTCCGGGCCGCCGGGATCACCGTCTCCGCGGGCGTCGCTGTTGCGGTCGTCGCGACCAGCCCCGCAGCCGGAGCTGCGGCGGCCGCCTTCGCCGCGCGACGCCTGGCGCGCCACTCGGCGAGGACCTCCTCCTTGGTCGGGGGGAGGACGACCAGCTCTTCCTTGACGTACTTGCGCCCGCAGAGCGGGCAGACCTTCTGGCCCTCGGAGGATGGGTGGCCTACCGGACACGCATGGGTCATGTCACCTGTTCTCGACAGCCGAATGGCACGTGCTGGTGACCCAACAGGGTGAAGATCACCCCCGGCGCAGCGTTGCGAGGGCTGACGCGTCAGCGCAAGTAGAGGGCCGAGGTCATCGCGAGCATGCCGATCTCGTAGCGGCAGTAGGTGCTCTTCGCACCGATGACGCCGTCGCAGTACTGCTGGCGGACCTGCTGGGCATCGGGGGCGTAGAGCGAGGCCCAGAGCCAGCCGCGCTGCCTGGGAGCGACGAGGTCGACGTGACCGCCCGGCGTCAGCACAGCGTCGGAGACCAGGTCCTTGCCGTTGGCGCGGACTCGGACCAGGCCCGAGCCGGGCTGGCCCACAGCCCGGACGCGTACGGGCGTGCCCGGCGGGACGGTGTCGCCCATCATCGACTCGTAGACGCCGTCGCGGTTCCTGTCCGCCTCGAGCAGCAGGCGCAGGCCGCCCTCGGACGGCGGCTCGAGCGAGATGGACGTGTGACCCGCGCGAATGCCGTCGAGGACCGCTGACGCCGTACGCGCCTTGGAGAAGACCCACGTCGTGGGGTTGCCGACGCCCTGGACGGCCGTGACCGACAGCCAGTGCGAGTCACCGCCGCCGGTCGCCGCGACGTGCTGGCCGCGGGACAGCAGGCACTCCCACCAGAAGATCGCGTCGTCGTTGCCGGCGGCAGCGGGCAGCGGGGTCTGCAGGTAGTGGTTGGTGTTCCAGACCTCGACGGAGTCGACCTTCACGCCGTAGGCGTAGGGCCACATCATCCCGTGCAGGTCGGTGCAGCTCGTGAGCTGGCGGCCGACGTCGTCGGCCGGGTGGTTGGCCTGGAACAGGCCGCCGTCCCTGCGCAGCGCGCTCGCCATGGCGTTGATCTGCGCGGGCGTGTTGTCCCGGTGCGGGTAGATCCGGCGTGCTCCGAGCATCTGGGCGTGGCCGCCGATGGAGTTCTCGTAGCCGGGGACGCCGACCACGCCGTAGCCCCCGAAGCCCGGGTCGTCGATGCCGTCGACCCGCTGGTGGTCGGTGATCGCGAGGTAGTCCAGGCCCTTGGCCGACGCCTCGAGGAACCGCTCCCGCACGTCGCCCCCGGCCGTGTAGAACTCGTCCGGGCCCGTGTTGTCGTCGCTAGGCCCGCAGTAGACGTCGTGCGAGTAGCAGGTGTGGACGTGCAGGTCGCCTGCGAGCCACTCACCCGGCGCGGGTGCCGCACCGCGCGCCGAGACCGGGCTCAGGCAGGCGAGCAGGAGGAGTGAAACACCGACGAGACGCACACCTGGACTGTTCGCCGCGGCCGGGCTGGTCCCTGCTGAACGGCAGGTGTCGTCAGGCGGAAAGGCTGGCGATGGGGACCATCGCACCGCCCGGGAACCAGCCGCGGCCGCCGGCGTGGTCGTGCCCGAGGTCGCGCGGGAAGATGCTCGCCGGGCTCGTCGCCCAGACCTGCAGGTCGTCGTCGCTTCCGCCCCAGGCGCGGAAGCCGGCGGCCGTCGGGGTCTCCCCCGCCGGCAGGCTGGCGGCGTAGCGCGCGGCCTGTGGGCCGTGCGGGTCGAAGGGGAGGACGACGAGGGGCGCTGTGGTCGCGTACGACGTGAGGATCGGCCCGGTCATCAGCCAGGGGGCGAGGTAGACGCCCCCTTCTGGGACGGAACGTCCCAGGGAGCGAAGCTCCGCCTCAGCCGACTCCCAGGTCCCGGTGAGCACCATGGCGTGCGGCCGCGCCGCGGACGCGACCCCCAAGGCCTCCGCGGCGCGGCGGCTCCGCGGGCTCCCGTCCGACTGCACCGCGACCGAGGTGATCCCCCGGCGCACCAGCCACGCGCCGAGTGCCCGCAGCGCCCGGGCGTCCGCCGGGTCGAGCTGCTGGTCGGGGCAGGTCGTGAGCGACGGCTTCACGAGCAGGGCCGTGGCGCACTCTGGGCCGTCGGGCTGCAGGCCGCGGGTGTGGCCGGTGTCCACCAGCATGGTGCCCGCCTGGAGCCGCAGGGTGGAGCGGCCGGCAGGGAGCACGACGCGGCGCCACGTGCCGTCGTCGCCGTGCAGGTAGTTGGTGCCCGGCCGCTGCGGGACGACGGTCCCGTATGGCGTGGCGAGCGGGACTCCCGCCGGCGGCGCCGACGGGAAGGCGACGAGCACCGCACCGATGGCGGCGGCGCTGACGAGCGCGGTGAGCTCGAGGGCCCGGCGCGGCACGGACAGCGTGCGGGCTCCCAGGGCCGTCGCCAGGACGAGCAGGCCGCCCTTGACGAGGACCAGCCGGTCGAAGGTGAGGCCGTCCCACCGAACCCGATCCGCGAGCGCCTGGCTCAGGCCGGAGACGGCGACTGCCACCGCGGAGGTGACCGCCAGCGGCGCGACCCGCTGGGTGACAGCCGGCCGCACGTCACGTCGTACCGAGACCACGCGCAGGACGCACCCGAGCCAGACCGAGGCCGCCGCGACGTGCAGCGCGACCGAGACGCGGAACCAGCCGGACGTGCCGCCGACGGCGAGCAGGACCGGAGCCGACAGCAGCAACAGGGTCCACCAGCGGCGCGAGCTGACCGCCGTACCGGCCAGCACGGCCGCACCCACGAGCAGGAGCGCTCGGAGTGCGACCGTGCCGGCTGCCGCCGTGGCGACGACGTGGCCCGGGTGGGCTGAGATCACTGGTGGATCACTTGAGGTCGGCGTCCGCGACGACGAACAGCTCGCTGTGCGGCTTGGCGTTGCCGTACTTGCCGTGCGGCCACGACGAGCGGTTGAAGTCGACGCAGGGGGTGCCCTCGTTCTCGTCACGGAAGCTCGTGTCGAGGCTGAGCTTGCCCGCCGGCGTCACGTTGATCATGCAGACGCGGTGGTCACCGTCGACGCTGGTGCGCGCCACGAAGTAGTCGCTGATCGCGATGCGACGCACGTCGGTGGTCTCGTGGAAGAACCCGTCGGACCCGATCGTGAAGTTGTCGAGCGTTCCCCAGTGCGGACCACCGGAGGTGAGGTCCTTGATGGGGAGGGCGCTGACGAGCTTTGGGCAGTCGGCCTCGGCACCGCCGCTGTAGACCTCCGAGATGCGGTTGATCGAGCAGGTGGTCTTGGTGCCCTTGGCCAGCAGCTTCTGGATGTCGATCGTGTAGACCATCTTCGCGCTGCCGGTGTCGTAGTCGTCGAGCGAGCCGGGACCGCGACCGATGACCGCGTGGTAGAGGTACTTGTCGTCGAGCGACGTCTGCACCCAGCCGCCGCCGTCGCAACCGCCGCCCTCGACGGTGTCGGGGTTGATCTTCTTGGCGGCCGTCGTGTCGTCGAAGACCTCGCGCCACACCGGCTTCTTCGACGTGATGTCCGGCGTGTAGTAGATGACGCCACCGCACATGGAGCTCGCGAACGCGCCCTTGTGACCGGGCAGGTTCGTCACCGTCGTCTCCATGATCCCGCGCGGCTCCTCGTGACCCGGGTTGCGCTCGACGCGCGGCCCGTCGGGCATGTGGGAGACGGAGACGAGCTTCGGGTTGTTGCGGTCCTTGATGTCGAACGTGCGGACCGTGTCGCGGAAGATGTTCGCGTCCTGCGGCTTCACCGGGTCGAGCACGATGTTGCGCGGCTCGGCGTAGTCGGAGGCGACGAGGGTGTTGAGGTCCTCGCGCACCTGGATGCCGTGCGGGTTCGCGCAGCTGGCGATGACCAGCGTCGGGTAGTCGACGCAGTCGACCGGGTCCTCGCTCGTGGTGAGCGCCGCCGGCGACTCGCTCAGCGTCTTGCCGTCGGTGCCGATGTGCGCGATCTCGCCGGGCGAGCCGCCGAAGCCGTTGCCGACCCGGACCGACCCGTCGGAGTAGACGCACGGACCGGGGGCGTCCGGCCCGCCCATGTACGTGCCGTACGCCGTGTGGTCCTTGAGCACCCAGTAGGCGTCGGGGATGGAACCGCAGAGGGTGTCCTGCGGGAGGTTCGTCCCGCTGATCGTCAGCTCGGGGAGCTTGTTCACGTCGAACACGTAGGTCGCGTCGGAGAACAGGCCGCCGGCAAAGATCTTGTCGCCCTTGTTGAAGATGTACTGCATGTGGTGCGGCTCGTTCTCGACGAGCGGGCCGACCGTCGCGGTGTTGACGACCTTGCCGTAGTCGGCGCTGCCCTTCGTCGCGTCGATGACGGCGAGGAAGTCGGGACCCGGCAGGTTGTCGGTGTCCTCGTTGAGGGCCTTCACCGGGTTCACCGACAGGCGGGTCTCCTGGATCGTCTTGCCGGTGGTGTCGGCGACGTTGGTGTCACCGGCCCACACGAGCAGGTACTCGTGCCGCGCCTTGTGCGCGATCTGCGCCTGCGCCTGCTTGGTGAGGTGGTTGGTGACGGTGAACGTCTTGCCGTTGCTGGCCTTGATCGAGCTCGTCGTGAGCTTGATCCCGGACGCGTCCGCCGACTGAGTGACTCCGATGGTGAGACCGGTCGCGGCAACCGCCACGGCCAGCCCCAGGGCACGGAGAGATGGCCTCTTCATGAGGGGGAACTCCTTGTTTCTGAGGGGGTCTTGCTAGGGACCAGCAACAACCGTTGCTGTGATGTCTCCGCTGTAGGAGGCGCCGCTGCGGTGGCCGCTCTGCTTCTCGTGCCACTTCACGGGCATGGCCCAGGACGGCGCGTACCACCAGGTCTGGTCGCGCGTGCCGCTCTCGTCGCCCGTGAAGCTCGTGGCCGTGTGGACGACGTAGGTCAGGACCTGGTGGCCCTGGATGGTCAGGTACTCGGTGCGCTGGACGCTGAACGTCGCGTCCTCGGTGCGACTGCTGCCGCCGCCCTTGTAGTGCCAGCTCGCACCCACCTTGAGGGGCAGCTCGATGCGCGGCTGCTCCGGCTTGTAGGAGGTCTCGCTGCTCTGCCGAATGCCTTGGCACGTGAGGGTGGCGATCTCGTAGTCGAGCTGGACCGCTGTCTTCGTGAACCGATAGATGTGCCGCTCGTCGTGCTGCCCCGTCTTGCCGGGGAAGAACGGCACGTCGAAGTCGTACGACGTCGGGCTCTCGCCGCTCGCCTTCTTCACGACCAGGTGGGTGCTCGTCGGGAGCTTCTGGTTGCAGAAGCTGACGGGACCGAACTGGACCTTCTCGCTCCCGTCGACCTTCAGCGAGTACGTCCCGACGCGCGGCACCACGACGCCGGTGGTCGTCTTCGTCGGCTCGGGCAGCGGCGCTGCGCTCGTCACCGGGGCGACGGCGGGTGCCGTGGTCGTGTCCGTCCTCGGCAGGCTCGTCACGCCCGCCGTCGGGGATCCCGTCGCTGTCGGGGTGACGGGAGGCGTCGTCGTACCCGCTGACGCGGTCGGCGTGCTCGACGGCAGGGCGGCGAAGTCACCGCCGCCACGGGAGTAGTCGACGGGCTTGCTGCGGGTGTAGGCGCCGTAGCCCTTGAAGCCGGCGACGCCGACGGCAAGGACGAGCACGGGCACCCAGTAGCGCTTGCGCATGGGAGGACTTTCGGGACGAGCGGGAAGAGGACGGGTTCTAGGCCCGACAGCGCTCGTCGAAGCTCATGGCACGACGGCGCATCCAGAAGCGCTCGAGGTCCATGGCGGTGTTCATGACACGGCACTGTTGTCCTGGTTTGCCCAGATGACAAGCATGTTTCGGCGTGACCTATCTCTCCTACGAGATTACTAGGTAATGGTGCGAGGTCTGCCCCGCTCCCGCGTTGAGGAGGTGATCGCGTTAAGGAACCGTTGCGTGTGGTGGGATGGCGCCATGACGCTCTACGACATCCCGCTGACGACCCTCTCCGGAGAGCCCTCCTCGCTCCCGCAGGGCAAGGCCCTCCTCCTCGTGAACGTCGCCTCGAAGTGCGGCCTCACCCCGCAGTACACCGGCCTCGAGGAGCTGCAGAAGACCTACGGCGACCGCGGCTTCTCGGTCCTCGGCTTCCCCTGCAACCAGTTCCTCGGCCAGGAGCCCGGCACCTCCGAGGAGATCGCCGAGTTCTGCTCCGCGACCTACGGCGTGACCTTCCCGCTGTTCGAGAAGCTCGAGGTCAACGGCGAGCACCAGCACCCGCTGTTCGCCGAGCTCACCGCCGTCGCGGACGCCTCGGGCCACACCGGCGACGTCCGGTGGAACTTCGAGAAGTGGCTCGTCTCCCCCACCGGCGAGGTCGTCGCCCGCTACTCCCCGCAGATGGAGCCCGACGACCCCGCCCTGGTCGCCGACATCGAGGCCCAGCTCCCGGCGTAGCCCGCTCTCGCCGCGGGACGCCGCGAGTCGCCGCGAGTCGCGGCGAGTCGCAGCGAGTCGCCGCGAGTCGCGGCAACGATGTGACCTCGGCGGCGCTCTAACGCCACCCCTGCCGCATCGTCGCGCCAGCTTGGCGGCCGCGTCGCCCAGCCCTCGAGAACGATGTGACCTCGGCGGCGCTCTGACGCCACCCCTCCCGCATCGTCGCGGGGCTACGCCTTACGAGGGGGCGTGGAGCGGCTCCGGCTTGCCCGCGAGCCCGGTCACCGCACGGTGCCGGATCGCCTGGAGCAGGTCGTCGACGTCCTGCGGCGCGAGGTAGATCCCTTTTAGGCGAGCGACCCGCTCCTCAGGGCTCGTGGTCTCTGCGAAGAGCAGGTCGATGTCAGCGATCAGGTCGCGGTTGTTGCCTTCCCTCTCGCCGGCTTCCGCGAACCAGTACTCCACGGCCTCGTACGGACTGGCGAAGTCCTCCATCCAGTCCTGGTGCAGCGTCGTGCTGAGGATCCGTTGAAGACGGAAGCCAGGCGGGCGTGATGTCACGAGTCCTCACTCATCGAGATAGGCGGTCTCGATCCGCACTGTGCCATGCACCTTCTTCAGCACGACAACGACCGAGCCGGCAGGGATCAGCTCGTGAAGGCGGTTCAGGACGAGACCCGCGGCACCGGCGATCGGATGCTCGATGGTGAGCCTGGGCTCGTCCTCGTCCAGGAGGAAGTCCTTGATGTCGTACTCGTGCGAGCGGATCGCCTCACTGACGAGGGACTCGGCCTCGTCCAGGGTGGAGAAGCTGCTCTTCGTGTAGGCGTGCTTGTACTGGTAGTCGTCCCAGACCTGGCGGCTCTCGAGGAAGTCGCGGTCGCGCCCGATGTGCCGCTGGAGCACGTGACCGCCGTGGGCCTCCTGGTGGACCAGGTCGACGCCGCGCTCGAGGAGCTGGTCGAGCTCGGGCAGCGGCTCGTGCGAGAACCGCTCGAGCGCTTCCACGAGGTCCTTGCGCAGCCGCTGGACCAGGTAGTAGTCGACGGCGGCGTCTTCCGTGAGACCGGTGCCGCCGCGGTAGAGCGTCAGCATGACGGAGGCGGGGACTGCGTCGACGTCGCGGAACAGCTCGCGAGCCGGATGGCCGGTGAGCCGCAGGCGCAGGAAGGCGGGCGGGATGAGCTCGCCGGCGACGAACCAGCCGTGTCCGTCCTGAATGGCGTCGTAGAGCTGCTTCACCTGCTTCCACGGCTGGAGCGCGTCCAGCGCGATGTCGCCGAGATCGTCGCGGGCGTCGCTGCGCTCCTTGTCGGTGCCGACGAACGGCAGGGAGGCGACAGCGGTGGAGACCGTGTCCGCGAGGCCGCTGACGGCGGCGGACATGCCCTGGGCGAAGTGGGCCAGACCGTGCTGGAGGCCGAAGGCGGTCACGTGCGGCGCCCGGGCAGTGAGCTCGTCGAGAACGGCGCACAGCCGGGCGGCGGCGCGCGACTCCGTGTCGCGAGCCTCGGTGTAGAGCAGCTGCGCCCGGTCCAGCAGCGCCTCGGACCCGTCGGTGACCAGACGGTCTGCCTCCTCGGCGAGCGGCTGCACCGCACCGACGGTCCGGGCGTACGCCAGCAGGGCGTCGCAGGCGTCGTCGAACGCGGTGCGCATCGTGACGAGGCCGTCGGCGAGCTGGGTGAGCCGCTGCTGGTAGTTCTCGGACGGGCCGCCCACCCAGTCCGAGAGGGCGGAGCGGCGGCACGCGGCGACGGCCGTACCGAGCTGGTCGGCGCTGCCACCGAGCAGGGCCGCTGCTCGGTAGAGGTCGTCGGGTCGCGCGAGCGCGACGGCCGTCGTCACGTGCGGTGCCGCGGGGACTGGGCGAGCACCTGGTCGCGGAGCGCCTGCTCGGTGCCGATGTACTCCTGGGCGGCGAACCGGAGGGCGTCGGCGAGCGACCCTGCCTTGCTGCGCAGGTCGAACGCGGCCTGGCTGTAGGCCTCGAGGAACCGGGCCACGGAGGCATGCGCGGCCTGGGTGGGAGCCGACGACGTCAGATCACTGACGCCCTGGTGCTCCTCGAGCAGCGCGTCGAGCAGGCGGTGGGTCTGGGCGAGCGGCACGGCCGCGTCGGTCAGCGCCGGCGGGCACCACTTCTCGAAGGGGTTCGGTGGTCGGTAGGGCACCCGCGAACCGTAGGGAGCCGGCGTCTCGCGTGCTTCCGGCTGTCCACAGGCAGGTCAGGAGGTGCGGGGCAGGACGAGCAGTTGGCCGACCTGCAGACCACCCGAGGACAGGTGGTTGAGCTCGCGGATCTGGTCGACCAGCGCGCGCGGATCGGAGTGCGGCGCGACCCGCTTGGCCACCGACCAGAGCGACTCGCCCGGCTGCACGGTGGTCTGGGTGTAGGGCACCGGCTTCGCCGTGTCGGTGCTGGCGCTGGCCCCCTGACGACCCGCCAGGAAGGCCACGAACAGCAGCGCTGCGAGCATCCCGACGATCACGACGCGGCCACGGCGGGTGAGGCGGAGGGTGCTGTGCATGAGAGGCTCCTACGACTGCTCTGAGAGGGCGGTTCGAACGGAGGTTCGATCGAACGTCTGAGCCAATGTCTAACACCGCACTCCGACAAAATCCACGACACGTCGAACATCTGTTTGGGTTTTTCGAACACACGGGCTACGGTCAGCGGCGTTCGAGAGATTCGACAGGACGTTCGAAAGGGAGCTCACGTGGACGAGACCGAGCGGCACGACACCGAACGGCAGAAGCCGGGACGCAAGGCGGGCGTGCCGCCGAAGACCACGCAGATCCACAACCTCCCGGACGGGCCGGCCGACAACGAGGGCCTGACACCGCGGCAGCGCAAGATCCTCGAGTTCATCCGCGAGTCCGTCGAGCGCCGCGGCTTCCCGCCCACCATCCGCGAGATCGGTGACGCGGTGGGCCTGGCGAGCACCTCGAGCGTCAGCTACCAGCTCATCACGCTGCAGAAGAAGGGCTTCCTGCGCCGTGACGCGACCAAGCCCCGTGCGGTCGACGTCCGGCTGCCCAGCGAGATGGGCCTCGACGACGGCCAGGAGCACAGCGCGTTCCCGCAGCCGGCCTACGTGCCGGTCCTGGGCCGGATCGCCGCCGGTGGCCCGATCCTCGCCGAGCAGGCCGTCGAGGAGGTCTTCCCGCTCCCCCGCGAGCTGGTCGGCGACGGCACCCTGTTCATGCTGAAGGTCGTCGGCGAGTCGATGATCGACGCCGCGATCAGCGACGGCGACTGGGTCGTGGTGCGCCAGCAGCAGACCGCCAACAACGGCGACATCGTGGCCGCCATGATCGACGGCGAGGCCACCGTCAAGACGTTCAAGCGCAAGGACGGCCACGTCTGGCTGATGCCGCACAACGAGGCGTTCGACCCGATCCCGGGCGACGAGGCGACCGTCCTGGGGCGCGTCGTGACGGTGCTGCGCAAGATCTGAGCGCTCGACCCTTCAGGGGTCGCCCTGCGGCCCGATGGGTGCCGCGGGGCGGCCCCTGTAGTCGTGGTGGTGAAGGGGCCATCCGGGTGAAGGTGGCCCCGACGCGTAACCCTGGGCATTCCGCTGCCGATAACGGCTGTGACCTCGCCGAAAAGGCGATCTGCCGCCTCCCCTTCGGGTGGCAGTCCGCAATGCCGCCCTCGAGGCGGCTGCCGAAGTAGAGGACACGTCCCGCCATGCGCCCCAACCTCGTCTCCAAGCTCACCAGCGGCGGCAAGACCGTGCTGGTGAGCGGCCTCGCGGCCGTCAGCCTCGCCGTCACCGGCGTCGCGCTCGCCTCGCCCGGCACGTTCTCCCCCACCGCCGACGCGACAGACGCCTCCGCGTCGCCCACGGCGACCGACAGCGCCTCGCCGGCCGCCACCGAGGACGGCAGCACCGCAGTCGACCCGACCGACGCGCCGGAGCCGACGGACGCACCCGAGCCCACCGATGCGCCCGAGCCGAGCGACTCCGCGTCCGCCGGCGCGCGCCACTGCCCGTGGCCCACGCCGAGCGACTCGGCCACGACCGCTCCGACGGACGCGCCGGCCGACAGCACCTCGGACAGCACCGACAGCACGGACAGCACGGACAGCGGGGACAGCACTGACAGCACCGAGACCGACGCGCCCGACCCCGCGGAGAGCCCCGAGCCCGCTGACGACCAGGGCGACGACGCTCAGGGCGACAGCACCGACAGCACCGACGCTCCTGCGCCGGCCGCGTCGGGCGACCCGGCTGAGCACCACGACAACGGGCTGCACTGCGGCTGGTACAAGCCCGGCCACACGCCCCCGCACAGCAAGGCCCCGCACGCCAAGCCGGCTCACACGGCCAAGCACCACAAGGCCAAGCACGAGCACGCGAGCAAGGGCAAGGGCAAGGGACACGGCGGCAGCGACTCCGGCGACTCCAGCGACTCCAGCGACGACTGACCGCCTGGCAGCATGATCGGAGCGGGTCGCGCGCAGCGGCCCGCTCCGACCGCTTCCTGAAGGACCTGTGAGCGACGCCCTCCTCGACGACCTGCTGCCCGCGGCCCGGGCGGGTGAGGCGTGGGCGCTGCAGGGCGTCTACGAGGAGCTCGCGCCGAAGGTGCTGGGGTACCTGCGGGCCCGGGGCGCCGCTGAGCCGGAGGACCTGACCAGCGAGGTCTTCCTGACGGTGCTGCCGAAGCTCGCCCAGCTCACCGGCGGCGCAGCAGGGCTGCGGACCTTCACCTTCAGCGTCGCGCACGCGCGCCTGGTCGACGACCTGCGCAAGCGCGGCCGGCGGGAACCACCGCTTCCCTACGACCCCGCCGGCGATCCTCGTACCAGCCCGTCCGGTGAGGACGTCGCGGTGACGAACCTTCAGCAGGAGCGGGTGCTCGCGCTGCTGGACACCCTGCTGCCCGACCAGCGCGACGTCCTCGTGCTGCGGATCCTGGGCGACCTGTCGATCGAGCAGGTCGCCGAGGCCATGGGCCGGAGCGAGGGCGCGGTCAAGCAGCTGCAGCGGCGCGCACTGCTCACCTTGAGGGCCCAGCTGGAGAACCACCCGGGTGGAGTAACCCTGTGACCGGCTTCGACGATGACGAGGGCGTGAGACGCCCCCTGTCCGACCGCGAGGCCGACGCGCTGCTGCGGGGGCCGGAGCTGGCGGGGCTGGTCTCGGACCTCCAGGCGATGGCCACGCAGGCACCGCAGCCGTCGCCGGCGCTGGCCGCAGTGCTGGCCGCGGGGATCGTCCCGGACGCCACTGCGACGGCGGTGCTCCCCCGCCTCGTCCGGCGACGCCGGTGGCTGGTGGCGCTCCCGATCACGGGCGCGGTCCTCGGCGGCACGCTAGGTGCGGCGTCGGCCAACGTGCTGCCCGACGGGGCGCAGCGGGTCGTGTCCGACACCGTCTCCTCCATCACGCCGATCCGGCTGCCCAAGCCCGACGAGCCGAAGCCTGCCCCGGAGCCCACCGCGAGGTTGGCCCCGGCCGCCACGGCCGAGCCGAGCGAGGACCCGAAGCCGAGCCCGCACCCGAGCGCCCGGCCCAGCCGGCCCCCCGAGCGCGACGACGACGGTCAGGACCAGGGCGACAGCCCGCGGCCGTTCCACACGCCGGAGCCCTCCGACGAGGGGCACGGACCGTCGAGCGCTCCCAGCCGGGACGAGGAGCACCACGACGACGGCCACAAGGGCGACGGCGGCGAGGACCAGGACGGGTCGCGTCAGCAGCGTCAGGCGACCAGGTAGTCCGCGAGCTCCGCAGCCAGCTGGGGTCCGACCCGAGCCTTGAGCTTCGTACCCTCCTCGAGGTGCTCCTCGGTGAGCACCTCGCCCTCGTCGTGGATGCGGGCGACCAGCCGGCCGGCGGCGTAGGGCACGACGACCTGCACCAGCTCCGACGGCCGCGGGACCTCGTCCTCGAGCAGCTGCACGAGATCCGGTAGGCCCGCACCCGGGAGCGCTGACACGGCGACGGAGTGCTTCTCGCGGCGCTGGATCCGCGACAGCACAAGGGGATCAGCGAGAGCGGCCTTGTTGATGATGACGATCTCGGGTACGTCGTTGGCATCGATCTCGGCGAAGACCGCGCGCACCGCGGCGAGCTGGCCCTCGGGGTCCGGGTGGCTGCCGTCGACGACGTGCAGGATCAGGTCCGACTCCCCGACCTCCTCCAGCGTCGACCGGAACGCCTCGACGAGCTGGTGTGGCAGCCGCCGTACGAAGCCGACCGTGTCGGTGAGCGTGAACTCGCGACCGGATGGTGTCTGCGCCTTG
>CBIHPE010000099.1:0-13626 GCA_966212015.1 uncultured Frankiales bacterium | reverse complement strand
CTCCCCAGGCCGCAGAGGCCCCCGCGGCCACCCCGGCCCCTGCTGACCCCTGAGCCGCGGAGTGCGGCTCCCCGGGTCCTACCGGGTGATCTTTTGCGTTCCGGACGCAGGAACGACTGCTCCAACCGGGCGATCCAGGCGTAAACTGCGACGAACTGGTTACGCTGAGTGGCATTCCCGCATGGAGGCGGTGGGCCGATGCCAATGGTGCGCGACGAGGTCGCGCGTGCCCGGGCTCTGGTGACGCTCGCGGACGTGCTGGGCAACGCGGAGAGCGACCTTGCGTCGCTCATGCGGCAGGCCTCGCTGTCGACGGCCGAGCTGCTCGGCGACGCCTGCGGCCTGTGGTGGCTCGCGCCCGGCGGCCCTGAGCTGGGCGCCTACACGGTCGGCGGGCAGGACGTGGTGGCCCAGGCCCGCAGGATCGCAGGCGACGGCTGCCGCCTCCCTGGCAGCCTGGTCGACCGGGTCGTGAGCCGTGGGGAGACCGCCTGGGTCGGTGCCGACGGGGTGCCCGGGCTGCTCGACGGCATCGACGAGCGCTTCCACGGCGCCGTCGAGGAGTTCGCGCTGGACGGCCTCGTCCTGGCGCCACTGGTGTGCCGCGGCCGCGCGCTGGGAGCGCTCGGGGTCGCGCGCCGCGCCGGCTCGCCGGCGTTCGAGCCGGCGGACGTCGGCTACCTGCAGCAGGTCGCGCGGGTCGTGTCGCTGACGCTGGCCAACGCGCTGCTGCTCGACGAGGCGGAGCAGGCCCGGCACCGCGCGACGATGCTCGCGCGCGAGGACCAGCTCACCGGCTTGCTGAACCGGCGCGGGTTCCTCGAGGTGCTGCAGGCGACGCCTCTCAACCGGCCGACCCTTGTCGCGGTCATGGACATGGACGGGTTCCGGCTCGTGAACGACGGCTTCGGGCACGCCGCGGGCGACCTGGTGCTGGCCAGCCTGGCCGCGCGGCTGTGCGCCTCCGTGCCGCAGGAGGCCCCGGTGGCGCGGATCGGCGGCGACGAGTTCGCCCTCCTGGTGCAGGCCGAGGACCAGGCAGCGGCGCTCGGGGTCGTGGAGCGGGCGCTGGAGCGCTGCACCGGCACCCTGCAGGTCGCCGGGCTGTCGGTGCCCATCACCGTCCGCGCCGGGACGGCGACGCCGGCGTCGGGCCGAGCCGACGACATCCTCCAGCACGCCGACCTTGCGAAGGCCCGTGCGAAGCGGTCCGGCGGCCGGATGGCGAGCTACGACCCGGCCCTCGACGACCCGGCGACGCAGCGGCTCCGCGAGGTGCTGGACCTGCGCCGCGCCATCGTGGGCGACGGGCTGGTCGTGCACTACCAACCCGTCGTGCCGGTCTCGTCGGGGCCGTGGAAGGTCGAGGCCCTGGTCCGGCGCCGGGTCGGGGACGCCCTGATCGCGCCGGCGCTGTGGCTCGAGACCGCCAACCGCGCGGGGCTGATGCCCGAGCTCACCGCCAACGTCGTGCAGCAGGTCGTCGACCAGCTCGTGCGCTGGTGGCGCGACGGGCTCGAGATCGAGTGCGCGGTGAACGTGCCCGCGCCGGTGCTCGCCGCGCCCGAGCTGGTCGCGAACCTGCTCACCGTGATCGACGCGGCAGGCCTCCCGCGGCGCGCGCTGTCCGTCGAGGTGACCGAGGGCGACCTCGTCGGGCCGCAGGCCCGCGAGGCGCTGGACCGCTGCGCGGCCGGCGACATCGAGGTCGCCGTCGACGACTTCGGCACCGGCTGGTCGTCGCTGTCCTACCTGGTCGACCTTCCGCTGCACACCCTGAAGCTCGACCGGTCGATCGTCGAGCGCGTCGACCAGGACTCCCGCCGCGCAACGGTGGTCCGCGCCGTCGTCGACGTCGCCCACGAGCTCGGCCTGCGGGTCGTCGCCGAGGGCGTCGAGACCCAGGACGTCGCCGACACCGTCATCGACCTCGGCGCTGACGCGCTGCAGGGCTACCTCTACAGCCGTCCCACCTCGCCGGAGGCGCTCGACCCGCTGCTCCGGTCGGGTCTGGTCGCGAGCCGCCGATAGCATCGGCGGCATGTCTGCCTGGCCCACCGCCGCCGGGCTCGGCCTGGACGCCGTGCTCGGTGACCCGCGTCGTGGGCATCCTGTCGCGGCCTTCGGCGCGGTCGCCGCGAGGGCGGAACGCCTGGGCTACAAGGACTCTCGAGCCGTCGGAGCGGTCTACGCCCTCGGCCTGACCGGCGCTGCTGCCGGGCTCGGGGCGCTGCTCGGCCGCCGGCGGCTGTCGGTCGCGGTGGCGACCTGGGTCGTCGTCGGCGGGACGACGCTGCGACGCGAGGCGGCAACCATGCACCAGCTCCTCGAGGCGGGCGACGTCATGGGGGCGCGGGAGCGGTTGCCGCACCTCTGCGGTCGCGACCCGTCGAACCTCGACGCGTCGGAGCTGGCCCGGGCCACCGTGGAGTCGGTCGCCGAGAACACGTCGGATGCTGTCGTCGCGCCCTTGTTCTGGGGCGCGCTCGCCGGCGTACCAGGGCTTCTCGGCTACCGCGCCGTCAACACCCTCGACGCGATGGTGGGCCACCGGTCCGACCGCTACCTGCGCTTCGGGTGGGCGGCGGCGCGGCTAGACGACGTCGCGAACTGGGTGCCTGCGCGCCTCACCGCCGGTCTGGCCGCGGCGCTCGCTCCCGTCGCCGACGGGTCGCGCAGTCGCGCGCTGCGGACCTGGCGGCGCGACGGCCGCAAGCACCCGTCGCCGAACGCCGGGCCGGTCGAGGCGGCGTTCGCGGGTGCGCTCGGCCGGACGCTGGGTGGCACCCTCACCTACGGCACCAGGGTCGAGAGCCGGCCCCTGCTCGGCGACGGGCCCGCACCGTTCGTCGCCGACATCCCCCGCGCCGCCCGGCTCTCCGCCGCCGTGTCGGTCGCTGCAGGTGCCCTCGCCGTGGCGGCGCGGCGATGAGAGGGTCGCTCCTCGTCGCGGGTACGACGTCGGACGCGGGCAAGTCCGTGCTCACCGCGGGGCTCTGCCGCTGGCTCGCCCGCGAGGGCGTGAAGGTCGCGCCCTTCAAGGCGCAGAACATGTCGCTCAACAGCGCGGTCACGATCGACGGGGCCGAGATCGGTCGGGCTCAGGCGATGCAGGCGGCGGCTGCCGGCATCGAGCCGGAGGCGGCGATGAACCCGGTGCTGCTCAAGCCCGGGAGCGACCGCACGTCGCAGGTCGTGCTGATGGGCAAGCCCTACGCCGACGTGTCCGCCACGTCGTACCGCACGCACTCCGCCGAGCTGGGACGTATCTCGGTCGAGTGCCTGCGCGACCTGCAGTCCCGCTACGACGTCGTGATCTGCGAGGGCGCCGGGTCGCCCGCGGAGATCAACCTGCGAGCGACCGACATCGCCAACATGGGCCTGGCCCGTGCCGCGGAGCTGCCGGTGATCGTCGTCGGAGACATCAACCCCGGGGGCGTCTTCGGCGGCCTCTTCGGCACGCTGGCCGTGCTGTCGCCGGAGGACCAGGCGCTCATCAGCGGCTTCGTCATCAACAAGTTCCGCGGCGACCCGGCGCTGCTGGCGCCCGGTCTCGACATGCTCCGCGACCTCACCGGCCGGCCGACCCTCGGCGTGCTGCCGTGGGCCGAGGGGCTCGAGCTCGACGTCGAGGACTCCCTGGGACTGTCGGCACGGGTGGCTCCCCTGCCCGCGCTCGGCCGCGACGTGCTGCGGGTCTCCGTCGTCCGGCTCCCGCGGCTCTCGAACTGGACCGACATCGACGCGCTCCGATCCGAGCCCGGGGTGCTGGTGCGGTTTGCCGAGACCGCCGAGGAGCTCGCCGACGCCGACCTCGTCGTGCTGCCGGGCACCCGGCAGACCGTGGCCGACCTCGCCTGGCTGCGCGACCGGGGCATCGACGCGGCGATCCGCCGGCACGAGGGCCCGGTCCTCGGGATCTGCGGCGGGTTCCAGATGCTGGGCACGTCCATCGCCGACGAGGTCGAGTCGAGGGCCGGATCCGTTGCGGGGCTGGGGCTCCTGCCGATCAGCACCGTCTTCGCACCCGACAAGGTGCTGGCCCGCCCGGTCGGGTCGTGGCGCGGCCACGACGTGACCTCGGCCTACGAGATCCACCACGGCCGGATCACCGTGTCGGGAGGCGAGCCCTTCCTCGACGGCTGCCGCGTCGGAGCCGCCAGCGGCACCGTCTGGCACGGTGCGCTCGAGAGCGACGGGTTCCGTCGGGCGTACCTGTCCGAGGTCGCGGCCCTCACCGGACGGGACTGGGTGCCGGGGGAGCGGTCGTTCGCCGACGTGCGGCAGGCGCGGCTCGACCTGCTCGGCGACCTGGTCGTGGAGCACCTCGACACCGACGCGATCAGCCGGCTGATCGAGCACGGCGCCCCCGCGGGTCTGCCCACGGTCCGCACCTCCCTGGGGTAGGCACGGCGAGAGCCCGCCTCCCACGAGGGGAGACGGGCTCTCGAAGCGGTCGGTCAGGCGGCGGCCGCGGACTCCTTGAGGGCCTTCGCGGCGTCCTCCTTGGAGACCTTCACCAGGGAGCCTGCGATCACCGCGGCGCCGAGGAGGAAGAAAGCACCGACGAGGAAGCCCGCGTCCCAGCCGTCGACCAGGGCGTTGACCTGGTTGGTCTTGTCGGCGGCAGCAGCGCCGAGGCCCTTCAGCACGTTGTGCGTGTGGGAGGTGCTGACGGCGGTCAGCACGGCCAGGCCGACGGCCGAGCCGATCTGCTGGCCGGCGTTGAGCAGCGCCGAGCCGAGGCCGGCGTCCTCGGACGGGACACCGGCGACGGCGGACGACGTCAGCGCGACGAAGGTGATGCCCATGCCGGAGGCGACGCAGACGAGGGCGGGGAGCACGACCGTCGTGTAGGACGAGGACGGCTCGAGGCGCAGCGCCAGCTGAAGCAGTCCCGACGAGGCGAGCAGCGGGCCGACGATGAGGAGCGGGCGCGGCCCGACCTTGCCGAGCAGCGTGGCGCCGATGCCGGCACCGACGCCGATCAGCAGCGTCATCGGCAGGAAGGCGAAGCCGGACTTGATCGGGCTCCAGCCGTTGACGAACTGCGACCACAAGATGAGGAAGAAGAAGATCGCAAAGACACCGGCACCGATCAGCAGCGCGCCGAGGTCGGCTCCGATCGCGCTCCGGTTGCGCAGGACGCGGAACGGCACGAGCGGGTTCTTCGAGGTCGCCTGGACCAGGGCGAAGGCGACGAGCGCGAGCAGGGCGCCGGCGAACCAGCCGAGGGTCTTGACGTCGCCCCAGCCGTAGTCGTTGCCCTTGACCAGGCCGTAGACGAGGGCCATCAGGCCGCCCGTGACGAAGACGGCGCCGGGGATGTCGAAGCCCTGCGCCCGCTCGTCCCGCGACTCGGGCACGAAGCGCAGGGAGCCGACGACGGCGAGGGCCGCGATCGGCAGGTTGACGAGGAAGACCCAGCGCCAGGAGGCGTACTCGGTGAGGACGCCGCCGAGGATGAGGCCGAGGGCGGCGCCGCCGGCGGTGATGGCCGACCAGATGCCGAGCGCCTTGTTGCGCTCCTCGCCCTCCTCGAAGATGACGGTGAGCAGCGAGAGCGCCGCGGGGGACATCAGCGCGCCGCCGATGCCCTGGAGAGCCCGGGCTGCGATGAGCAGCCCCAGGCTGTTGGAGACGCCGCCCGCGAGGGAGGCCGCGGCGAACAGGACGGCACCGCCCATGAAGACGTTGCGGCGGCCGACGCGGTCGGCGATCTTGCCGCCGAGCAGCAGGAAGCCGCCGAACGTCAGGGCGTACGCCGTGACGACCCACTGCAGGTCGGAGTTGCTGGTGACGTGCAGGGCGCCGGCGATGTCGGGCAGCGCGACGTTCACGATCGTGGCGTCGAGCACGACCATCAGCTGGGCGATGGCCACGACGACGAGGGCGAGGCCCTTGTGGACGCTGCGGCCGTCGGCGTGGGTGATGCCGGCGGGTGCGTCGGACAGGACGGACATGGGTCAGGATCCCCTCTACGTGCGTTGACTCAACGACCGTAGACCCTTGAACACTGAAGGGTCAACCGCTGTAGAGTGATGTGCGTGACATCTCCCAGCATCGGCGCCGCACCGGACGTTCCTGAGTCGCTGCCGCGTGAGGGACGTCGCAAGCGCACCGAAGCGGCGATCGTCGAGGCGGCACGCGAGCTGTTCGCCGAGGTCGGCTTCGAGAAGACGACGATCCGCGCCGTCGCCGGCAAGGCCGGCATCGACCCGGCGCTCGTCATGCAGTACTACGGCAACAAGGAGGGCCTGTTCGCCGCGGCTGCGCGCTGGCAGGTCGACCACAAGCGGATCGGCGCCGCCTCGCTCGCGGAGATCCCGCTCACCGCCATAGGCGACGTCTTCGAGGGCTTCGAGGACCCGGCCACGCGCGACGCCAGCATCGCCCTCATGCGCAACTGCCTGACGCACGACAGCGCGCTGGGCATCGTGCGCGACGAGGTCATGTGCGAGACCCAGGCGATGATCGCGAAGACGATCGGCGGTGACGACGCGGAGCTGCGGGCCGGGCTGCTCGCGAGCACGATGATGGGCCTGGTGATGGGCCGCTACCTGCTGCAGCTCCCCGCCCTCGTCAACGCGAGCAAGGAGGACCTCGAGCGGATCCTCGTGCCCGCGCTCAAGGAGATCGTCTCAGCGCAGGGCTGACCGCTCGTAGGCCCGGACGCACAGCGGCACGAACGCCGCGAGGATCGCGGCGATCCAGAGCAGCGTGTAGGCGACCGGGTGCTGGATGGGGAACGCGCCGGACACGGTCTTCACCCCGAGCTCGTTGCCGAACAGCTCCCTCGCGGCCTGGCACATCGACGACACCGGGTTCCACTCGGCGACCACCTTGAGCACGCGGGGCAGGTTCTCGAGCGGCACGAAGGTGTTGGCGATGAAGGTCAGCGGGAAGATCACCATGAACGACGCGCTGTTGACCGCCTCGGGGCCGGACACCTTCAGCCCGACCCAGCCCATGATCCACGAGACGGCGTGGGCGAACAGCAGCAGCAGCGCGAAGCCCCCGGCGGCCTCGTACCAGGAGCTCTCGATGCGCCAGCCGACCACGAGCCCGGTCAGGGCCATGACGACGAGGCTGAGGACGTTGATGACCACGTCCGTGAAGGTGCGGCCCAGCAGCACGGCGTAGCGCGACATCGGGAGCGAGCGGAACCGGTCGATGACGCCCTTCTGCATGTCCTCCGCAAGAGAGGCGCCGGTCCAGGTCGAGCCGAAGATGCAGGTCTGGACGAAGACACCGGCGATGAGGAAGGACTTGTAGTCGGTGCCGGGGAGGCGGATCGCGCTGCCGAAGACGTAGGCGAACAGCAGCACGAACATGATCGGCTGCAGCAGGGTGAACATCACGACCTCAGGGACGCGCACGATCTTGATGCTGTTGCGCTTCACGATCGTCGCGGTGTCGACGAGCGTGTCGCTCAGGGCGGTCACGAGCCGGCCTCCTCGTCGGCCGCGGCGCGGCCCGTCAGGGTCAGGAACACGTCGTCGAGCGTCGGCCTGCGCAGCCCGACGTCGCTGATCTCGACGCCGGCCGCGGCCAGCTCCGTCAGCGCTGTGCGCAGGTCGGTAGCGCCTCCGGAGACGGGTGCGAGCAGGGTGCGCCCGTCGTCGGCGCCGCTGACCTCCGAGACCGCGACCCGGGCGAGGACGTCGCGTGCCGTGCCGGTGTCTGCGGGGTCGACGAGGGCGAGCTCGATCCGCTCGCCACCGACCTGCTTCTTGAGCTCGTCAGCGGTGCCGCGGGCGATGGCGCGCCCGTGGTCGATGACGACGATGTCGTCGGCGAGGCGGTCGGCCTCCTCGAGGTACTGCGTCGTGAGCAGGAGCGTCGTGCCGCCGCGCACGAGCTCGCGGATGACCTCCCACATGCCGGTGCGGCTGCGCGGGTCGAGACCGGTCGTGGGCTCGTCGAGGAAGAGCACGGCGGGCTCCGCGACCAGGGCGCCCGCCAGGTCGAGCCGGCGGCGCATGCCGCCCGAGTAGCCCTTGACGGGACGGTTCGCTGCGTCGACCAGGTCGAACCGCTCCAGCAGCTCTGCGGCCCGGGTCCGTGCCCTCGCTCTCCCGAGCTTGTAGAGCCGCCCGACCATCTCGAGGTTCTCGGCGCCGGTGAGGTACTCGTCCACGGCGGAGTACTGCCCGGACAGGCCGATGCGGGCACGGACGCCGGCCGGGTCGGTGCGCAGGTCGATGCCGGCGATCCGGGCCTCGCCCTCGGTGGGCGCCAGCAGCGTGGACAGGATGCGCACCGCGGTGGTCTTGCCGGCGCCGTTGGGACCCAGCAGGCCGAGCACGGTGCCCTCAGGTACGGACAGGTCGAGCCCGTCCAGCGCCGTGACCACGCCGGAGCGGCTGTCGTAGCGCTTGACGAGACCGCGCGCCTCGATGACGTCGCTCATGCCGCCAACCTACGGGGCGCTCGCCACCGCTTCAGCCCAGCCACCAGGCGAAGCAGCGGCTGGTCCAGGTCGGCTGCTCGCGCTCGTAGAAGCGGTGGGCGTCGAGCCGGCCGTCTCCGCTGTCGAGCTCGAGGTGGCTCGCGCCGTGCTCCACCGCCCAGGTCTTGGCGGCGTCGAGGAGCTGCTTGCCGATGCCCTCCGACCGCCTGGCCGGGTCGACGGCCAGGTCCTCGACCCACGCGCGCTGGCCGAAGCGCACCGACGGGAGGTCGAGCACGACGGTGCAGAAGCCGCTCAGGTCGTCGGCCACGAGGACGCTCGCGCGGTCGCTGTCGATCAGCGCGCGCAGCCGCGCCTCGGCGACCGGCACGTCCCACTGCGGCGGACGTCCGCCGGGTGGGGCGAACAGCCACTCGTACAGCGGCACGACAGCGGCCGCCTCGTCGGGACGCGCAGGACGGACGGTCATGCGCCCAGCATGCCGGGTTGCCGCCACACGTTAGGCGAGCTGGCTCAGTTCCCCGTCAGCGTCATGTGCTGGTAGTCCTTGGGGCGGCTGAAGGTCCCGCCCCAGGTGAAGCCGTTGTCCGTGAAGGCCCGGACCGCGGCCGACCCGCGCAGGAACATGCCGTCCCGGTGCCACGACCGGTCGCGATAGGCGCTGGCCAGCTCGGGGAGGACCAGCTCGCCCTTCACGTAGGGGTTCTGGAACGGGTTCACGTCGATCGCCAGTCCGTAGGCGTGCGCCGAGAACCTGGTCTGGCCACGGGCGGGCCGGCAGACGAAGGAGGCGGTGTCGTTGCCGTCGCCGGTCGGCTTCTCGTTCATGTCCTTCGTGCCGGGGAGCCGCATCTCCTCGATCGGGAACCCGAGGGCGAACAGCCGCCGGAACGCCGCTGTCACGCGCCCCACGGCGTCCTGGCGCACGACGAGCTCACCCGTGTGCGCCCTGCCGTCGAACCCGCGGAACGTCAGCGTCAGGTAGCGCAGGGCCGAGAGCGGTTCCGGGCAGCCGGCCTTGTAGGTCGTCCCCATCCGCTGCCGGACCGCGTCGCTGACCCGGACGGCGGTCGCGTGGAACCGCCCGTCCGAAGGAGGCGGCAGCACGTCGGCCGCCTGCAGGTGCCGGTCGCGCAGCTGCGGGGGCGTCGGGAGGACCTGGCCGAACCCGTTGGCCTGGAGCGGCAGCGGTGACGCACCGACCACCCACGGGGCCAGCGTCGGCGACGGTGTGGGCGGGCGCACGACTGTCGGCACGGCCGATCCGCCAGGGGTGGGCTGGTAGGTCGCCGTCGCCTGGTCAGGAGTGGGCGCGGGCGTGGCGGACGGGGCCGCCGTCGTCGTACCCGCAGAGCACGCCGCTGCCAGCAGCAGCACCGGCACCCATCGCACACCCCACCGTCGCACGCGACTGGACGCAGCGCTGCGGAATCCGGGCCGAAAACCGCAGCGCACTGTCCCTTCACGCCTAGCCTGGCGGGCGTGGAGACGGTGCTGACGCTGAGCTGCCCCGACCGGGTCGGGGTGGTGCACGCCGTGACCGGCTTCCTGGCCGAGCACGGCGCGAACATCCTGGACAGCCAGGAGTGGGGAGACCCCGACACCGGGCGCTTCTTCATGCGGGTGCACGTACAGGGGACGCCGGCGCTGGCCGAGGGGTTCCGTCAGGTGGCTGAGCAGTTCGACATGGACTGGACCATGCACGGCACGGACGAGCGGCCCAGGGTCCTCGTGCTCGTCAGCAAGCAGGGGCACTGCCTGCACGACCTGCTCTACCGGCACCGCACCGGAGCGCTTCCCGCCGAGATCGTCGCCGTCGGGTCCAACCACGACGACCACAAGGACCTGGTCGAGTCCTACGGCCTGCCGTTCGAGCGGGTCGACAGCGAGGCCCGGATCGCCGAGCTCGCCGACGGCGTCGACCTCGTCGTGCTGGCCCGCTACATGCGCATCCTGAGCGCCGAGCTGGTCGACAGGCTCCCGGCCACGATCAACATCCACCACTCGTTCCTGCCCAGCTTCAAGGGCGCCCGCCCCTACCACCAGGCCCACGAGCGCGGCGTGAAGCTGATCGGCGCGACGGCGCACTACGTGACGGCCGACCTCGACGAGGGGCCGATCATCGAGCAGGAGGTGGCGCGGGTGACGCACGCGCACACACCGGACCAGCTGGTGCAGCTCGGTGCGGACCTCGAGACGGTCTGCCTCGCGCGCGCGGTCCGGTGGCACCTCGAGCACCGGGTCCTGCGCAACGGCCACCGGACGGTCGTGCTCTAGGCTCGGGAACGGAGAGGAAGCCGTCATCGGCGCGGTCCCGCCACTGTGAAGCCAGACCCTCCCCGCCACACTCCTCGAGACAAAGGGCGCGGACCCGACCCATGTACCCCTTCAGCGCCGTCGTCGGCCTCGACGACCTGCGCCTGGCCCTCATCGTCAACGCCGTGTCCCCGGCCGTCGGCGGCGTCCTGGTCCGCGGCGAGAAGGGCACCGCGAAGTCGACCATCGTGCGCGCCCTCGCCGCGCTGCTGCCGCCCATCGACGTGCCGGAGGGCTGCCGCTTCAACTGCGGTCCCACCGACACCTGCATCGACGCGCACGGCCCCCGCGTGCAGCGGCCAGCCCGCCTCGTCGAGCTGCCCGTCGGTGCCTCGGAGGACCGCCTGGTCGGGTCGATCGACCTCGAGAAGGCGCTGACCACCGGCGTCACCGCCTTCGAGCCGGGCCTGCTCGCTGCCGCCCACCGCGGCGTCCTCTACGTCGACGAGGTCAACCTGCTCCACGACCACCTGGTCGACCTGCTCCTCGACGCGGCGGCCCTGGGCACCTCCTACGTCGAGCGCGAGGGCGTGTCGGTCCAGCACGCGGCGCGGTTCCTGCTCGTCGGCACGATGAACCCCGAGGAGGGCGAGCTCAGGCCGCAGCTGCTCGACCGGTTCGGGCTCACCGTGGAGGTGCACGCCACCCGTGACCCGGCCGAGAGGGCAGAGGTCGTACGCCGACGGCTGGCCTACGAGGCCGACCCGGCCGGCTTCGCGGCGCAGTGGAAGGCCGCAGACGAGGAGCTGGCCACCCACATCGCCGCAGCTCGTGCCCGGCTCGAGAGCGTCGTGCTCGGCGACCAGGCGCTCGTCGAGATCACCTCGGTCTGCGCCGCTTTCGACGTCGACGGGCTGCGCGCCGACCTGGTCACCGCCAAGGCGGCGATCGCCCTCGCTGCCTGGGCCGGTCGGGACGAGGTCACCACGGACGACGTGCGCACCGCCGCCCGCCTCGCCCTCCCGCACCGCCGCCGTCGCAACCCCTTCGACGCCCCCGGCCTCGACGAGCAGCAGCTCGACGACGCCCTGGCCCAGGCCGCGCCCCCGGAGCCCGAGGACGACGGCCCCGGCGGTGGCGGCTCCGGTCCCGCCGACGACGCAGCCGGCTCCTCCAGCGACGACACCCCGGCAACGTCCTCAGAGCTGCCCCCGCAGTCAGGCTCGGAGAGAAGGACGCAGGGGAGCACGAGCGACACCGCGCCGCAGCCCGTGGGGGAGGCGTTCACACCGATCGCTCTGCACGTGGACGGCGTCAACCGCAAGCACGGCGCGTCGGGCCGGAGGTCCCGCTCGGAGGGCGGGTCAGGGCGGTTGACCGGCGCCCGCGTCCCCGAGGGTCACCTGCACTCGGTGCACCTCACCGCCACCCTGCGCGCCGCCGCACCGCACCAGGTGGCGCGCGGCCGCACCAGCGCGCTGAAGGTCCACCGCGAGGACCTGCGCGAGGCCGTGCGCGAGGGGCGCGAGGGCAACCTCGTGCTGTTCGTCGTCGACGCCAGCGGCTCGATGGCCTCGCGCCAGCGGATGGTCGCCGTGAAGGGCGCCGTGCTCAGCCTCCTGACCGACGCCTACCAGCGACGTGACAAGGTCGCGCTGCTGAGCTTCCGCGGCGAGGGCAGCGAGCTGCTTCTGCCGCCCACGTCGTCGGTCGACGCCGCCGTCGCACGCCTTCGGGAGATGCCGACGGGTGGCCGCACGCCCCTCTCGGCAGGACTGCTCGCGGCCGCGGAGGTGCTGCGGGTCGAGAAGGTCCGCGACCCCGCACGACGCGCGCTCGTCGTGGTCATCACCGACGGCCGGCACACGCAGGGCCCGTCGCCCGAGCTCGCGGCGGCCCATCTGAGGAAGCTGGCTGCCGCGTCGGTCGTCGTCGACTGCGAGAGCGGCTTCGTCCGGCTCAAGCTGGCCCATCGGCTCGGCGAGGTGCTGGGCGCCAGGGTCTACGGCCTCGACGAGCTGTCGGCCGAGGGCCTGACCCGCGTCGTGAAGGCGGCCTGACATGCCGCAGGGAGTGCCCTCCGTCGTACCGCAGGACGGTCTCACCACCCGGCAGCGCCGCAACCGCCCGCTGCTCGTCGTGCACACGGGTGAGATGAAGGGCAAGTCGACCGCGGCGTTCGGCATGGCGCTGCGCGCCTGGAACCAGGGCTGGTCGGTCGGGGTCTTCCAGTTCGTGAAGAGCGCCAAGTGGCGGGTCGGCGAGGAGACCGCGCTGAAGGTGCTGGGGGAGTCCGACCAGGGCGGCCCGGTCACGTGGCACAAGATGGGCGAGGGCTGGTCCTGGACCCGCAAGCAGGGGACGGACGAGGACCACGCCGCCAACGGGCGCGAGGGCTGGGAGCAGATCAAGCGCGACCTGCTCGCCGAGACCTACGACTTCTACGTGCTGGACGAGTTCACCTACCTCCTGAAGTGGGGCTGGCTCGACATCGACGACGTCGTCGACGCGTTCGCGACCCGCCCCGGTCACCAGCACGTCGTCATCACGGGCCGCGACGCCCACCCACGGCTCATCGAGATCGCCGACCTCGTCATGGAGACGACGAAGGTCAAGCACCCGATGGACGCGGGCCAGAAGGGCCAGCGGGGCATCGAGTGGTGACCAGAGTGGTGACGGCGTGGTGAGGATCCCGAGGGTCGTCATCGCCGCGCCCGGGTCGGGTGCGGGGAAGACGACGGTGGCCACCGGGCTGATGGCTGCGCTCCGGCAGCGCGGCCTCGAGGTCAGCCCGCACACGGTCGGGCCCGACTACATCGACCCCGGCTACCACGGGCTCGCCGCGGGACGGCCGGGCCGCAACCTCGACCCGGTGATGGTCGGCGAGTCGCTCGTGGCGCCGCTGCTCCTGCACGGCGCCCGGGGCTGCGACGTCGCTGTCATCGAGGGCGTGATGG
>CBIHPE010000098.1:0-13687 GCA_966212015.1 uncultured Frankiales bacterium | reverse complement strand
GCGCAGCTCCCAGTTCGGCATCAGACGGGTCGAGCCGTCGAGGAAGCCGATGTACCAGTCGGGCTGGGAACCGGCGGACACCTGCGACGGGTCGTAGGGGCCGTACAGCCAGATCGGGTTGATCTGCGCGAGACCGCCGAGGGCCGCCATGACGGCGAACACCAGGAAGAAGAACCCGCCGGCCTTGGCGCTGTAGGCCGGGTAGACCTTGGAGCCGACGACGTTGTTCTCCGTGCGGCCGGGACCCGCGAACTGCGTGTGCTTCTGGTACCAGACCAGCGCGAGGTGCGCGCCGATGAGGGCCAGGATGATGCCGGGCACGAGCAGGATGTGGATGGGGTAGAGCCGCTCGATGATGTGACCGCCGGGGTACTCGCCACCGAAGACGAGGAAGCCCGCCCAGGTGCCGATGACGGGGATCGACAGCACGATCGAGTACGCGATGCGCAGACCCGTGCCGGACAGCAGGTCGTCCGGGAGCGAGTAGCCCGCGAAGCCCTCGACCAGGCCGAGCGTGAGCAGGCCGACGCCGAGGATCCAGTTGAGCTCACGCGGCTTGCGGAAGGCGCCGGTGAAGTAGACGCGCATGAGGTGCACGACGATCGACGCCATGAACAGCAGCGCGGCCCAGTGGTGGATCTGCCGCATGATGAGGCCGCCGCGCACGTCGAAGCTGATGTCGAGCGTCGACGCGTAGGCCGCGGACATCGGGATGCCCTTGAGCGGGGTGTAGCTGCCGTTGTAGATGACCTCGCGGCTGCTGCCCTCGAAGAAGAGCGTCAGGTAGGTGCCGGACAGCAGCAGGACGATGAAGCTGTAGAGCGCGACCTCGCCCAGCATGAACGACCAGTGGTCCGGGAAGACCTTGTTCAGGCTGCGCTTGAGGAAGTTCGAGGAGCCGAGGCGGTCGTCGACCCAGATGGCCGTGCCGACGGCGGGGTTCTGCCGTGTTCCTGTCGCAGCCATGTCAGGCACCTGTCCCGTCGTACTTCGGCTCCTTGTACGAGGGCTTGCGCTCCCAGTACGAGGGTCCGACCGGCTCGTTGAAGTCGTCCCGTGCGACGAAGTATCCCTCGTCGTCGACGGTGATCGCCAGTTGAGGCAGGTTGCGCGCGGCCGGGCCGAACAGCACCTTCGCGCCGTTCGCGGCGTCGAACGTGGACTGGTGGCACGGGCAGAACAGGTGGTGCGTCTGCTGCTCGTAGAGCTTCACGGGGCAGCCGAGGTGGGTGCAGATGACCGAGTAGACGATGTACTGCTTGTCGTAGACCCAGCTCTCGCGGCCCTTCATGGGCTTGAGCTCGTCGGGGCGCATCCGGATGAGCAGCGCGGCCGAGTCGGCCATCCGGCGCCCGCCGGGGACGTCGGGGAAGACCGACTTCACGCCGCCGACCTCGAGGTCGCCGAGCTTGACCGGGCGGCCGAGCTCGTCGAGCAGGCGCGAGCCCTTCTTCCAGCCCGTCTTCGCCATGGCCCGCTCCTTGTGCTGGAAGTGGCCCAGGCTGAACAGGAGCGGGATCGGCAGGACCGCGAGGGCGGCCTGCGAGAGCAGGAAGGTACGGCGGAGCATCGGGTACTTCATGAGGCGCGAGTCCTCGGCACCGGCCTTCAGGACCTCCGCGGCAGCGGTGCGGTCCTCGGGCTCGGAGTTGAGGTGGTGGCGCTCCTGCACCGTCTCCTCGTCGACCATGAGGGTCTTGGCCCAGAGCACGGCGCCGGCACCGACGCCGATGAGCGCGAGCGCCATCGTGACGCCGAGCAGCGGGGTGTACCACTCGTAGCCGCTCTCGCCGTACTTGTAGGGCCACGCGACGTAGGTCGCGATGAAGCCGACGGCACCGACGAGGGCGAGCAGGAACAGCACCGACACGGCGAGCTCGGCCCGCTTCTCGTCGGGCGTGCGGTCGTCCTTCGGGCCCGTCTTCGGCTCGATCGGGACGCCGCCCGCACCGCGGGTCTCGTGCTGCTCGAACCCGGGGCCGTCTGCCGGCGCCTCGGGAGCCTTCTTGAGGCGGTCGCGGATAGAGCTCACGGGGTCCCCGCGGAAGCGTGAGCGAAGCGAGCGGTTTCGTGGGGTGTGTTCATGCGCGTGCACCGATCCAGAGCGTGACGACGATGATCAGCCCGATGCCGACGAGGAAGATCGTCAGGCCCTCGGGGATGGGACCGTAGTGGCCGAGTGCCGCGCCACCCGGGTCCTTGTTCTCGGTCGTGATGAAGCGGACGTACTTGGCGATGTCCTGCTTCTCCTTCATGGTCAGCGTGTTCTCGCTGAACCGCGGCATGTTCTCGGGGCCGGACTGCATCGCCGTGATGATCGTGCGGACGTCGGCGGCCTTCAGCGCAGGGGCGTACTTGGAGCGCGTGAGCGCACCGCCTGCACCGGCGAAGTTGTGGCAGCTCGAGCAGTTGGTGCGGAACAGGTCGCCACCGAGGGCGAGGTCACCGTCGGCGACGGCCGCCACCTCGGCGTCGGTCGGGGCCTCGGGGCCACCGCCCTTGGACTGGATGTAGGCGGCGAGCTGGTCGATCTGCGTGCGGTCGTACTTGACCTTCTTGCGCGGCGCCTGCGCCGTGCCGTTGGCCAGCGGCATGCGGCCGGAGCCGACCTGGAAGACGACGGCGGCGGAGCCGACACCGACGAGGGTCGGCCCGGAGGCGCCCTGCAGGTTGAGGCCGTGGCAGGTCGAGCAGCCCTGGAGGTAGAGCTGGCGCCCCTCCTCCACGGCGGTCGACTGGTTGACGGGCGCGGCGGCCTTGCTGCCCGGGCTCGCGAAGGCCGTGTAGAGGCCACCGACGAGCACGAGGGCCAGCAGCAGCACCCCGTAGTTGCTGACGCGCGTGCGCACGCTGGCCGTCCTCACTTGATCAGGTAGATGGTCGCGAACAGGCCGATCCACACCACGTCGACGAAGTGCCAGTAGTAGGACACGACGATCGCGGAGGTGGCCTTCTCAGGCGTGTAGCGCCCGATGGTGGACCGGATCAGCACGAAGATGAACGCGATCAGGCCGCCGATGACGTGCAGGCCGTGGAAGCCCTCGGTCAGGTAGAACATCGAGCCGTAGCCGTCGCTCTTGAGCGTGTTGCCCTCGCCGTACTGCGTGCGGAACTCGTTCGCCTGGCCGAGCACGAAGGTCAGGCCCATCACGAACGTGAGGAAGAACCAGCGGCGCATGGCGTGCCCGTTGCCCTCCTCCGCCTTGAACACGCCGATCTGGCAGGTGACCGAGGACAGCACCAGGATCACGGTGAAGAACGTCGCGTAGGGGATGTTGAGCTCGACGTGCTCCGGCGGCCAGTTGGCGTGCCCGGTGGTCGCACGGATCGTGAAGTACATCGCGAACAGCGCCGCGAAGAACATCAGCTCCGACGACAGCCAGACGATGGTGCCGATCGACACCATGTTGGGCCGTGTGAGCGTGTGGCCGTGCGCCTTGGGAGCCGCCTGAGCCGTGGCAGAAGCAGTTGTCACGCGGGGCAGTCTGCCAGGGTTGCGGCGCGGCTTCCACGCGGGGGTGCCCGGCGCGTCGTGATCGGTCTGCACGCCTAGTCTGGGCGCGTGGCTCTCGCCCCGTTCGGCCCCGCGACCGTGCTCACGGCCGCGCGGTTCCCGCTCGTCCCGAGCGCCGTGATCGTCGTCACCACGGGCCTCTACCTGTACGCGGTGAGCCGGCTGCGCGCGCGGGGCGACGCGTGGTCCTGGGGGCGGGTCGCGGGCTGGCTGACGGGGCAGCTGGTGCTCGTCCTGGCCCTCTGCTCGGGCATCGAGGCCTACGACAGCACGCTCTTCGGCGTCCACATGGTCCAGCACATGCTGCTCGCGATGGTCGTGCCGGTGTTCCTCGCGCTCGGCGCGCCGGTCACGCTCGCGCTGCGGGTGCTCCCGGTCGGCCCCCGCAAGGCGCTCCTGAGCGCGCTCCACTCCCGTCTGCTGCGCGTGCTCACGTTCCCGGCCGTCCCGTGGCTGCTGTTCGTCTTCAGCCCGTTCGCGCTGTACTTCACGGGCTGGTACGAAGCGACGCTCGTGCACCCGTGGCTGCACGACCTGCTCCACCTGCACTTCGTGCTCATGGGCTGCCTGTTCTTCTGGCCGCTCCTGGGCATCGACCCGGTGCCCGGGAAGGTCAGCCACCCGTTCCGGATCCTCATGCTGTTCGCCACGATGCCGTTCCACGCGTTCCTCGGCGTCGCGATCATGACCGTCTCGGACAGCGGCCACGGGCTGATCGCGGGGGTCTACTACACCGGCGTGGTGGGCCTGCAGCGCGCGGTGTTCCAGCAGCAGGTGGGCGGCGGGCTGATCTGGGCGTCGGGAGACCTGGTCGGGCTGCTGTTCATCGGGGTCGCCGTCGTCCAGTGGATGCAGGCCAGCGAGCGCGAGGCCGCACGGGAAGATCGCCGCCTGGACCGCCTGGAGGCGGCCCAGAACCTCCCTTGACGGGGTGATCACGGGATTTCTACCGTTCCTTGCCCTCAGCAAGGAGGCTGTTCCGTGACAGCGAAGATCGTCCGCCTGACCCGCCAGGACATCAAGGCGTCCACCCGCGTCTGCACGCACTGCGGGGTGAAGCTCTCGTCGTACAACGAGAACGACACCTGCTACGCCCACACGGTGGAGCTGCCCTGGAAGGGTCCGAACACCCGGCCCAAGTAGGGTTGCGCCCATGCCCCAGGTCTTGGTCTACAGCGACGACCCCGCGTTCCGTGACGCCGTGCGCCTCGCCGTGGGTCGACGACCGGCACCCGACGTCGACCGGGTCGAGTTCGTCGAGGCCGCGACCGGCCGTGCGTTGCTCGCCGCCCTCGACGGCGGCGGGATCGACGCCGTCGTGATCGACGGCGAGGCCCGCCCGACCGGCGGCTTCGGGCTCGCCAAGCAGATCAAGGACGAGCTGGAGGACTGCCCCCCGGTCCTGGTCTTCGCCGCGCGCAAGGACGACAGCTGGCTGGCCTCGTGGGCCCTGGCCGACGCCGTGCTGCCGCTGCCCGTGGACGCACCTGCCACGACCGCGGCCGTCGCCGGCCTGCTCAAGCACCGCGCCGAGGCGCTCCCCGTGCGCCGCTCCGCCGCGCGGTAGGAACCTCGTTGTCCCGCTGGCCGGAGCTGCTCTCGACGCTGCTCCGCGGCGACGACCTGACCGCAGGCGACACCGCCTGGGTGATGCGCGAGGTCATGAACGGCGACGCCACGCCGGCGCAGACGGCCGGCTTCGTCATCGCGCTGCGCGCCAAGGGCGAGACGCCTGAGGAGGTCGCCGGCTTCGTCGAGACGATGCTGTCGTTCTCCGCGCCGCTGGCCGTGTCGACGCGGGTCGTCGACACCTGCGGCACCGGCGGCGACCGAGCCCACACCGTCAACATCTCGACCATGGCGGCGCTCGTCGTCGCCGGGACGGGCGCGCCGGTCGCCAAGCACGGCAACCGCGCCGCCTCGTCCGCGTGCGGCTCGGCCGACGTGCTCGAGGCGCTGGGCGTGCGCGTCGACCTGCCCCCGGAGGCGGTGGGCCAGTGCCTCGCCGAGGCCGGGATCGCGTTCTGCTTCGCCCCGGTCTTCCACCCCGCCATGCGGCACACCGCCGTCCCTCGGCGCGACCTCGGCGTGCCCACGGTCTTCAACATCCTCGGGCCGCTGACCAACCCGGCCCGGGCGCAGTCGCAGGCGGTCGGGGTCTCCGACGCGCGACTCGCGCCGGTCATGGCCGGGGTGCTCGCGGCGCGCGGCGCCGACGCCCTCGTCTTCCGCGGCGACGACGGCCTCGACGAGCTCACCACCACCGGGCCGTCGACCGTCTGGACGGTGTCAGGGGGCAGCGTCTCGGCGGGCTCCTTCGACCCCTCGTCGCTCGGCATCGCCCGCGCGACCCTCGAGGACCTGCGCGGGGGAGACGCCGCGCTCAACGCCTCGGTCGTCCGCGCGCTGCTCGAGGGCAAGCCCGGCCCCGTCCGCGACGCGGTGCTCCTCAACGCGGCGGCGGCCGTCGCGGCGTACCGCGCGCTTCCCGGCTCCCTCGAGGAGCGGCTCACCGACGGGCTCGCCGCAGCCACTTCCGCGCTCGACTCCGGCGCGGCCTCCGCCGTGCTGGACCGCTGGGTGTCGGTGTCGCAGCGGCTCGCGTGAAAACCGGGTGTGCTTGTCGTAGGTCCCGGGCAGGGTGGACCCGGTGAGCCTGCCCCCCGTCGCCCGTCGCTACCTCTGGGCCGTGGCGGTGCAGCGGCTCGGCACCGGGTTCACGCTGCCCTTCACGCTGATCCTGCTGCACGAGGTGCGGGGCATCGACCTCCCGACGGTCGGGCTCCTGATGGGCATCCCCGGGGTCATCGGGCTCGCGTCGGTGCCGGTCGGGGGCGTGCTCATCGACCGGTTCGGGCCGCGCCGGGTGCTGGTCGGCTGCCAGCTGCTGCTGGCTTCGGGGCAGCTGCTGCTCGCCTTCGCGTCGGTGCCGTGGGTGGCGCTCGTGGCCCTGCTGCTCAACGGGATCGGGCTCGGCCCGTCGTTCCCGGCGGGCAACGCGCTGCTCAACCGCCTCGTACCGGACCCGCGGGACGGCGCCCGCGCCTTCGGCATGCAGTTCACGATCATCAACGCGGGCATCGGCGTCGGGACCCTGGTCGGGTCCGCGCTCGTCGACGTCCACCGGGCCTGGACCTTCGAGACCCTGTTCGTGGCGGCGTCGGTGTCCAGCCTGCTGATGGCAGTCCTGCTGCCGCCCGCCGGCGGGCCGGTGCCGTCCGAGCGGGCCGCCAAGGCGTCGTACCGGCTGGTCCTGGCTGACAGCTCGTTCCGGCGGCTGTGCCTCGCCTCCTTCCTGTTCGCGATGACCGGCTACGCGGCCCTCGACACCGGGCTGCCGGCCTTCGCTCGCGTCGAGGGGCACGTGCCGCCCTCGGCCGTGGCGCTCTGCTTCACCGTCAACACGGTGCTCATCGTCTCGCTGCAGCTGCCTGCGGTGAGGTGGACGCGGCACTGGCGGCGTACCCAGTCCCTGGCCGTCGCCGCTGGGCTCTGGGGGCTGTCCTGGCTGCTGCTCGGCCTCCACCCGTCGACGGTGGTGGCCCTGGTCTTCGCCGGGCTGTTCGGTCTCGGGGAGATCTTCCAGTCGCCGGCCTTCGCGCCGCTCGTGAACGCGATGGCGACCGACGAGCTGCGCGGTCGCTACAACGCGCTGTCCGGCGCGACCTTCTCGGTCGCGTTCGTGCTGTCGCCGGCGCTGTCGGGCGTGCTGATCGGCAACGACCTCGGCTGGCTGTGGATCAGCGGCCTGGTCGCCGGGTCGTTCGCGACGGCGCTCGTGATGCTGCGGCTGCGGTCGCGGCTGACCGACCTGCAGGACGGCCTGCTGTCGGCTACGGCTCCAGTCCCAGGCTGAACGTCGCCTCCAGGTCGTGCTTGCTGTAGGCCTGGAACGCGATCAGCGTCTGCGTGCTGGTGATGCCGGCGACCTTGTTGAGCCGGCCCGCGATGACCTCGGCCAGGTCCTCGTGCTTGCGGACCCGGACCATCGCCACCAGGTCGACGTCGCCGGCGACGGAGTAGACCTCGCTGACGCCCTCGATGTCGGCGACCTCCTGACCGACCTCCGGGATGCGGTCGACGGCGCAGCTGATGTTGACGATGGCAGTGATCACTGGAGCAGGTCCTTGAGGTCGGCGCAGATGTCGTCGACGGCCTTGCGGGCGCCCTCGCTGAACGGGCCGAGGCCGAAGAAGCCGTGGATGAGCCCGGGGTAGGTCTTCTGGACGACCGTGACCCCGGCCTTCTCGAGCAGCTGGGCGTAGGCGATGCCCTCGTCGCAGAGCGGGTCGTACTCGGCGGTGGCGACGATCGCGGGGGCGAGGCCGGTCAGGTCGCCCGTGATGACGCTTGCCCGCGGGTCCTCCTGCGGGGCGTACTGCTCGCGGAACCAGCGCATGTCCGTCTCCGTGAGGAAGTAGCCCTCGGAGTTGGCGCGGCGGCTCGGGTAGACGTCCTCGTCGAGCGTGAAGTCGACGCCCGGGTAGATGAGGCACTGGGCCTTGAGGGCGATGCCCTTGTCGCGGGCGTACTGGGCCACGGCGGCGCTCAGGTTGCCGCCGGCGCTGTCACCCGCGACGGCGACCCGGGTGAGGTCCCCGCCGAGCTCGTCGATGTGAGCCACCACGTGGTCGAGGGCCGCCACGCAGTCCTCCCAGCCCTCGGGGAACGGGTGCTCCGGGGCGAGCCGGTAGTCCAGGCTCAGCACCGTCGACCCGGTCTTGTTGCTGAGGATCCGGCAGTGGTCGTCGTGGGTGTCGAGGTCGCCGATGACGAACCCGCCGCCGTGCAGGAACAGGATCGTGGGAGTGCTGCCGGTGCTCTCGGGGCGGTAGACCCGGGCCTTGCGCCCGTTCACCGTGGTGTCCTCGATGCTGCGCACCGGCAGCAGGGTCGCCGGGTCGCGCATGTCCACCGTGAACAGCCGGAACCCCGCGCGGGCGGCGATCGGGTCGCGCAGCGGGGGCGCACCGGCGAGCATCGGAAGGATGGCAGCGATCTGTGGGTCCACCGTCATGCGCCCAACCTAGAGCGTCAGGGGTCGCGCCGTGGCACCGCACCGGCAGGTGGGAGTGCCGTTTCGCGACCCTGGCGGGCTACGAGGCGCGGGCGGGGCGGTCCATCGGGCGCAGGTCGCGGCGGTCGCGGAACGGGTCCACGGGCGTGGGGGTGCCGAGCCACTGGCGCAGGCCCTGCGCGCCGAACGCGGGGGATGCCCAGGAGCCGCGGACCAGCCGCACGCCGTCGGACTCGAGCCAGCGCAGCACGCAGTGGACCTCCTCGGCGGTGGCCGCGGGCAGCGGGCCGGAGCCGGGGATGACGGTCTCGCCGGTCGCGAGCAGGGCCTCGACGTAGGGGATCGGGTGGGCGCCGCGGGGCACCACCGAGGTGCCGGCGAGGCGGCCGTGCCGGACGAGGACGAGCTCCCAGCCGAGGGTGGGCGTGGGTCGGGCGGCGACCAGCTCGTCGACCGAGGTGAGCGACACGATCCGCTGCAGCCGGGCGACCGACCGCACCAGGGCGGCCAGGCGGTCCCGCGCCACGGCCGCGTCCTCGAACCGCTCGGCGGACGACAGCGACTCGACCCGCGAGGACAGCGCCTTCACGACGTCGGAGGCGTCGGAGCGGACCAGCGTGCGGAACGCGTCGGCGTGCAGGGCGTAGGCCTCGACCGACTCGCCCTCGAGGTGCCCGAGGCAGGGAGCGCCGCAGCGCCCCATCTCGGCCAGCGCGCAGGCGGACGAGGGCGTGCGGATCGAGAGCCGCTTGGAGCACTGCCGCAGCGGGATCGCCTCGTGCACCGCGGTCATGACCGACTCGGCGGTCTTCGAGGACCCGAACGGTCCGAGGTAGACCGCCCCGTCGTCGAGGACCCGGCGCACCATCGACAGCCGCGGGAAGGCCTCGACCGTGAGCTTCACCCAGGTCGCCTTCTCGGGGAACTTCGAGCGCCGGTTGTAGCGGGGCCGGTGCTCGGCGATCAGCCGCAGCTCGCGCACCTCGGCCTCGAGGTCGGTGGCGCAGACGACCGGGTCGACCCGCTCGGCGATGCCGACCATCTCGGTCATCCGGCGGCGGCCCTCCGACGCGGTGAAGTACGTGCGCACCCGGGACCGGAGGTCGCGGGACTTGCCGACGTAGAGGACCCGGCCCTGCACGTCCTTGAACAGGTAGACGCCCGGCGCGTGCGGCAGGGCGTCGGCCAGACCGCGCTTGCGCCGTACGCCCTCCGGCACCAGCGAGGTGAACGTCTTGAGCTCCTCGACCGTGTGCACGCCGAGGTTGCCGAGCCGGCCGATCAGGCCGTGCAGCACGTCGACGGTGGCGCGGGCGTCGTGCAGCGCGCGGTGGTCGGGCGTCGTGCCGGCGCCGAACACGCGCGCGAGGGTCGAGAGCTTGCAGTTGGGCGCCTCGTCGCGGGTCAGCACCCGGCGCGCCAGCACCGCGGTGTCGAGCGACGACACCCGCGGCCACTCGATGCCGAGGGACAAGCACCCCGACCGCAGGAAGCCGAGGTCGAACGGAGCGTTGTGCGCGACCAGCACCGTCCCCCGGCAGAACTCCATGAACGCCGGCAGTGCCTGGTCGAGCCGGGGCGCCGCGGCGACCATCGTGTCGGTGATCCCGGTCAGCACCTGGATGAACGGCGGGATCGAGACGTGGGGGTTGACCAGGGTCTGGAACTCGCCCAGCACCTCGCCACCACGGACCTTCACCGCTCCGATCTCGGTGATCGCGCAGTCGAGGTGCGAGCCGCCGGTCGTCTCGAGGTCGACGACGACGAACGTGGCGTCCCTTAACGGGGTCCCCAGCTCGTCGAGCGTCATCTGCACGAGCCGGAAGGTAGGCAGACCCTCCGACATGCTCTCTCAGCCACGCCGACATAGGGTCAACGGATGAGAGGAGTCCGCGCCGTCGCGCTCGCTGCGGCCCTCGTCCTGCTGACCGGTCTGATCAGCCTCGGGAGCGTCCACGCGGACCCTCCGAGGGTCCGCACCGAGAAGCAGGTCGTCCAGCTCCCCGGCGGCCCGACCTTCGACCGCGACGTGCGGCTGCCCATCACGCTCTACCTGCCGGAGGGCAAGGGACCGCACCCGTCGGTCATCGTCAGCCCCGGCTTCGGGCAGACCGAGGACGGCGTCGCTGCTGACGCCCGTTACCTCGCGCGGCACGGCTACGTCGCCCTGGCCTGGACGATGCGCGGGTTCCAGCTCTTCAACACCCAGGGGGGCAAGATCGCCCTCGACGCCCCCGACACCGAGGTGCAGGACCTCAAGGCCCTGATCACCCTGCTCAGCAAGCGCAAGGAGGTGCTTCAGGACGGCCCCGGCGACCCGCGGGTCGGCCTCATGGGGGAGTCGTACGGCGGCGGCATCTCCCTCATGGGGGCCACCTACGACAAGCGGGTCGACGCCATCGTGCCCGTCATCACCTGGAACTCGCTCGAGACCGCTCTCGACCCGGGCGGTGTGTTCAAGGCCGAGTACGCGTCGGTCTTCTTCCTGCTCGCCAGCCGCAACGGCTGCGCCCTGTTCGCGACCCGCATCTGCACGACCTACACGCGCCTGGCGGAGACCGGCCTCGCGACCGAGGCCGACAAGAGGCTGCTCCGCTTCTCCAGCCCCGATCCGAGCAGGATCACCGCGCCGACCCTGCTCATCCAGGGCGAGGACGACACGCTGTTCCCGCTGAACGAGTCGCTCACGACCGCGAAGGCCCTGCAGGCCAAGGGAACTCCGGTCGCGCTGCGCTGGCTCAAGGGCGGCCACGACAAGAGCTTCAGCAGCACCGCGGAGGCCGGCATCCGACAGCTGGCGGGCACCTGGTTCGACCGCTACCTGGCCCGCAAGAGGGTGAGCACCGGTCCGCTCTTCGCCTGGCACCGCAGCAGCGGCGGCGACGGCTCGAGCAACCACCTGCCCACGACGGCACCCGTCGACGTGGCCCTCACCGGCGGCAGCAAGACGGTCAGCAACCCGGCCGGCGGTCGCCCGGCCAGCATCAGCAGCGTCCCCGGTGCGGGGTCGGTCGCCGACCTCGCCGGCGCCCTCGGCCTCGACATCCCCGGCCAGTCCGCGTCGTGGGACAGCCCCCGGCTGCCGAAGAGCAAGGAGCTTCTCGGGGGCGGCACGCTGACCGTCGACGTCGACAGCACCACGGGCGAGGCGGTGCTGTTCGCCAAGGTCCTCGACGTGAAGCCGGACGGCTCCACCACCCTGCCGAACGGCCAGGTCTCGCCGGTCCGGGTCCGCAACGGGACGGCCACGATCGCCCTGCCGGCCCTGGCCCACACCTTCCCCGCGGGCCACCGGATCCGGATCACCCTCGCCTCGACCGACCTCGGCTACGCCGGACCGACCGCACCCGCGACGTACACGCTGTCGAACGCCCGCCTCGCGCTCCCGCTGGTGCCTCTCTCCAAGGGCAAGGGGTACGCCGGCCTGGCGCTCGTCTCCGGCCTGATCGCCCTCGGCGTGATCCTGATCGGCGTCTTCGTCTGGACGCGCCGGCACCGGAGGGCGCCCGACCTCGGTGAGGACGACGTGCCGCTCGTCGTGATCAGCGGCCTCGCGAAGTCCTACGCCGACGGGTTCCGCGCCGTCGACGGCGTCGACATGGTGGTCGAGAAAGGGCAGGTGCTGGGCCTGCTCGGTCCCAACGGCGCCGGGAAGACGACGACGCTGCGGATGCTCGCCGGTCTCATCAAGCCGACCGAGGGCTCGGTCAAGGTGTTCGGCCGGGAGGTCGTGAGCGGCGCCCCCGTCCTGTCCAGGATCGGCTTCTTCATCGAGGGCCCCGGCCTGCTCCCGCACCTGACCGGCATGGAGAACCTCGAGCTGTACTGGACCAGCACGGCGCCGTCGATGGAGGGCTCGTACGTCGAGGAGGCCCTCGACATCGCCGGTCTCGGCGACGCGGTGCACCGGCCGGTCCGCACCTACAGCCAGGGCATGCGCCAGCGGCTCGCCATCGCTCAGGCGATGCTCGGCCGCCCCGACCTGCTCGTCCTCGACGAGCCGACCAACGGCCTCGACCCGCCGCAGATCAAGGAGGTCCGCGAGGTGCTGCAGGCGATCGCCGCCACCGGCCGGACGGTCCTCGTCAGCAGCCACCTGCTTGCCGAGGTGGAGCAGACGTGCACCCACGTCGTCGTCATGAGCAAGGGCAAGGTCGTGGCCCAGGGCCCGGTCGACGAGCTGCTCGCCGACGAGGAGGCGGTGCGCGTCGAGGTCGACGACCTCGCGCACGCGCAGGCCGTCCTCAGCGACCTCGAGAGCGAGGTCGTCGACGGCGCTCTGGTCGTACGCCTCCACGACCTGCCCCGCACCAAGGTCGTCGCACGCCTCGTCGAGGGCGGGGTCGGGGTGCTCGGCGTGGCGTCGCGCCGACGGCTCGAGGACGTCTTCCTGGAGCTGACGTCGTGATCAGGGTCGAGGTCACCCGCCAGGCGAAGCGGCGCCGGACGCTCTACGCCTTCCTCGCGCTCGTCGCGATCCCGGTCATCGTCATGACGGCGCTGCTCGTCAACGGCGGCCCGGGCCCCGACGACCGCGGTGGCGGCCCGCAGCTGGTCGACGTCGCGTCGTCGAGCGGCCTGAACTTCGCGCTCTTCATGCTGCTGGCGACCTCGCAGTTCCTGCTGGTCGTGGTCGTGTCGCTGTTCGCCGGCGACGCCGTCGCGAGCGAGGGGCAGTGGGGATCCCTGCGCTACCTGCTCACCCGGCCCATCGCGCGGTTCCGCCTGCTGCGCACCAAGCTGCTCGTCGCCGGCCTCTACTCCACCGCGGCGGTCCTCACGGTCCCGATCGCCTCGCTGGCCATGGGCACGGTCGCGTTCGGCTGGAGCTCCGTGCAGACGCCCCTGGCCGGCGCCCTCGGCGTCAACACCGGCCTGTCGCGGCTCTCCCTCGCCACCGCGTACGTCGTGGCGACCATGGCCGTCGTCGTGGCGCTGGCCTTCCTGTTCTCCACCATGACCGACGCACCGCTGACCGCCGTGGGCGGCGCGGTCGTGCTGGTCGTGGTCAGCGAGATCCTCGACCAGGTCTCGGCGCTGGGGTCGATCCGCAACGGGCTCCCGACGCACTACTGGCTGGCGTGGCTCGACCTGCTGGTCGACCCGGTGGACGCCACGAAGATGACCAACCGCCTGCTCGAGATGCTGACCTGGGT
>CBIHPE010000097.1:0-13739 GCA_966212015.1 uncultured Frankiales bacterium | reverse complement strand
TGCGTCGACTCGTGCGTCGACTCGTGCTAGGCGGCGCGGAGCTGCGGCGCGACCTCGACCGGGGCGTCACCGGAGCGGTGGCTGATGGCGAGGACCAGCGAGCGGACGAACTCGCCGCCGCCGACGAGGGCCAGACCGGTCATGACCGGGTGCATCCAGCTCTCACGGAAGTCCTGGCCGAAGGCCGTGAACACCGAGTAGTCGAGCGCCCAGGCGAAGCCGCAGGCGATGGCGACGTTGATCGTGCGGGACAGGGCCTTGGGGGCCTTGAAGGGGAGCAGCTCGTCGATGACCTGCATGACCACGGTGAGGCCAAGGGCAAGTCCGAGGAAGACGACGAAGGCGTACATGGTCACCACTCCTAGTGGCGAAGGTCGGCTGGTGCGATCTGCACCCGCTCACCTGGTTGGACTCGTCGCTCCCGACATGGTTACAGGCTCGTTCGCCCGGCGAGGAGCCGGCAGCAGCTCGGGGGGCTCGGGAAGCGGGGGCGAGGCACCTCCGAGGACCAGCGCGCGCAGCTGCTCGAGCGGCACCGGCCGGCTGAACAGGTAGCCCTGGCCGAGCTCGCAGCCCATCTGCTGCAGCGAGGCCAGCTGCTCGAGGGTCTCGATGCCCTCGGCGACGAGCTGCAGGTCGAGCACGGAGGCCATGGAGACGATCGAGCTGAGGAGCAGCCGTGCCCGGGGTGCCGCGACGGACTCCCACACGAACGAGCGGTCGATCTTCATCACGTCGACGGGCAGCCGCTGCAGGTACTGCAGCGAGGAGTAGCCCGTCCCGAAGTCGTCGACCGCGACGGACATCCCCGCCGCGGTCAGGGCCTCGATGGTTGTGGCCACCGCGTCGAGGTTCGCCTCGAAGGCGTGCTCGGTGATCTCGACGTTCAGCTGGTCCGGATCGAGTCCGTGGACGCGCACGAGCCGAAGCGCGTCCTCCGCGAACTGACCGTCGAGCAGCTGCGCCGGCGACACGTTGACACCGACCGCGAGCCGCTGCGAGGTGCAGCGCTGCACGTCGGCCAGGTCGCGGAGGGCGGTCGCGAGCACGAAGTCCCCGAGCACTCCGATGGTGCCGGCGCGCTCCGCGTGCTGGATGAACACGTCGGGAGGCACTGAGCCCAGCTCCGGGTGGTTCCACCGCAGCAGGGCCTCCATGCCGCGCACGCGGCCGGTGAGCAGCTCGACGACGGGCTGGTAGACCACGGAGAACTGCTCGAGCTCCGGGTCCGCCACGGCTTCCTGGACCTTGAGCCGCCGGGCCGCCCGGATCCGGCCCTCGGCCGTGAGCACCTCCACCGCGCTGACGGGTCGCCGCTGCTCCTTGGCGCCGTACATCGCGACGTCCGCGCACGCGAGCGCCACGGCCGCCGACTCGCCTTCCTGCCCGTTGACGAGCCCGATGCTCGCGCGCACGCAGAAGCTGCGGTTGCCGACGCGGACGGGCTCCTCGAACGCAGCCAGCAGACGGGTCGCCAACGAGGCTGCCCCGTCGCGCACCTGCGTCGCGACGACGGCGAACTCGTCTCCTCCGAGCCTCGCCACCAGGTCTTCCGACCGGACGGCTCGCCGGATCCGGGCAGCGACCTCGACCAGGACCGCGTCCCCGGTCTCGTGCCCGTGGTTGTCGTTGATCACCTTGAAGTCGTTCAGGTCGAGGAGCGCGACCGAGACCGGGTGCAGGTCCGGGTCGCTCAGCGCGGCGGAGAGCGTCTCCACCAGGTGCGCGCGGTTGCCGAGCCCGGTGAGGGCGTCCCGCCTGACCTCGAGCTCGAGGTCGCGTTCACGGGCACGGAGCGCCTCCACGAGCCGCTGCTTGTCCTGCGAGGCCGCCAGCTGCCGTCCCATGAGCGCCAGCGCGACGCACAGCGCGGGCAGCAGCATGGACTGCGGCATGCCTCGGCCCTCGAGGATCATCGACGAGGTCAGGCCCACGCACCCGAGGAGCGGGACGAAGGGCAGCGCACCCGCGAGCGCGGCCGACCTGCTGTGGCCGGAGGGCTCGTCGTCGCCCGTGACGCGGCGCATGCTGGCAGCGGCCAGGACGAGCAGCACCATGCCCAGCTCGTTCACGAACCCGGCGAGGCTGCTCGGTCCGGGCAGCTGGCCGTCTTCGGGAAGGGCGAACAGCAGGTCGGAGCAGGCGATGGCCGTGAGCCCGGTGAGGGACAGTCCCACCAGTCGACGGTGGCTCGGGCGGCAACGGGCGTAGACGGCCAGAGCCGCGGCGACGACGAAGACGTCACCGATGGGGTTCGCGATCAGCTGGATGCGGTGAGCCCCGGAAAGGAGTGAGTCGTTCAGCCTCGAGACGACACCGACACCGAGGAGCAGGTACCAGAGAGAGGTGGCGGCGAGCAGCCCGTCGGCGATCGCGCGGGCCCGGAACCCCTGCCTGCTCTCCGCGGGTGGGAGCAGCAGCAGCGCGCCCACGACGAAGGGGACCCACAGCAGCACGATGACGTTGGCCTGCCACACGGCGCTCGGCAGCGCTCCGGTCGCCAGCTGCCAGCCGAGCCGGACGAGCGCTGCGAGGAGCCCGCTCGCCATGGCGCACAGCAGCAGCACCTGGCTCCGCCAGATCGGGCCGCCCCGGCGCACGCCCGAGACGAGGAAGCCTGCCATCACGGCGGCTGCGGTGGTCTGACCCCCGACGGCGACGGCATCGATCCCTGCCACGGGCGTCGCGGCGAGCAGGGTGAGCAGCACCCCCGCGGCTGCCTGCCGTCCGTGCGCGTGCCGGCGCGTCATGCGGTCCCTCCGTCGGTGCTCTCATGAGCGGTGCGTCAGGGGCCTATCGGCGGCGGCCGCTCCTCGCCGGACACCGTGCGGTGAAGATGGGCAAAAGGGACCACGTGCAGATGGTGCCGGCAGGAGCGGACGTGATCCTTCCTGACCGAGTCCTGCTGGCGGACGTCGAGGCAGAGGTGCCGAGCGCGACCGTTCAGGGCGCACCCATGACGAGCCAGCGATCACCGCGCACCCGCAGGGCCATGCCGACGAACCGGATGGCGATGAAGGAGAGCAGCCCCGCCCACACCCCCGCAATGCCCCAGTCGAAGTGGAGGGCGAGCAAGCACAGCGGCACGAAGCCACCGAAGGCGCCCAGCACGGTGATGGTGCGCATGAACGCGTTGTCGCCGGCGCCGAGCAGCACGCCGTCCCAGGCGAAGACGACGCCGCCGACGGGCATCAGCACCACGAGGTAGGGCCACAGCAGGTGCGCCTGGTGCCGCACGGCGTCGTCGCCGGAGAACAGGGCGGGCACGGCGACGGTGCCCGCCGCCGTCAGGGCGGCCATCCCCAGCCCCGCCCAGAGCCCGTAGCGCGCGACCCTCAGAGCGGTCGCGCGGGCTTCGTCAGGACGTGAGCCGCCGAGAGCGGCACCGACGAGCGACTGGGCCGCGATCGCGAAGCTGTCGAGGACGAGGGCGGCGAACAGCCACAGCTGCGTGCCGACCTGATGAGCCGCGAGCTGCGCGGCGCCCATCCGACCGGCCACGGCGGCAGCGACGAGGGACGAGCTGTAGAAGGCGGCGGAGCGGAGGACGAGGTCCCGGCTGATGACGAGCTGCCGGCGCATCACGTCCGGCCTCGGCCGGGCCGTCGTGGCCTGGGACCGCAGCTGGCGCAGGCAGAGCAGGGCACCGATGACCTGCGCGCCGACGTTCGCGACCGCCGATCCGCGCAGCCCGAGGCCGGCCGGGTAGACGAGCAAAGGGGACGCGATCGCGGAGAGCACGTTGGCGACGACGATGATCCGCACCGGGGAGCGGGTGTCCTGGATGCCCCGCATCCAGCCGTTGCCGGCGAGGACCAGCAGCAGGAACGGGAGCCCGACGAGAGCGACCCGCAGCCACTCGGCGGCGTCTCTCGAGACGACGGGGTCGTGGGCGATCAGCCTGCACGCCGGACCGGCGACGAGCTCGCCGACGACGAGACCCACGCCGCCGATGACCCCGGCCAGCCAGGAGGCCTGCACCCCTTCGTCCAGCGCGGCGGCGGTGTCGCCCGCCCCGAAGTGCCGGGCGGCGCGGCCCGTGGTGCCGTACTCCAGGGACGTGCCGATGATCGCGAGCACCGACATGACCGTGCCCGCGGCAGCGAGAGCCGCGAGGGGTGCGCGGCCGAGGTGCCCGACGACTGCCGTGTCGACGAGCAGGAACAGCGGCTCGGCCGCGAGGACGACGAACGCGCTCGCCGACAGGGCGATGATCCTGCGCGCGTCGGACACCCCAGCATCGTGCCAGGGGTGCACGCTGTGCCTGTGCAGGTCGACCCCGCTCTCGTCCGCGCCGTCCAGCGCGGCGAGAAGGGCGCGATGGACGACCTCATCAAGGGGACCTACGCCGACGTCTACGCCCTGTGCCGGCGGCTGCTCGGCGACCCTGCCGACGCGGCGGACGCCACGCAGGAGGTCTACATCCGGGTCGTGAAGTCGGTCCTCGGCTTCCGCGGCGACGCAGCCTTCGGCACCTGGCTGCACCGGGTCACCGTCAACGTCTGCATGACGATGCTGCGCAAGCGCGGCGACGTCCGCGCCCGCGGGCAGAGCGCCGGCTCGATCGACGCCGTCTTCGACGACATCGAGTCGCTCGAGGCCTCGACCGAGGACAGGGTGGCCGATCTCGACCTGGCCCGTCGTACTGCCCGTGCTCTCACCCTGCTGCCGGAGGACGCGCGGGAGGTCGTGGTGCTGCGGGACATCCAGGGGCTGTCGACGAAGGAGGCGGCCGAGGTGCTCGGGGTGAGCGAGGGCGCTGTGAAGGTCCGGCTGCACCGGGCGCATGCTCGACTGAGGGAGCTGGTGGGGGCATGAGCGAGAAGGTCTGCAACGAGGTGCAGGCAAACCTGCCTGCCTACTGCGCGACGGGGTCTGAGCGGTCGCTGTCGGCGTTCCGCCGCAACCTCGTCGCGCTGCACCTGCGGCGGTGCTCGGCCTGCCAGGCGGAGTTCTCGCTGCAGCGCGACCTGCACGACGGGCTGCGGTCCCTCGCGACGTCCGACGACACGCCTCCCGACGGGCTGCTCGAGTCGCTGCTCGAGAACAGCGCCTCGCCCCGGGGTGCTGCGCCGCTGCGCGGTGCGGTCAGCGGCGCCAAGCCGGTCTACTCCGCCGCCCTGCTGATCGTCGGGGCCGCGTCCGCCGCCGGTGCCGGCTACGCGAGCTGGCTCTCGGCGAAGCACGTCCGCGCCCGCTTCCGCCGCTGATCGGGTTCCCTGCGAGGTCGTCGGCGGCTGGTGGGAGAGTGCCGCCATGCCTGGACTGACGCCGATGGTGACCGACGAGCGCAACGCCCTGAAGACGTTCCTCGACCAGTGCCGGCTTCAGCTGAGGCTGACCGCGTACGGGCTGACCGACGAGCAGGCCCGGTCTGCGCCGACCTCCAGCAGCATCTCGGTCGGCGCCGCGATCAAGCACGTGGCCTACACGGAGGGCACGTGGATGAACCTGATCGAGGGCAGGCCGCGCGACGGGCAGGAGGCGTTCATGGCCGCCTGGACCATGGGCTCGGGCGAGACCCTCGACGGCGTCCTCGCGGGCTACGACGCCGCGATCGCCCGCACCGATGCCGTCATCGCCGCGCACGACCTCGACCACCCGGTCCCGGTGCCGAAGGGCGTGCCGTGGTTCCCGCAGGACCTCGACGCCTGGTCGGTCCGCTGGATCGTCCTGCACCTCATCCAGGAGACCGCGCGGCACAGCGGACATGCCGACATCGTCCGCGAGCAGGTCGACGGCGCGACCGCGTTCCCGCTGATGGCCGCCGCCGAGGGCTGGCCGGAGACGCCCTGGATGAAGCCGTGGTCGCCGGGCTAGTCAGCGGAGGCGCTGTGCTACTGCTCGCTGGAAGCGACGAGCGGCTCGAGGACGGCGTCGGGGAAGTCCCGCTGGGTGCGCCCCAGCCGCCAGGTGTCGGCGAACAGCGCGAGCCACTCGCCGTCACCGCGCAGCAGCACCTCGACACCGGACTGGCGGTCGAGCTCGGCGACCCACTCCTTCGTGGTGCGGCGGGCGAGGGTGTACTGCAGCCGGTCGAGGCTGATCTCGGCCCCCATCTCGCCCTTCATCCGGTGCGTCGCCACCTCGAACTGCATCGGGCCGACGGCCGCAAGGACCGGCGCCTGGTCACCCCGCAGGTCGGAGCGGAGCACCTGCACCACGCCCTCCTGCTCGAGCTGCTCGATGCCGCGCCGGAACTGCTTGTAGCGGCCGGAGTCGAGGGCCCTGGCGACCGCGAAGTGCTCAGGGGCGAACGACGGGATGGGCGGGAACTGCACGAACTCGTCCACGTACAGGGAGTCGCCGACCCGGAGGGCCGACGCGTTGACGAGGCCGACGACGTCGCCCGGGTAGGCGACGTCGACGGTCTGCCGGTCCTGCCCGAAGACCTGCTGGGCGTACTTGGTGGCGAACGGCTTCTTGGTCGCGGAGTGCGTCACGACGCCACCGCGCTCGAAGGTGCCTGAGCAGACCCGGATGTAGGCCAGCCGGTCGCGGTGGGCGCTGTCCATGCCAGCCTGCACCTTGAAGACGAAGCCGGAGAACGGGGCGCCGACCTCACGCGGCTTGCCCGCCTCGTCCTCGCGGGCGTCCGGAGCCGGCGCGATCTCGAGCAGCGCATCGAGCAGCTGGGCCACACCGAAGTTGAGGACGGCCGAGCCGAACAGGACGGGGGTGGCGCGGTGGTCGCGGTAGGCCTCGAGGTCGAGATCGCCGCCGTCGGCCGTCAGCAGCTCGGACTCCTCGACCGCCGTCTCCCAGTGCACGTCGTGCTTCGCGAGCGCCTGCTCCGGGGTCAGGGTCGTCATGGTCGCGAGGGTGGCGCCGCCGGCGGTGCGGGTGAACTCGACCATGTTGCCGGTGCGGCGGTCGAGCACGCCCCGGAAGTCGCCGGCGATGCCGACGGGCCAGGTCAGCGGGGTCGGCTTCAGCCCGGTCTTGGCGAGCACCTCGTCCATCAGCTGGAGGGCCTCGTGGCCGGGGCGGTCCCACTTGTTGATGACCGTGAGCACCGGGATCCGCCGGTGCCGGCAGACCTCGAACAGCTTGAGGGTCTGCGGCTCCATGCCCTTGGCCGCGTCGACGAGCATGACGGCCGAGTCGACGGCCGACAGGACCCGGTAGGTGTCCTCCGAGAAGTCGGCGTGTCCGGGGGTGTCGACCAGGTTGATGACCGCGCCCTGGTAGTCGAACTGCAGGGCAGCGCTCGAGATCGAGATGCCGCGGGCCTTCTCGATGTCCATCCAGTCGGAGACGGTCGACTTGCGGCCCGCCTTGCCGTGGATGTGACCGGCCTCGTTGATCACGCGTGCGTGCAGGGCCAGCGCCTCGGTGAGCGTCGACTTCCCGGCGTCGGGGTGCGAGATGACGGCGAACGTGCGGCGGCGAGCGGCCTCGCTCACGGCGCGGGTGTCCACGGTCTCTCCTCTCACGGCACAGCCCCCGGCGCGGTGCCGAGGGCTGTTCGGGTGGAGCCGCCTGTCGGAATCGAACCGACGACCTATTCATTACGAGTGAATCGCTCTGCCGACTGAGCTAAGGCGGCGTCATGCGCAGAAGAGTCTAGGGCACGCGATCCCCTGCTTGCGTCCTCACAACTGTCGCCGCGGTCAGGCTCAGGAAAAAGGACGCAAGGGTCAGCGGAGGGCGAGCGCCATCGCCTCGACGGCGAGCTGGGGCGCGACGTTGCCGTCGATGGCCTCGCGGCAGGCGAGGATCGCGTCGATGCGGTGCAGGGTGTCCTCGGCCGCCGTGGCGCCGGCGATCTTGGTGGCCTGCTCGGCGAGGTCGGCGTGCACGAGCGCGGCGCCGGTGCCGAGCTGGAGCGACAGCACGTCGCGGTAGAACGCGGCGAGGTCGATGAGCGCCCGGTCGAGGGCGTCGCGCTGGGTGCGGGTGCCGCGCGACTTCTGCCGCTTCTCGAGCTCCTTGAGGGCGCCGGCACCGCCGCGAGGACCGCCGGCAGGGATGCCCTTGCCCGTCGCCCCGGCCCCGAGGGCGGTGGCGAGCGCCTCCTTCTCCGCGTCGTCGCGGCCGGAGGCGAGCAGGTCGGCCTCCTCCTTCGCTGCGTCGACGAGGTCCTTGGCGGCCGTCAGCGCCGACCCGACCGAGCCGAGCGAGGTCGGGAGCCGCAGCACGTCCCGCCGCTCGCGCCGGGTCTCCTCGTCGCGGGCCAGCCGCCGGGCCCGGCCGATGTGCCCCTGGGACGCCTGGGCGGCGAAGGCTGCCATGGCCGGGTCGACGCCGTCGGCCACCAGCACCGACCGGACGGCCTCGGCCGACGGGGTGCGCAGCTGCACGAGCCGGCAGCGCGAGCGGATCGTCGGGAGCAGGTCGTCGACGGAGGGCGCGCACAGCAGCAGCACCGAGTGGGGCGGCGGCTCCTCGACGGCCTTGAGCAGGGTGTTGGAGGTGCGCTCCTCCATCCGGTCGGCGTCCTCGATGAGGGTGACCTGCCACCGGCCGCGGGTGGGCATCCGCGACGACCGCTCGATGACCTCGCGGGCCTGGGTGATGAGCAGGTGCAGCCCTTCCGGGACGATCACCGCGACGTCGGGGTGGTTGCCCGAGAGCGCCTGGTGACAGGTCTCGCAGGTGCCGCAGCCCTGGTCGGGGCACTGCAGGGCCGCCGCGAAGGCACGAGCCGCGACGGACCGTCCGGAGCCGGGCGGGCCCGTGAACAGCCAGGCGTGCGTCATGCCCTGGCCGGCGGCCGCAGCCGCCAGCTGGTCGACGACGGCCTCCTGCCCGACGAGGGCGTCGAAGACGCTCACGCGGTCACCAGCGAGGGGCTGGGAGCCAGGGGCAGCACCCGGGCGACGACCGCCGCGTGCACCTCGTCCGGCGACTGCATGGCCGACACGACGAGGTAGCGGTCGGGGTCGGCGGCGGCGAGGTCGAGGAACCCCTGCCGGACGGCGTGGTGGAACGTGAGCGACTCCTGCTCGATGCGGTCGGGCGACCCGGTGGCGCGGGCGAGGCCGATGGCCGGGTCGATGTCGAGCAGCAGCGTCACGTCGGGGACGAGGCCCTCCGTGGCCCAGCGCGACAGCTGCGCGACCTCCTCCTGGGGCAGCGCCCGGCCCGCGCCCTGGTAGGCCAGCGAGCTGTCGACATAGCGGTCGCTGATCACGACCGCCCCCCGCTCCAGCGCCGGGCGGACGACGGTCGCGACGTGCTGGGCGCGGTCGGCGGCGTAGAGCATCGCCTCGGCGCGGGGCGACAGCGACGTCGCGGGGTCGAGGAGCAGCTGCCGGATCCGGACGCCGACGGGCGTCGCCCCGGGCTCGCGGGTGATGACGACCTCCACTCCCCGCTCCTCCAGCACTGCCGCGAGGCGCTTCACCTGGGTCGACTTCCCGGCCCCCTCACCGCCCTCGAAGACGACGAACAGGCCCGGGTACGTCGGCCCCGGCGCGGGCAGCCGGCGGAGCAGCGCCGCGAGGTCGTGGTGCAGGGGCACGCCGGGGCGGTCGTCGAGGATCCTGAACGACAGGACGCCGACCACCAGCGCCAGCAGGCCGCCGAGCAGGAGCGCCACGGAGACGCCGTTGACGTCGACCTGGCCCACCTTGTGGATGCCGACCCAGTGCGCGATCGCCGCTCCGGCCGCGATGGCGACGAGCAGCGCGATGCGCATGAGGGAGTTGACCAGGCCGAAGGTCCGGCCCCGGACCGCGTCGTCGACGTCGGACCCCAGCAGGGTCAGGCCGGTGACGTAGGCGAGGCCGGCGAAGGCGCCGAGCAGACCGGTGGCGAGGGTGACGAGGGCCAGCACCGGCACGACCGACATGAACACGAGGCAGGACCCGGCAGCGAAGATCGCCGGGCCCAGCGACCGGCGGCGCGACGTCCCCGCGATCGCGCGAGGACCGAAGGCGACCCCTAGCGCGATGCCGACGAACACGGCGCCGAAGAGCAGCGCGAACGCGCCCTCACCGCCGTCGAGGACGGTCTCGGTGAACAGCTTGCCGTTGCCGACGACGACGCCGGTCGCACCCATGGCACCGATCATCGCGACCAGGACACCGCGCACCAGGTCGCTGGACCGCGCGAACCGCAGCCCCTCGCGGACGCTCTCGAGCACCGTCGGCGACTGCTGGACGTGGGCCGACGCCACGGCACGCGACGGGATGTCGCGGATGCGGAAGACCTGCAGGGCGGCGAACAGGAAGGTGGCCGCGTCGATGTAGAGCGCGATGTGGGTGGCGGGGTGCCCGGTGCGGACCGACAGCGTGCCGAGGACGCCGAAGACCAGGGCCGCAACGGGGGCCGTGCCGTAGGTCGCGAACAGCGAGATCTGGTTCGCCGACTGCAGCTGGTCACCGGCGAGGTGCGGGACCGACGACTCCTTGGCCGGGATCCACAGCAGCGACAGCACCTCGCACAGCGCCGTGGCGAGGATGAGCCAGCCCACGGTGTCGACGAGCGGCATCGACAGGAACAGCCCGAAGCGCAGGACGTCGCTCGCGACCATGACGAGCCGCCGGTCGACCCGGTCGGCGACGACGCCGACGAGCGGCGCCAGGACGATCGCGGGCAGCAGCCGGAAGACCAGCACCCCACCGATCGCGAAGCTCTTCGCGTCGAACCCGTCGACCAGCTGGCTGGCGAGCGCGGTCGTCGCCAGGAAGCCCAGCCAGTCACCGAAGCTGGACAGGACGAGCGCGAGCGACAGCTGCCGGAAGCCACGGTGCGCGAGCGCGCCTGGCCACCGTCGTTGCGTCACTCCCCCAGCCTAGGCCGCGGGACCGACCCGGCCGGAGCGGCTGGGGACGGCCTCAGGAGCTCTTCTTCGGCGCGGCCTTCTTGGGGGAGGCCTTCTTCGCAGCAGCCTTCTTGGCGGGGGCCTTCTTCGCCGCCTTGCGCGGCGCCTTCTTCACGGGACCGCGGGCACGCCGGTCGGCCAGCAGCTCCGACGCGCGCTCGTCGGTCAGCTCCTCGATCGAGTCGTCCTTGCGGAGCGACGCGTTGGTCTCCCCGTCGGTGACGTAGGGGCCGAACCGGCCCTCCTTCACCACCATCGGCTTGCCGCTCACCGGGTCGGCCCCGAGCTCCTTCAGCGGCGGCTTGGCAGCGGCGCGGCCGCGCTGCTTCGGCTGCGCCAGCACCTCGAGCGCCTGCTCCAGCGTGATGGTGAAGAGCTCTTCCTCGCTGCCGAGCGAGCGGGTCTCCTTGCCCTTGGTCAGGTACGGCCCGTACCTGCCGTTCTGCGCCGTGACCGGCTCGTCGTCCACGATGCCGAGGACCCGCGGAAGCTGCATCAGCCGGACCGCGTCCTCGAGGGTCACCGTCGACAGGCTCATGCTCTTGAACAGCGACGCGGTGCGCGGCTTCTCGGGGGAGCCCTCCGGCTGCACCTCCGTGACGTAGGCCCCGTAGCGGCCGTTCTTCGCCACGATGTCGAGGCCGGTGTCCGGGTGCTGGCCGAGGACCAGGTCGGTCGGGGTGTCGAGCAGCTCGATCGCCCGCTCGACGGTCAGCTCGTCCGGGGGCAGGTCCTCGGGCACCGACGCGGTGCGCTCACCGACCTCCACGTACGGCCCGTAGCGGCCGGGGCGCACCACGATCGGCGTCCCGTCGGCGGTGACGCCGATCGGGATGGAGTTGACCGCGCGGGCGTCGATGTCGCCGAGGTTCTCGGTGACCAGCTTCTTCAGGCCGCCCTGCTTCGCGAGGCCGCCCTCCTTGCCGGTGTCGCTGCCGAAGTAGAACGCCGTCAGCCAGTCGACGCTGTCGCGCTGGCCCTCGGCGATCTGGTCGAGGTCCTCCTCCATGGAGGCGGTGAAGGCGTAGTCGACGAGCCGGCCGAAGTGCTGCTCCATCAGGCCGATGACGGCGAACGCCGTCCACGTGGGGACGAGGGCCGACCCCTTCTTGAAGACGTACTCGCGGTCGATGATCGTGCTGATGATCGAGGCGTACGTCGACGGGCGGCCGATGCCGAGCTCCTCGAGCTGCTTGACGAGCGACGCCTCGGTGAAGCGCGCCGGCGGGCTCGTGGTGTGGCCGATCGGGTCCAGCTCGTGGGTCGAGAGCGCGTCCCCGGCTGCGACGTTGGGGAGCCGCTTCTCCGTGTCGGCCTTCTCCGTCTCGTCGGACTGGTCGTCGACCTCCTCGACGTAGGCCTTCAGGAAGCCGGGGAAGGTGATGGTGCGGCCGGAGGCGGCGAACTCGGCGTCGGTGCCGTCGGCCGTGACCGCACCGAGCCGGACGGACGCGGTCGTGCCGCGGGCGTCGGCCATCTGCGAGGCGACGGTGCGCTGCCAGATCAGCTCGTAGAGGCGGAACTCGTCACCCCGCAGCTCACCCGCCAGCTGGCCTGGCGTGCGGAAGACGTCGCCGGACGGGCGGATCGCCTCGTGCGCCTCCTGGGCGTTCTTGACCTTCTTCGCGTAGGTCCGGGGCTGGTCCGGCACGTACTCCGGGCCGTAGAGGTCGCGGGCCTGCGACCGCGCAGCAGCGATGGCCGTCTCCGACAGGTTGGTGCTGTCGGTGCGCATGTAGGTGATGTAGCCGTTCTCGTAGAGCTTCTGGGCCGTCTGCATCACCTGACGGCTCGACATCCGCAGCTTGCGGCCGGCGTCCTGCTGGAGCGTCGACGTCATGAACGGCGCGTACGGCTTGCGGGTGTAGGGCTTCTCCTCGACCGACCGCACCTCGAACGGCGCCGCCTCGAGCCGCTCGGCCAGCGAGCGCGCCGAGGCCTCGTCGAGCTGCAGGCGGTCGGTCGTGAGCCGGCCCGTGTCGGGGTCGAAGTCTCGGCCCGTCGCGAGGCGGGTTCCGTCGACCTGCACCAGCGTCGCCGTCATCCGCTGGTCCTGGCCCGCCTTGCTGAAGACGCCCTCGATGTCCCAGTAGCCGGCCTCGACGAAGCGCATCCGGGCCCGCTCGCGGTCGACGACGACCCGGGTGGCGACCGACTGCACGCGGCCGGCGGACAAGCCGCCGCGCACCTTCTTCCAGAGCACCTCCGAGACCCGGTAGCCGTAGAGGCGGTCGAGGATGCGCCGGGTCTCCTGCGCGTCGACGAGCTTCTGGTCGAGCGCGCGGGGCGACTCGACAGCGGCCTGGATCGCCGGCTTGGTGATCTCGTGGAAGACCATCCGGTGCACCGGCACCTTAGGCTTGAGGGTCTCGAGCAGGTGCCAGGCGATGGCCTCGCCCTCGCGGTCCTCGTCGGTCGCGAGGTAGAGCTCGTCGCTCTCCTTCAGCAGCCGCTTGAGCTTCGCGACCTGCTGCTTCTTGTCGTCGCTGACGACGTAGAGGGCGGTGAAGCCGTTGTCGACGTCGACACCGTCCTTGGCCCAGGGCAGGCCCTTGTACTCGGCCGGGACGTCCTTCGCCGAGCGCGGGAGGTCACGGATGTGACCGACGGAGGCCTCCACGACGAAGCCGTCGCCGAGGTAGCCCGCGATGGTCTTGGCCTTCGCGGGCGACTCGACGATGACGAGGCGCTGTCCTGCCGGCACTTCTCTCCCAGGGTCTGAGGGTCCACTTGCGTCAACACTGTGCACGACTCTGTCAAGCCGGGACGAGGAAGCCCTGCGTGACAAGCCGGGAGATCACGGGGGTGATCTGCGCCACGGCGTCAGCCGGGTCGAGGCCCGTCGCGCGGGCCAGGACCTCGACGAGGACCCCGATCGGGAGGCTGCCGTCGCACGCCGCCAGCAGGCTCGAGCCGTAGGGGTCGAGCACGCCGTTCCAGCGCAGCCCGGCCTCCTGCTGCAGCCACC
>CBIHPE010000096.1:0-13845 GCA_966212015.1 uncultured Frankiales bacterium | reverse complement strand
GGCCAGGTCGGCCCAGGCAGGGCCGACCAGACGGCTCGGATGCCAGGGGTGCTCAGGAACGCCGGCCCGTGCGGGTAGCGCCCCCACGGCCCGGGTTCGGGTGCTGAGGGGAGCGGCTCGGCCGGCTGGGCCGCCTCGGCCTCGACCCTCGCGTGCCGCGGCGGGATCGCGAGGCGCAGCACGTCGTACAAGGACCCAGCCGTGCGGTCCGCGACCGCGCGGCACAGCGCCACGACCTCGGCGGTGAGCACCCGCTCGGGGCTGACGAGCGACTGGAGCGGGAGGAGCGTGCCGTCGTGGTCCGAGACGTCGAGGCGCTCGAGGACGAAGCCGTCGACGAGCCGCCCCGAGAAGCGCACGCGGACCCGGCAGCCGGGCTCCGCCTCGGCCATCGTCTCCGGGACGAGGTAGTCGAAGGGCTGGTCGAGGTGGGCGACGCCGGTGTCGACGGCCAGCCGGGCGATCGGCCGGACGTCGGCGAGCGGCTGGGCACGGCGTACCCGCTTCTTGGGCATCACCCCCAGGTCCAGCTGCTCGCTCACGGAGGTGAGGCTAGGGCGGGGGCCGGACGACAACGGCCCGCCCTCCACAGGAGGACGGGCCGTCGGTGACGTGCGTCAGACGCCGGCGGCCTTCTTGAGCAGCTCGGCGCGGTCGGTCGACTCCCAGGTGAAGTCCTTGTCGTCGCGGCCGAAGTGGCCGTAGGCCGACGTGGCGGAGTAGATCGGGCGCAGCAGGTCGAGGTCGCGGATGATCGCGGCGGGGCGGAGGTCGAAGACCTCGGTGATCGCCTTGGTGAGGACCTCGTCGGTGACGGTGCCCGTGCCGAAGGTGTCGACGAACAGGCCGACCGGCTCGGCCTTGCCGATCGCGTAGGCGACCTGGACCTCGCACTTGGACGCGAGGCCCGCGGCGACGACGTTCTTGGCGACCCAGCGCATCGCGTAGGCGGCGGAGCGGTCGACCTTGGACGGGTCCTTGCCGGAGAAGGCACCGCCGCCGTGGCGGGCGTAGCCGCCGTAGGTGTCGACGATGATCTTGCGGCCGGTCAGGCCGGCGTCGCCCATCGGGCCGCCGATGACGAACTTGCCGGTCGGGTTGACGAGCAGGCGGTAGCCCTCGGTGTCGATGCCGAGCTCGGCGAGCTCGGGGTCGACCACGTGCTCCTTGATGTCGGGGGTCAGCAGCGAGGCGATGTCGATGTCCTCGGCGTGCTGGGAGGACACGACGACCGTGTCGAGGCGGGCGGGCTTGCCGTCGACGTACTCGATGGTGACCTGGGTCTTGCCGTCGGGGCGGAGGTAGGGCACCACGCCGTCCTTGCGGACCTTGGTGAGGCGGCGCGCGAGGCGGTGGGCCAGCGCGATCGGGAGCGGCATCAGCTCGGGGGTCTCGTCGCACGCGAAGCCGAACATCAGGCCCTGGTCGCCGGCGCCCTGCTTGTCGAGCTCGTCGTCGTCGCCCTCGACCCGCGCCTCGTAGGCGGTGTCGACGCCCTGCGCGATGTCGGGGCTCTGCGCGCCGATGCTGACGCTGACGCCGCAGGACTCGCCGTCGAAGCCCTTGCGGCTCGAGTCGTAGCCGATCTCGAGGATGGTGTCGCGGACGATGCTCGCGATGTTGGCGTAGCCCTCGGTCGTGACCTCACCGGCGATGTGGACCTGGCCGGTGGTGATGAGGGTCTCGACGGCGACCCGGCTCTTCGGGTCCTGGGTCAGCAGGGCGTCGAGGATGGCGTCGGAGATGGCGTCGGCGATCTTGTCCGGGTGCCCTTCCGTGACGGACTCGGACGTGAAGAGGCGGCGCGACACAACGAACTCCAGGAGGGGTGTAGGAAACTCGCGGGCGAGTCTAGTCGGGTTCTGTTGCTGTTCAGTCAGCGACGGTTCCGCAGTCGGCGGTGTAGGCGCTCTCGACGGACGGCGTGCCCTGGGCGCCCTTGCCGCTGCGGGTGGTGACGAGGACGAGCTGCACGCCGGAGATCCGGTACTCGGTGGCGTTGACGGTGAAGGTGGTCCCGTCGCTGCTCTCGGCCTGCCGGACCTCCAGGTGGCCGTTCGGGAGGCAGCGGAACCCGTCGCCGTGCGTGATGCTGCCGCCGATGCCCAGCCGGGCAGGGCCGCCGTCGAGCTGCAGCTCCTGCAGCTTCGTGCCGTCGAAGCGGTAGGGGGTGGCGAACTGCGTGCTCGACCCCTCAGCCGTCTGCAGGAACACCTCCGCGCGACCGTCCCGGTCGACGTCCGCCGTCCCGAGCAGGCTGGCGGGACCCGGCTGGTCCTTGTGCACGGGCGCGGTGACGACCTTGCCGCTGCTGCTCAGGGTGACCCTCAGCAGGGTCGCGGACGGCTGGATCACGTCGCGCTTGCCGTCGCCGTCGACATCGCCGTCCGCCGCCGGGATCGCCCGCGCCGGTGCCGTGGGGCTCGGCGTCGGGCTGGCGGTGGGGCTCGGGGTCTCCGTCGGCGTCGGCGCCTCGGTGGTCGGGGCCACGCTGGGGGCATCGGTGGTGGGTGTCGTCGTCGGGGTGGAGCTGCCCCCGGAGCAGGCGGCGGCGAGCAGGAGCGGTACGACGAGAGCAGCGCGGCGCATGACCCTCAGCCTTCCATCGGTGGCTGCCGTGCTGTCGGAGGCGCCCCATGCGGCCGGCGCGCTGCACGATCTTCCGCAGGTCGGGATGCCGCCCGGCGTGTCGAGCCCGAGGCGGGGAAGATCGTCGGGTCGGGCGCGCGATCTTCCGCCTCTCGGGGTGCTGCACAGCGTGCCGGGCACCAGGTGCGGAAGATCGGGGTCAGAGGCGGGCGGCGACGAGGTCCCAGATCACGTCGGACAGGGCGTCCTTGGTCACCAGCGGGACCTCGGTGGTCGACCCGTCGGCACCGAGGACGGTCGCGGCGTTGTGGGTGCCCTCGAAGCCGGTCGGGTGGCCGGCCTCCCCCACCTCGTTGACGACGAGCAGGTCGCAGCCCTTGCGGGCCAGCTTGGCGCGGCCGTAGTCGAGGACGTCCCGCGAGCCATCACCGGTCTCGGCGGCGAACCCGACCAGCACCTGACCGTGACGCCGGGCCGCCACGAGCTCGCGCAGGATGTCGGGGTTCTGCACGAAGTCGACAGACAGGGTGTCGGTCTTCTTGCGCTTGCTGGTGAGCCGCTCGGCGGGCCGGTAGTCGGCGACGGCTGCGGCCATCACCACGGCGTCCGCCGAGGCAGCCTCGGTCAGCACGGCGTCGTGCATCTCGAGCGCGCTGGTGACCTTGACGACCTTCACGCCGGCGGGGTCGGGCAGCCCGCTGCTGGTCACCAGCACGACCTCGGCGCCCCGGGCGACCGCAGCACGGGCGAGGGCGTGCCCCTGCCGGCCGGAGGAGCGGTTGCCGAGGTAGCGGACCGGGTCGAGGTGCTCGCGCGTCCCGCCGCTGGTGACCACGACCCGGCGGCCGGCCAGGTCGGCAGCGCCGCGTCCGTCGAGGACGCGGCGGCCCAGGTAGGCGATCTCCTCCGGCTCCGGGAGCCGGCCCTTGCCCGAGTCCTTGCCGGTGAGCCGGCCGACAGCGGGCTCCACGACCAGGAAGCCTCGGGACCGCAAGGTGGCGACGTTGGCCTGCGTGGCCGCCATCTCCCACATCTCGGTGTGCATCGCTGGCACGAGCACCACCGGGCAGCGGGCCGTCAGCAGCGTGTTGGTCAGCAGGTCGTCGGCGAGGCCGTGGGCGGCCTTGGCGAGCAGGTTCGCGGTCGCAGGGGCCACGACGACCAGGTCGGCCTCCTGCCCGATCCGGACGTGCGGCACCTCGTGGACGCTGTCCCAGGTGCTGGCGCTGACCGGCTTGCCCGAGAGCGCCGCCCAGGTCGGGGCGCCCACGAACTCGAGCGCGGAGGCGGTGGGCACGACGGTGACGTCGTGCCCGGTCTCGGTCAGCTGCCGCAGCAGCTCGACCGCCTTGTAGGCCGCGATGCCCCCGGCGACGCCGAGGACGACCTTGGGCAACTCAGCTCTTGTTGTCCGGCGAGTCGACGCCCGCCTCGTGGGTCAGCAGGCCGGCGTTGATCTCGCGCAGCGCGATCGAGAGCGGCTTCTCCTGGACGCCGGTCTCGACGAGCGGGCCGACGTACTCGAGCAGGCCCTCGCCGAGCTGGCTGTAGTAGGCGTTGATCTGGCGCGCGCGCTTGGCGGCGTAGATGACCAGGCTGTACTTGGAGTCGGTGGCAGCGAGCAGCTCGTCGATGGGCGGGTTGGTGATGCCGATCGGGTTCGCGACGGTGCCAGACACGTGTGTTACTCCAAAGCAGTTGGGGTCGTCATCAACGCTACCAGCGCGTGGGCCGCGCGCTCGACCTCGTCGTTGACGAGCACGACGTCGAACTCGTCCTCGGCGGCCAGCTCGATGCGCGCCCGGTCCAGCCGCTCCCGGACCCTGTCCTCCGACTCGGTGTTGCGGCCGATGAGCCGGTGCGCCAGCTCCTCGAAGGACGGAGGCGCCAGGAACACCAGGAGGGCGTCGGGCATGGAGGCACGGACCTGGCGCGCGCCCTCGATGTCGATCTCGAGCAGCGCGGAGCCGCCGGCGGCCAGCTGGGCCTCCACCGGCGCCCGGGGCGTGCCGTAGGAGGCGCTCATGTGCGCGTCGTGCTCGAGCAGCTCCCGCGCCGCGACCATCCGGTCGAACTCGGCCTGGTCGACGAAGTGGTACTCGACGCCGTCGGTCTCGCCCTCGCGCGGCTGCCTGGTGGTGACGGAGACCGACAGCCAGATCTCGGGGTGCAGCCGCCGCACCTCGGCGATGACGCTGCCCTTGCCCACGCCGGACGGCCCGGCGAGGACCGTGAGGCGGCCGGTCACCCGAACGCTTTGAGGAGGGCCTCGCGCTGCTTCGCGCCGAGGCCCCGCACCTTGCGGGCGGGCGAGATCTCGAGCTCCTCGATGAGCTTCTGCGCCCGCACCTTGCCGACGCCCGGCATCGCCTCCAGCAGCGCCACCACGCGCATCTTCCCCACGGCGTCGTCCGACTCCCCGCTGTCGAGCGCGTCGGCCAGCGTCGTCGTACCAGCCTTCAGGCGCTGCTTGAGCTCGGCGCGCGCCTTCCGGTTCGCCGCAGCCTTCTCCAGGGCAGCCGCGCGCTGCTCGGGCGTGAGGGGCGGCAGGGCCAACGGAGGTCCTTCTCGAGTGGGCTGGTGGGGCGCGGCGAACCTAGCGAGTCCGGTGGGGTGGGGACAAACAGGGGTACGCCGTTCGGGTGGCGGTCCCGAGTGGGGAACGCGTGCCATCTGTGCGCGGCTGAGCGTGATTCCTGCGCGGGAGACTCGCACGCATCACTCCAGGTCGCCCATGTGTGCGCCCTCAGGCGCGATCCTCACGCGAGGCATGCGCACGGATCAGGGCCCTGTGCGGAAGGCACGCTCGGACGCACGCGGGGAGGCCGCACAGTGCGGCCTCGGCTCAGGTCAGGGAGGCGGCGATCTCCGCGGCGGCGACACCAGGGTCGGGGGCGCCGGTGATGGGGCGGCCGATGACGAGCAGGTCGGCGCCGTCGGCGAGGGCCCGCTCAGGGGTGGCCACCCGCGCCTGGTCCTGCGTGTCGGCGCCGGCGGGGCGGACGCCGGGCGTGATGAGGGTGATCCCCGGGCCGACCTCGGCGCGGACCGCGGCGACCTCCTGCGGCGAGCAGACGAGGGCGCCGGCTCCAGCACCGACGGCGAGGGCCGCGAGGCGGCGGACGGCGTCGAGCGGCGGGCCGGCAAGGCCGACGTCGTCGAGGACCTGCTCCGACATGCTCGTGAGCACCGTGACGGCCGCGATGGTGACGTCGGGCGCGGCCTCGACGGCGGCCCGCACCATGTCGGCTCCCCCGCAGGCGTGGACCGTGAGGAACCGCGGCTTGAGGCCGGCGACGGCGCGGGCCGCGCCGGCGACGGTGTTGGGGATGTCGTGCAGCTTGAGGTCGAGGAACAGGTCGACGCCGCTGCCGCCGCGGACGGTCTCGACGACCGCCGGCCCGTGGCTGCAGAAGAGCTCGAGACCCACCTTGACCACCTGGACGTGCGGCGTCACCGCCTTGGCCCAGAGGGCGGCGGTCTCCAGGTCGGGTGCGTCGAGCGCGACGGCGATCGGGGCGCGGCTCACTGCTCGTCCTCCTGCTGAGGGTCGGGGTCGGTGTCGCCGACGGGATCGGGGCCCTCGGGAACGTGGAGGTCGGGCGGGCGGTGGGCGAGGCCGACGGCCTCGGCGACGCTGCCGAAGCCGCGCTCGGCGAGGGCCACCGCGAGCTCGTCGAGCACCCGGATCGGAGCGCTCGGGTCACCGAAGACCGTAGTGCCGACGCTGACCGCGTTGGCACCGGCGAGGATGAGCTCGAGCGCGTCGAGGCCCGTGCGGATGCCTCCCATGCCGAGGATTGGCACGTCGGGCAGCGCCTGGCGGACCTGCCACACGCAGCGGACGGCCACAGGGCGGATCGCGGGGCCGGAGAGGCCACCCGTGATGCCGCCGAGGGCGGGGCGCATGGTGTCGGTGTCGATGACCATGCCGAGCAGCGTGTTGATGAGGCTGAGGCCGTCAGCGCCGGCGTCGACGCACGCCTTGGCGATCGTCGTGATGTCGGTGACGTCAGGGCTCAGCTTCGCGAAGACCGGCACGCCGACAGGTGCCGAGCGCTTCACCGCCTGGATCACGCTCGCGGACGCCATGGGGTCGCAGGCGAACACCTGGCCGCGGTCCTCCACGTTGGGGCAGGAGATGTTGACCTCGATCATCGAGAGGCCCTTCTGCCCGCGGAGCTTCGCGGCCAGCTTGCCGAAGTCGTCGACGGAGCCGCCGGCGATCGACACGACGGCCCGCGCTCCGCGCTGGTGCAGCCACGCGAGGTCCTTCTCGAGGAAGGCGTCGATGCCCGGGCCCTGCAGGCCGATGCTGTTGAGCATCCCGCTGGGCGTCTCCGCCATCCGGGGCGTGGCCCGGCCGGACCGCGGGGCCAGCATGATCGACTTCGTGACGACGCCGCCCAGCTCCGAGACGTCGAAGAACTGGTCGAGCTCCTGCCCGGCAGCGGCGCAGCCGGAGGCGGTGAACACCGGGTTGGGGAACGTGACGCTGCCCAGCGTGGTCGTCAGGTCGACCGCGGGGCGCGTGAACACCTCGTCGGTCTTGCGGAAGGTCAGCTCGGTCATCAGTGGCCACCCGTCCCGGCGTTGATCGAGCCGACGACATCGGGCGGCACGGTGCCGACGTCGTTCCAGCGGACCCGGTCGCCGAGGAAGACCGGACCCTCCACGCACGACCTGACCATGCGGGTCTGACCGTCGTCACCGACGACCGGCAGGACGCAGGTCATGCAGACCCCGACGCCGCAGGCCATCGACTCCTCGACAGCGACCTGGCACGGGATGCCGTGGGCGGTGCAGATCTCGGTGACCGCCTTGAGCATCCCCATCGGCCCGCAGGCGTAGACCACGTCGGTGTTCGCGCGCTCGAGGACCTCCGGCAGCGCGTCGGTGACCAGGCCCCTGCGGGTGCCCGGGGCGCCGTCGTCGGTGAGCACCTCGATGCTGCTCGCGATGCGCTTGGCGTCCAGCTGGCCGAAGAGCTTGTGCTGGTCGCCCGCGCCCAGCACGAAGTCGACGCGGCAGCCGCGCTCGCGGAGCAGCGTGGCGAGCGGGAGCAGCGGCGCGCTGCCGTAGCCCCCGCCGACGAGGGTGGCGTTGACCCGCTCGGCAGGCAGCCGGAACGGCTTGCCGAGTGGCCCGACCAGGTCGAGCTTGTCCTGCGGGCGGCGCTCGGCCAGCCACGCCGTCCCCTTGCCGTGCACGGCGAACACGAACTCCACCGTGCCGCCGTAGACGCCTCGCTCCTTGACGTCGTAGATCGCGAAGGCCCGGCGCAGCAGCATGCTCGACTCACGGCCGCCGACCTGCACGGCGACGAAGTGACCGGGGCGGGTCAGCTCGGCCATGCCCGGCGCGACGACGGTCATGGCGTTGTAGGCACCGACCTTGCGGATCGACAGGACCTCGCCCTGCACCTGGACGGGCATCAGGATCCTTCCTTCTGGCTGACGCGGGCGGCGTTGATGACGGCGTGGTGCTCCTGCAGCGACGTCACGCCGAGGTCGCCGCGGACGAGCGCCTCGATGCCCTGCACGCAGGCTGCCGCGGCCTGGATCGTGGTGATGCACGGCACGCCTCGGGTCACGGCAGCGGTGCGGATCTCGTAGCCGTCGAGACGGGCGCCCACGCCGAAGGGCGTGTTGAAGATGAGGTCGACCTCGCCCGCGAGCACCATCGGCACGATGTCGTCGCCGTGGCCGTGGGAGTGCTTGCCGACCACCGTCGCGACGACGCCGTTGCGGCGCAGCACCTCCGCCGTCCCCTCGGTGGCCAGCACCTCGAAGCCGAGGTCGGACAGCCGCTTGACCGGGAAGATCATGGCCCGCTTGTCGCGGTTGGCGACGGAGACGAAGACCCGCCCCTTGGTCGGGAGGTCACCGCCGTAGGCAGCCGTCTGCGACTTGGCGAAGGCCTCGCCGAAGATCGCGTCGATGCCCATCACCTCGCCGGTGCTCTTCATCTCCGGGCCCAGGATCGTGTCGACGCCGCGGAACCGCCCGAAGGGCAGCACCGCCTCCTTGACGGAGATCGGCGCCTCGAGCGGGAGCGTGCCCCCGTCGCCCGTGGCAGGCAGCAGCCCCTCGGCGCGCAGCTCCTCGATCGTCGCGCCGAGCATGACCCGGGCGCAGGCCTTCGCGAGCGGCACGGCGGTGGCCTTCGACGTGAACGGCACGGTGCGGCTGGCCCGAGGGTTGGCCTCGAGGACGTAGAGGACGTCGTCCTTGAGGGCGTACTGGACGTTGAGCAGGCCGCGCACGCCGACCCCGCGGGCGATGATCTCCGTGCTGGCCCGGATCCGGTCGAGGTCGCTGCGTCCCAGGGTGATCGGCGGCAGGGCGCAGGCCGAGTCGCCGGAGTGGATGCCCGCCTCCTCGATGTGCTCCATGACGCCGCCGAGGTAGAGCTCGTTGCCGTCGAAGAGGGCGTCGACGTCGATCTCGATCGCGTCCTCGAGGAAGCGGTCGACCAGGACGGGGGTGTCGGGACCGACGATGGTGCTGCGGTCCATGTAGTCGCGCAGCATCTCGTCGCTGTAGACGATCTCCATGCCGCGGCCGCCGAGGACGTACGACGGCCGGACCAGCACCGGGTAGCCGACGTCGGTCGCGATGCGGGCCGCGTCGTCGTAGGACGTGGCCATGCCGCTCTTGGGCGACGGGAGGCCGCCCTCGGTCATCACCTGGCCGAAGGCGTCGCGGTCCTCCGCCAGGTGGATGGCCTCGGGGCTGGTGCCGACGATCGGCACGCCGTTGTCCTTGAGCTCCTGGGCGAGCTTGAGTGGGGTCTGCCCACCGAGTTGCACGATGACGCCGACGAGCTTGCCGCCACCGGCCTCGGCCGACAGCCGCTCGGCGTGCACGACCTCGAGCACGTCCTCGACCGTCAGGGGCTCGAAGTAGAGCCGGTCGGAGGTGTCGTAGTCGGTGGAGACGGTCTCCGGGTTGCAGTTGACCATCACCGTCTCGAAGCCCGCGTCGCGCAGGGCGAAGGAGGCGTGCACGCAGGCGTAGTCGAACTCGATGCCCTGACCGATGCGGTTGGGTCCGCTGCCGAGGATCAGGACCTTGTCCTTGCCGGACGGCGCGACCTCGGTCTCCTCGTCGTAGGAGGAGTAGTGGTACGGGGTCTCGGCGGCGAACTCCGCAGCGCAGGTGTCGACGGTCTTGTAGACCGGCCGGACCCCGAGGGAGCGCCGCAGCTCGCGGACCTCGCGCTCGGTGCGACCGCTGACCGCCGCGATCTGCGCGTCACTCGTGCCGAGCCGCTTTGCCTTGCGCAGCAGGGGTTCTGAGAGCTCAGGCGACTCCAGCTCGGCGCGGAGCTCGACCACACGCAGGATCTGGTCGAGGAACCACGGGTCGATCTTGGTGGCTTCGAAGACCTGCTCGACCGTCGCGCCCTTGCGCAGCGCCAGCTCGACCTGGTGCAGCCGCCCGTCGGTGGGCGTCGCCATCAGCCGGAGCAGCTCCTCCACGGAGGAGTCGGCGTCCGGCGCCGTCCAGAAGCCGCCGGGGGTCTGCTCGAGGGAGCGCATCGCCTTCTGCAGCGCCTCGACGAAGGAGCGGCCGATGCTCATCGCCTCGCCGACCGACTTCATGGTCGTCGTCAGCTCGGGGTCGGTGCCAGGGAACTTCTCGAAGGCGAAGCGCGGGATCTTCACGACGACGTAGTCGAGGCTCGGCTCGAACGAGGCCGGGGTCTCGCGGGTGATGTCGTTGGGGATCTCGTCGAGGGTGTAGCCGACGGCAAGCTTCGCGGCGATCTTCGCGATCGGGAAGCCGGTGGCCTTGGAGGCGAGCGCGGAGCTCCTCGACACCCGGGGGTTCATCTCGATGACGATGATCCGGCCGTCGGCCGGGTTGACCGCGAACTGGATGTTGCAGCCGCCGGTGTCGACGCCGACCTCGCGGATCACGTCGATCGAGATGTCGCGCAGCCGCTGGTACTCGCGGTCGGTCAGCGTCATGGCGGGGGCGACCGTGATCGAGTCGCCGGTGTGCACGCCGAGCGGGTCGAGGTTCTCGATGGAGCAGATGACGACGACGTTGTCGTTCTTGTCGCGCATCAGCTCGAGCTCGTACTCCTTCCAGCCGAGGATCGACTCCTCGAGGAGCACCTCGGTCGTGGCGGACAGGTGCAGGCCGTTGCCGGCGATGCGGCGCAGGCCGTCGGCGTCGAAGGCGATGCCGCCGCCCGCACCGCCCATCGTGAAGGACGGACGGACGACGATCGGGTAGCCGAGCTCCTCGACGGCGGCGAAGCACTCGTCGAGGGTGTGGCAGACCGCGGACCGGGCGCTCTCGGCGCCGATGGTCTCGACGACCTCCTTGAAGGCCTGCCGGTCCTCGCCGCGACGGATCGCGTCGACGTCGGCGCCGATCAGCTCGACGCCGTACTGCTCGAGGATCCCGGCCTCGTGCAGCGCCATCGCGCAGTTGAGCGCCGTCTGGCCGCCGAGGGTCGGCAGCAAGGCGTCGGGGCGCTCCTTCGCAATGACCTTCGTGACGAACTCGGTGGTGATCGGCTCGATGTAGGTCGCGTCGGCGAACTCCGGGTCGGTCATGATCGTGGCCGGGTTGGAGTTGATGAGCGTCACGCGCAGGCCCTCGGCCTTGAGCACGCGGCAGGCCTGGGTGCCGGAGTAGTCGAACTCGGCAGCCTGCCCGATGAGGATCGGGCCGGAGCCGATCACCAGGATGTGCTTGAGGTCTTGCCGCCTAGGCACGGGCGCTCTCCATCAGGTCGCAGAAGCGGTCGAAGAGGTAGCTCGCGTCGTGGGGACCCGCTGCGGCTTCCGGGTGGTACTGCACGGAGAAGGCCGTGAGCTCGCCGTCGCGACGCAGCTCGAGGCCCTCGACGACGTCGTCGTTGAGGCAGACGTGGCTGACGGTGGCGGTGCCGTAGGGCGTCTCGGTCGGCGTGTCGTGCGGCGCGTCGACGGCGAAGCCGTGGTTGTGCGCGGTCACCTCGACCTTGCCCGTCGTGCGGTCCATGACCGGCTGGTTGATGCCGCGGTGGCCGTACTTCAGCTTGTAGGTGCCGAAGCCCAGGGCCCGGCCGAAGAGCTGGTTGCCGAAGCAGATCCCGAAGTAGGGGATCTTCTTCTCCAGCACGCCCTGCAGCACCGAGACGTCGTAGGTCGCCGGGTCGCCCGGTCCGTTGGAGTAGAAGACGCCATCGGGGTTGAGCGCGGCGATGTCGTCGGCGTCGGCCGAGGCAGGCAGGACGTGCACCTCGATGCCGCGCTCGCTCATCATCCGCGGGGTGTTCGCCTTGATGCCCAGGTCGAGCGCGACGACGGTGAAGCGCTTCTCGCCGACAGCAGGCACGACGTAGGCCTCGCTGGTCGACACCTCTCCGCAGAGGTCGGCCCCCTTCATCTGCGGGCTGGCCAGCACCCGGTCGAGGGCGTCGCCGGGGATGTCGCCACTGAAGATGCCGACGCGCATCGCGCCGCGGTCGCGCAGGTGCCGGGTCAGGGCTCGGGTGTCGATGCCGCTGATGCCGACCACGCCCTGGTCGCGCAGCGCGTCGTCGAGCGACCCTGTGCTGCGCCAGTTGGAGGCCACGCGGGAGGGCTCCCGCACGACGTAGCCGCTGACCCAGATCCGGCTGCTCTCGGGGTCCTCGAGGTTGACGCCCGTGTTGCCGATCTGCGGGGCCGTCATGACGACGACCTGCCGGTGGTAGCTGGGGTCGGTGAGGGTCTCCTGGTAGCCCGTCATGCCGGTGCTGAAGACCGCCTCCCCGAAGGTCTCCCCCACGGCGCCGTAGGCCTCCCCGCGGAACGTGCGGCCGTCCTCGAGGACGAGCAGGGCGTCGGTCACGCGGCAACCTCTCCAAGTGCTGTGCGGAAGCGTTCGTGCTGTGCAGGGTCGTCGGCCCGGAAGGCGGTCGCGAGCTCGCGGTCACCGAGCTGCCAGGTGAGGACCAGCATCCCGGTGCTCACGATCTTCCCTGCCAGGGACTGCTCGACCGACACCGCCCTCAGGTCGCCCGTCGGGACGAACACCTCGGGCAGGCCGTCGCGCAGGACGTGGACGCCGTCCTCGGCGAGGCAGAGCTCGCCCGTGGCGCGGTCGCTGAGCTGGTGCACCGCGATCCGGTCGAGCCAGTCGCCCGCCGCGGTGGTGCCGACGTAGAGGCCCGGGACCCAGTCGAGCAGCACGCGCGCCGAGCCGTCGGACACCGGAGGAGCGACGATCCCGGCCTGCCGGCGGAGGCGGGAGCGCCAGCCACGCGCCATCAGCAGGTAGCCGCCACCGCAGAGGGCGAGGGTGGCGAGGGTCAGGATCAGCCGGTCCATCAGGCGGGCTTGCCCTCCCTGGCCGTGAGGGCGCCGCGCAGGAAGGTCGCCGTGACGCGCGCCTTCAGGTGGTGGCCCGCGAAGGGGGTGTTGCGGCTGCGGGAGGCCATGGCGGCCGGGTCGACGACCCACGTGGCGTCGGGGTCGACCACGACGACGTTGGCGGGCTCACCGACGGCCAGCGGGCGGCCGTGGCCCTCGAGCCGGCCGATGCGGGCCGGCGTCTCGCTCATCCGGTCGGCGACCTGGCGCCAGGTGAGGCGACCGGTCTCGACCATCGTGGAGGCCACGACCGCGAGGGCCGTCTCGAGGCCGGTCATCCCCATGGCCGCGGCGCCCCACTCGGTCTCCTTGTCCTCGAGAGCGTGCGGCGCGTGGTCGGTGGCGACCGCGTCGATCGTCCCGTCGGCGAGGCCCTCGCGGACGGCGTCGACGTCGGCCTGGGTGCGCAGCGGCGGGTTGACCTTGAAGGTCGGGTCGTAGCCGCAGCAGGCGTCGTCGGTGAGCAGCAGGTGGTGGGGCGTGACCTCGGCGGTGACGTCCCAGCCCTTGCCCTTGGCCCAGCGGATCAGCTCGACGCTGCCGGCGGTGGAGACGTGGCAGACGTGCAGCCGGCTGCCGACGTGGGCGGCGAGCAGGCAGTCGCGGGCGATGATCGCCTCCTCGGCGACCGCGGGCCAGCCGGCCAGGCCCAGCAGGCTGCTGTTGAGGCCCTCGTTCATCTGCGCGCCCTCGGTCAGACGCGGCTCCTGGGCGTGCTGGGCGACGACGCCGTCGAAGGCCTTGACGTACTCCAGGGCCCGGCGCATCAGCGAGGCGTCGCTCACGCACTTGCCGTCGTCGGAGAAGACCCGCACCCGGGCGGCCGAGTCGGCCATCGCGCCCAGCTCGGCGAGCCGCTCCCCGGCGAGGCCGACGGTGACCGCGCCGACCGGGAAGAC
>CBIHPE010000095.1:0-13911 GCA_966212015.1 uncultured Frankiales bacterium | reverse complement strand
GGATGCTCACGCTCACGCAGATCCCCATGACGATCGCTCTCGTCTGCGTCGCGCCCTGGTGGCACGTGCTCGCTCGCACCGCCGCGTCCGCCGTCGACGTCGTGCTGCGACGCCAGCCACTGATGAAGGCGCTCTACAACGTCGCCGTCGCCGCGATCGAGATCGGTGTCGCCGCGTCGGTCCTCGCCGTCTGCACCCAGTCGTTCGAGCCGCGCCCGGCGCTCTGGCTCAGCCTGTTCGCCGCGATGCTCGTCACGGATGCCGTTGAGTGGCTGGGTGTCAGCGTCGTCATGGCGCTCGTCGGTGCCCGCCCGTTCAGCAAGGCGCTCCTCCCCGACCTGATGAGCACGCTGGCCACCTCGACGGTCTTCACCACGCTCGGCATCGTCGCGATCTCGGCGGCGTGGACAGACGCCTCCACGCTCGCGGTGATCGCCGTGATGACGCTGGCCCTCGGTCTGGTCTACCGCCGGCACCAGCGGCTCAGCACCGAGGCCCAGCAGCAGCAGGAGATCCAGCGCTTCCTCAAGGCTCTCGGTCCGCTCGACCTCAGCGATGACCTCTCCACCGACGCCCTCGAGCAGATCCGCACGCTGCTGAACACCGAGCACCTCTCACTCACGTTGAAGGCCCAGGAGAGCTGGACCGAGTACCTCACAGCGGAGGGCACCACGCTGGAGGCTCGTCCCGCCTCCACGCCCAGCGCCACGGTCGCCACCGTGGAGGGCGACCACATGTCCAGCCCGCTGCTGCACAACGGCGAGCTCATCGGTGTCCTCACTGCGACCGAGCGGATGGGCGCGAGGCCGTTCACGATGCGCGACGTCCGACTCATCGAGATCGTCGCCAGCGAGCTGTCCAAGAGCATCGACCGCGGACAGCTCCAGCGGCGCCTCGCCCTCGCTGCGACGACTGACCCCCTGACGCAGCTGCCGAACCTCAACGAGACCAGCCGGCGTCTCGACGAGGCGCTGAACGACGGTGCCCAGCTGATCCTCGCGGCCGTCGCCGTCGACAGCTTCCGCGAGGTCAACGACACGCTCGGGCACGAAGTGGGCGACGAGCTGCTTCTCGAGGTCACGCGACGACTGCGTCTCAGCTACCCCAACGCCCTGATCGGCCGCATCGGCGGCGGGCGCTTCGCCATCACGGTGCGGGCGTCAGAGCACGGCAACGAGCCGTCCATGTTCGGGCTCGGCCTGCGCGCTCAGGTCGAGGGCGGCGCCCAGCTCGGTCCCATCGGCACCCACATCCGGTTGTCGGTGGGTTGCGTCATGGCCCCGGAGCACGGCCAGGACGCGGCGACGCTCGTCCGACGTGCCGAGACGGCCATGTACGGCGCCCGCACCGCCCACGGCGGTCCGGTCGTCTGGGAACCCGTCTACGAGGTCGAGGGCCAGCGTCGGCTTGCCGTCGTCATGGCGCTGCGCGAGGCGCTGTCGTCCGGGGCGATCGGCGTCGCGTTCCAGCCCAAGGTGTCCGCGCACACGCACGACGTCACAGGCGTCGAGGCGCTCGCCCGCTGGACGCACCCGGCGCTGGGAGCCATCTCCCCAGCGGAGTTCGTCCCCCTCGCGGAGGCGGCTGGCCTGATGGGCCCGCTCACGACGTCCATCCTGCGCCAGGCCCTGACTGCCTGCAAGGGCTGGCAGCGACGCGCCGCTCGCATCGGCGTCGCAGTGAACGTCAGCGCTGACACGATCCTCGACCCGAGCTTCGTCACCGAGATCGCTGCGATCCTGACGAGCATCAACATCTCGCCCGACCTCCTGACGCTCGAGCTCACCGAGGGTGTCGTGGTGAACGACCCCGAGCTGGCCGCGCAGCGGCTCGCCGAGGTGCGAGCGCTCGGCGTGAAGATCAGCGTCGACGACTTCGGAACGGGCTACTCCTCGTTGACCTACCTCAAGGGCCTCCCCGTCGACGAGGTGAAGATCGACAAGGGCTTCGTCGACGCCATTGCCGACGACCCTGCCGACCGCGCCGTCGTCCGCGCCGTGGTGGACATCGCCCACACGATGGGCCTGAAGGTCGTGGCCGAGGGCGTGGAGCACGTCGACCAGGGCGAGCTTCTGGCTCAGCTCGGCGTGGACGAGGTCCAGGGCTACCTGCACGCACGGCCGATGCCCGCGATCGAGGTCGCGCAGTGGCTGCGTCGCAAGGAGGACAGCCAGATCGGCGGGTCTCTGCCGCGCCAGTCCTACGAGGTCTGAAAAAGTTCAAGAGGCTGGGACCGGGTGTAGCACCACCCAGTCCCAGCCCCTTGACATGTGGCTGGGCGATCGCCGGGGCGATCGACGTCTTGGGGTTTAGCCCCAGTTGCTGCCGCGCATGTCAATCCCCCTCGAAGCAAGTGGTCTAAGCCGAACTGAGCCGTCTGGCTCAACGCGGATGACTCTAAATGCCCAAGCACCATTCGGGAAAGTCTGAGATTCGGATAAAACCGGACATCTGTACCACTATCCCCGTGGTATTCACCCGTTTGGCCCTCAAGTGAAGGCGTCCTTTTGCCGAAGAACCCGCGTAGACGGGGGCGTCTGGGCCTGTAGCACCAGGACCCGGACGCTCCCCGCTGCTCCGTTCGGTGCAGCGGCCGGCGGCTGAAGGGCGCGCCAGGGGCGTACCGGGCCGTGCGCGAGCGGCGCGCGGCAGCGCTGCCGTCCTACCGCGGGCGTCAGGCCCGGGCGAGCTCCGTGGCCCGGGCGAAGACGGCGTCGAGCATCGGCTCGGTGAGCTTGCCGGTGAAGGTGTTCTGCTGGGAGACGTGGAAGCAGCCGAGGACGGAGAAGCCGTCGGCGTGGGCCTCGGCGCCGTGACCGAAGCGGGGTGTGCGGGCGTCCCAGCGGCCGAGCAGGCGCAGCTGGTCGAAGAACGCCTGCCAGCCGAAGGAGCCGAGGCAGACGACGGCCTTGACGCTCGGGAGCACCCAGGTGAGCTCGCGGGTCAGCCAGGGGGCGCAGGCGTCGCGCTCCTCCGGCAGCGGCTTGTTGGCCGGCGGGGCGCAGCGGACGGGCAGCGAGATGCGGGTGTCGATGAGCTGAAGGCCGTCGTGGGCGTCGACGCTCGTGGGCTGGTTGGCGAGCCCGGCGCGGTGGAGCGCGGCGAACAGCCAGTCGCCGGAGCGGTCGCCGGTGAAGATCCGGCCCGTCCTGTTGCCTCCGTGGGCGGCGGGGGCCAGGCCCATCACCAGGATCGAGGGGCGGGCGACGCCCCAGCCGGTGACCGGGCGGCCCCAGTAGACGTCCTCCGCAAAGGCGGCGCGCTTCTTCTCGGCGACCTCCTCGCGCCACGCGACGAGGCGCGGGCAGGCCCGGCAGACGGACGACCGGGCGTCGAGGCGCTCGAGGTTGGGCGCGGAGCCGGCCAGGCGGACGACGTCCGCGGCGTCATGGGCGACCGGCGTCGTCCCGGAGGCCAGGTCGGTCGGGTGTCCTGAACCCGGCGCGATCACCTGCCCAGCCTAGGAGGCTCGCGGTGGAACCTCGTGCTTGTGGCCGCCGTGGCGGGAGACCTCGTGGATCACGAGCGCGGCGGCACCCTCACAGATGCCGAAACCCCGGGGGGCGGGGGTCAGGGGGCGCTGGTGCCCTGGCGGCCGTACTTGTCCTCGAGGCGGACGACGTCCAGCAGCTGGGTCGTGGAGGCCTCGAGCATCACGGTGTCGCCGATCGCGGTGACCCGGTGCCGGGTGAAGGGCTTGAGGTGGATCGACTCCCCCGCCTCCAGGTCGAAGGCCTCGAGGTCGTCCTCGTGCAGGCCGATCTCGACGCGCAGCCGGCCCGACTGCACGGAGATGACCTCCTCCTTCTCCTCGTGGTACTGCAAGGAGAGGCTGTGACCGTCGTTCACGTGGATGGCCTTGCCGCAGAACTTCCCGTCCACGAGGGCGAAGATCTCCTCGTGGCCCCACGGCTTGTCGACGCGGCGCACGGCGCTGACCCAGTCGGCCTTGCTCACTGATCCCCCAAGCTCATCGCGATCCCGTCCAGGATGTCGGACTCGCTGACCACGACCTCGTCCAGCGACAGGAGCGCCATGGCCCGGTCGAGGACGAGCGCGCCGCCACCGATGACGTCAACCCTTCCGGGGTGCATCACTGGGAGTCTCGACCGGTTGGCGCGGGTCATTGAGAGCAGAGCTGTCGCGATCTCGTGAACTCTCGCTCTCGGGATCCGGGACAGGTGGATCCGCTCCGGGTCGTACCGCTCGAGGCCGAGCGCCAGCGCGGCCACGGTCGTCACTGAACCGGCCAGCCCGACGGCCGTCCTGGCGCGCTCTGCCGGCACGACCTCGAGGGCCGAGAAGATCGCCGCGTCGACGTCGGCCGTGGCGGCCTCCACCTGCGCCTGCGTCGGCGGGTCGTCCGTGAGGTGCCGCTCGGTCAGCCGGACGCAGCCGACGTCGACGGAGCGGGCCGCCTCGACGCTGGTCGTGCCGAGCACGAGCTCGGTCGAGCCGCCACCGATGTCCATGACGAGGAAGGGGCCGTCCCCAGGGTCCAGCCCGGCGGTGGCGCCGCGGAACGACAGCGCGGCCTCCTCGTCGCCGCTGATCACCTCGGGCTCGACGCCCAGGGCCTGCTGCACCATCGCGACGAAGTCGGCGCGGTTGTCGGCGTCCCGGGTGGCGCTCGTCGCGACCATCCGGATGCGGTCGACCTTAAAGGCGTCGCAGGTCTCGCGATAGCTCTCGAGGGCAACGCGAGTGCGCTCGATCGCCTGCGGCGCAAGGGATCCGGTGCGGTCGACGCCCTCGCCCAGGCGCACGATCCGCATCTCCCGGTGGAGCTCGTCGCCAGGCAGGTCGCGGACCAGGAGGCGTACGGAGTTGGTGCCGCAGTCGACGGCGGCAACCCTCACGAGCGGGTCTTCTTGTGGGGTACGTCGTCTCCGTCCGGGTCGACGCAGGGGCCCTTCCGCGACCAGTCGTCGAGCAGCGCGAGGGCCTCGTCGCCGAACGGGTTCACGCCTGGGCCGACAGCGAGAGCATGGCCGACGAGCACGTGCAGGCACTTCACGCGGGTCGGCATGCCGCCCTGCGCGGGCACGTTCTCGAGGACCTCCATCGCGTCGCGACGCGAGACGTAGTCCTCGGCGGCCGCTTCGTACTTCGCCCTCAGCTCCGGGTCGGTCTCGAGCCGCTCGGTCATCTCCTTCATCAGGCCCGAGGACTCGAGGGTGCCGATGAGCGACGCCGCGCGGGGGCAGGTGAGGTAGTAGAGCGTAGGGAAGGGCGTGCCGTCCTCGAGCCGCGGTGACGTCTCGACGACGTCGGGCAGGCCGCAGCCGCAGCGGTGGGCCACGTCGCGGATGGCGCGCGGCTCGCGGCCGAGCTGCAGGCCGACGGCACGGACGTCGCGGGGGTCCAGCGTCACGGCTTCGGGGCGGGGACGGTGGCGGGCTTGTCCGCCGCCCGGACGCTCCCCCACACCTGCGAGTACCAGGGCGCCTCGGGTCCGGCTGCCGTCACGCCGGCCCGCCCTGCGGCTCCTGACGGGGCCGGCGACGGGGTCCGGGAGAGCACGACGTACGGCGTCTCGCCGGGCATCACGTAGTGCAGCCGCTCGCGGGCCAGCTTCTTCACGTAGGCAGGGTCCGAGAGCAGCTTCCTCTGCTCCTCGAGCTGAGCCACGTGCTGCTGCCTGACCTGGAGGGCGTGCCGGGCAGCGGCGATCTCGCCCCGCTGCGAGAGGTACTCGCGGAGCGGGAGCGCAGCGCTCACCACGAGGGCGCAGACGAGCAGCCCGAGCACCGCGGCCCGGGTCGTGAGACCGCCCCGGCCAGCCGGCTGGTCGGGGCCCTTGGTGCGCCGGACAGCGTTGACGGGCCGCTTGTCACGGCCTGCCGACGGTCGACGCTTGGAGGGCACCCCAGAACGCTACGTCGTCTAGCCCTTGAACCTGGGGAAGGCGGCGGCCCCGGCGTAGCGCGCCGCGTCGTCGAGCTCCTCCTCGATGCGCAGCAGCTGGTTGAACTTCGCGGTCCGCTCGCCTCGGGCGGGGGCACCGGTCTTGATCTGGCCGCAGTCGACCGCGACGGCGAGGTCGGCGATCGTGGTGTCCTCGGTCTCGCCGGAGCGGTGGCTCATCATGCAGCGGTAGCCGCTGCGGTGCGCGAGCTGGACCGCGTCGAGGGTCTCGGTGAGCGTGCCGATCTGGTTGACCTTCACGAGCAGCGCGTTGGCGGTGCCCTTGGCGATGCCGTCCGCGAGGCGGTCCGGGTTGGTGACGAACAGGTCGTCGCCGACGAGCTGGACCTTGCTGCCGATCGCGTCGGTCAGCGCCTTCCAGCCGTCCCAGTCGCCCTCGTCGAGCGGGTCCTCGATGGAGACGATCGGGTAGCTCGCCACGAGGTCGGCGTAGTACTCCGACATCTCGGCGGCCGTCTTCTTCTGCCCCTCGAAGACGTAGACGCCGTCCTCGTGGAACTCGGTGGCCGCGACGTCGAGCGCGAGCGCGATGTCCGTACCGACCTTGAGCCCGGTCGTGCCGATGGCCTCGACGATGAGGTCCAGAGCGGCGCGGTTGCTGTCGAGGTTGGGGGCGAAGCCGCCCTCGTCGCCGATCGAGGTCGCGAGGCCGCGCTTCTTCAGGACGGCCTTGAGCGCGTGGTAGACCTCGACGCCCTGGCGCAGGCCCTCGGAGTAGGTCGCCGCACCGATCGGCGCGACCATGAACTCCTGCACGTCCACGTTGGTGTCGGCGTGCGCGCCGCCGTTGAGGATGTTCATCATCGGGACCGGCAGCAGGTGCGCGTTCGGGCCGCCGACGTAGCGGAAGAGCGGGAGCCCCGAGGAGTCGGCTGCAGCCTTGGCGACCGCGAGGCTCACGCCGAGGATGGCGTTGGCGCCGAAGCGGCTCTTGTCGGGCGTGCCGTCGAGGTCGATGAGGGCCTGGTCGATGATGCGCTGCTCCGTGGCCTCGATGCCGAGCAGCTCCGGGCCGATCTCGTCGAGGACCGCGTCGACGGCCTTGCTGACGCCCTTGCCGCCGTAGCGCGTGCCGCCGTCACGGAGCTCGACCGCCTCGTAGGCGCCGGTGCTCGCGCCGCTCGGCACGGCCGCGCGCGAGAGCGTGCCGTCCTCCAGGGCGACCTCCACCTCCACGGTGGGGTTGCCGCGCGAGTCCAGGATCTCGCGGGCTCCAACAGCCTCGATGGACGCCATCGTCACTCCTCGGGTCGGGGTGTCGGCAGCCTACCGAGGCTGGGGTGTGCCGCAGACGTGACGCTCACCACGACTTCCCTGCTCGTACCTTCGCCTCGGGTCGCCGACGGCGGGGTCGGTGAGCGTGTCTCCGGGGGCGTCAGGCGCGGAGAGCGGAGGTGGCAGCAGGGAAGTCAGGCCTCGTGGGCCTGGACGTGGGCCTTGTACGCCCGGGCGACCGCGCGCAGCTCCGCCTCGGGGTCGACGCCGGCCTCGACGCAGCGCGCGACGACGTCCCACAGCTCGCCGCTGAGGCCCTGCGTGGCCATGGCGGGCACGCCGGCCCGCTGCCCTCGGCGCTGGAGCTTGGCGGCCAGGGTCAGGGCGGGCTGGCCCATCGGGATGCCCTCGGTGACCGACGTGCGGCCCTTCTCGGCGGCCTTGAGCGCCTCCCAGGAGCCCTCCAGGTCGTCGGCCGAGGCGCCGGCGAAGACGTGGGGGTGGCGCCGCACCAGCTTGTCGACGAGGTCGCCGGCCACCTCGTCGATGCCCCAGCCGGTCTCGGAGGAGATGCGGGCGTGGAACAGGATCTGCAGCAGCAGGTCGCCGAGCTCCTCGCGCAGGTGCTCCGAGTCGCCGGTCTCGAGCGCCTCGAGGGTCTCGTAGGCCTCCTCCATGAGGTAGGGCATCAGCGACGCGTGCGTCTGCTTCGCGTCCCAGGGGCAGCCCCCTGGGGAGCGCAGCCGGTCCATGACCTCGACGGCGTCCAGCAGCCGCTCGCCGGGGCGGGTCACAGGACTACTTGCAACTGGGGGTGGCGTCCGGCGAGGCCGACGGCGCCGCGGCGTCGCTGGCCCGCGGGCTCGGCGACACGAAGTCCGTCTTGGGGCAGCTCGGAGCAGCGACGATGGTCTGGGTCGCGGAGTCCCAGTTGCCGAAGCGCGGGTTGATGTGCACCCCGAGGTCCTTGGCGGTCTTCACGAGGAAGTCGCCGATGGCCTTCTGCCGCTGGTCCTGCAGCAGGTTGCGGCGCAGCGACTTCGTGGCCTGCGCGAGCGTGATCGTGCGGCGCTGCTCGACGTGGATCACGTGGTAGCCGAACTGGGTGTGGACCTCGACGAACGAGCCGGCGGGGTTGCCGAAGATGGCCGCCTCGAACTCCTTGACCAGGGCGCCCTTGCCCTGGAAGCCGAGCTCGCCGCCCTTGTCCTTGCTGCCGGTGTCGGTGCTGTACTTCGCCGCGAGCGTGGCGAACTGCGTCGGGTCGGCCTTCACCTGCCGGAGGATGTTGTCGGCCAGCGCCTTCGTGGCGACCAGGATGTGCGCCGAGTCGACCTTGTCGTACTGGGCGATGTTGGAGTCGTAGCTCTCCTTGAGGACGTTCGCCGGCACCTCGATCGACTCGGTCAGCTTGTCCCCGAGGGCGTCCTTGAGGACGAGGTCCGTGAAGAACTCGCGCTGGTCCTTCTCGGCGATGCCGGCAGCGGCCGCCGCCCCGGCGAGGGTCGTGCCCTGCTGCGCCTGCAGCTGCTCGTCGAGGTTGTCGGCATAGCTGTCGACGTCGGCGCCGGTCACGGTCACGCCCTTCGCCTTCGCGGCGGCGACGATGATGTCGTGGTCGACGATGCGGGCCAGCACATCGCGCTCGAAGCCGGTCTGGTCGGCGTCGTACTTCTGCTTGGCCGTGGCGTCCTTGAGGGAGCGCTGGAGGTACGCGTCGAGGGTCGCCGTGGTGATGCGCTCGTCGCCGACGGTCGCGGCGGCACCTGTCCGCACGGTTCCGTCACCGCAGCCGGTGAGGACGAACACGGACAGAGCGGAGGCAGCGAGGAGCAGCGAGGGCGTGCGGGTCACGCGCCCTAGCCTACGGGCGCCGGCGCCAGGAGGGCGTCCAGGAGGTCCCCCGCCCAGGCCAGGAGCTCGTTGTCGCGCAGCGGCTGGCCACCGAACTGCTTCGTCATCGGCATCGGGACCAGGACCGTGTCGAGGGCCTGCTTGTAGATCGCGCCCTTGTAGAGGCGGGTCAGCCGCAGCTGCTGGGAGTCGCGCAGCGGCATCGGCAGGAAGCGCACCTGCTTGCCCTGCACGCCGACCTCGGTCAGGCCGAAGCCGCGGGCCTTGTTGCGGAACGCCGCGACCGACAGCAGGTTGTCGACCGGCTGTGGCAGCGGGCCGTACCTGTCCTTGAGCTCTGCGCGCACGGCGTCGAGAGCCGCGTCGTCCAGGGCGCCCGCGATCTGCCGGTAAGCCGCGAGGCGGAGCCGCTCACCCGGCACGTAGTCGTGCGGCAGGTGCGCGTCGATCGGCAGGTCGACCTTGGTCTCCTTCTGCTCCGGCGCGTCCTCGTCGAGGTCTCCGGGCAGCCCGCCGCCGCGCTTGAAGTCGGCGACCGCGTCCCCGACCAACCGCATGTAGAGGTCGAACCCGACGCTCGCGATGTGGCCCGACTGCTCACCGCCGAGCAGGTTGCCGGCGCCGCGGATCTCGAGGTCCTTCATGGCGACGGCCATGCCGGCGCCGACCTCGGTGTTCTGCGCGATCGTCGCGAGCCGGTCGTAGGCGAGCTCGGTGAGCGGCTTCTCGGGCGGGTAGGTGAAGTAGGCGTAGGCCCGCTCACGGCCACGTCCGACCCGGCCGCGGATCTGGTGCAGCTGGCTCAGGCCGAAGGCGTCGGCCCGCTCGACGATGAGGGTGTTGGCGTTGGGGATGTCGAGGCCGCTCTCGACGATCGTCGTGCAGACGAGCACGTCGAAGGCCTTCTCCCAGAAGCCGACCATGACCTGCTCGAGGGCGTCCTCGCTCATCTGACCGTGGCCGACGGCGATGCGCGCCTCGGGCACCAGCTCCGCCAGCCGCTTGGCGGCGCGATCGATGGATTCCACCCGGTTGTGCAGGTAGAAGACCTGCCCCTCCCGCATCAGCTCCCGGCGGATGGCGGCCCCGATCTGCTTCTCGTCGTAGGGACCGACGAAGGTCAGGACGGGGTGCCGCTCCTCGGGCGGGGTGAGGATCGTCGACATCTCGCGGATGCCGGTGAGGCTCATCTCGAGGGTGCGCGGGATCGGCGTGGCGGACATCGTGAGGACGTCCACGGCGGTCCTCATCTCCTTGAGGAACTCCTTGTGCTCCACGCCGAAGCGCTGCTCCTCGTCGACGATGACGAGGCCGAGGTCCTTGAACTGAACGGTCTTCGACAGCAACCGGTGGGTGCCGATCACGACGTCGATCGACCCGTCGGTGATGCCGGCGATGACCTCCCTCTGCTCCTTGTCGGAGTTGAAGCGCGAGGTCGCGCGGACCGTCACCGGGAACTGCGCGAAGCGGTCGCGGAAGGTGTTGTAGTGCTGCTGCACCAGCAGCGTCGTGGGCACGAGGATGGCGACCTGCTTGCCGTCCTGGACCGCCTTGAACGCCGCCCGGACCGCGATCTCGGTCTTGCCGTAGCCGACGTCGCCGCAGATCACCCTGTCCATGGGGATCGGCTTCTCCATGTCCTGCTTGACCTCGTCGATGGCCTCGAGCTGGTCGGGAGTCTCGACGTAGGGGAAGGCGTCCTCGAGCTCGCGCTGCCACGGGGTGTCGGGCGCGAAGGCGTGTCCGGGGGCGGACGTGCGCGCGGCGTAGAGCTGGATGAGGCCGGCGGCGATCTCCTTGACGGCCTTCTTGGCCCGTCCCTTCCGCTTGGCCCAGTCGGCCCCGCCGAGGCGGTCGAGGGACGGCGCCTCGCCGCCGACGTACCTGGTCACCTGCTCGAGCTGGTCGGTCGGCACGAACAGCCGGTCGCCCTTGGCGTACTCGAGGATGAGGTACTCGCGGGTCGCGCCGGCGACCGTGCGCTGCACCATCTCGATGTACCGCCCCACGCCGTGCTGCTCGTGCACGACAGGGTCCATCGCCTTGAGCTGCAAGGGATCCACGGCGTTCTTGCGCCGCGAGGGCATCCGCTTCGACAGGTCCTTGGAGGCGACGCCCTTGGCGCCGGTGAGGTCGCCCTCGGTGAGGACGAGGGTCTTCAGCAGGTCGCTCGTGAAGCCGGTGTCGAGGCAGCCGGTGGAGATCACGGCGATACCCGGCTCGGGTCGGGCCTCGAACTCGCCGCGGACGGGGATGTCGGCCCCCTTGAGCACCTCGACCATGCGCTGGGCGGTGCCCTCGCCCTCGCTGGTGACGACGACCGACCAGCCCTCGGCGAGCCGGTCACGGATGTCGTCGACGGCCAGCTCGGTCTCGCCGCGGTAGGCCTGCGGCGCCCGCGCCGCGAGGACGACGCTGCTGTCCTCGAGCTCCTCGTCGGACGTGAAGGGCGTGATCGCCCACCAGGGGTGGCCGTGCGCTGTCGCGTGCTCGCGCACCTCGACGAGGGACTTGTAGGCCGCAGCCCCGAGGTCGACAGGGGCCTGGCCGCCCGTCGCGGCCGTGGCCCAGGAGGCCTCCAGGAACTCCTGGCTGGTCGCGACGAGGTCGTGGGCCCGGGTCCGGACCCGCTCGGGGTCGCAGACCACGACGACGCTGTCGCGGGGCAGCTCGTCGACGAGCAGCTGCAGGTCGTCGACCAGGACCGGGGCCAGCGCCTCCATGCCCTCGACCGGGTGCCCGTCGGCGAGCTTCACGCAGATCTCGGCCAGCTCCGGGTGGGTCTCGGCCAGGACCCGGGCCTTCTCGCGCACCTCGGGGGTGAGCAGCAGCTCGCGGCACGGCGGCGCCCAGAGCCCGTGCTCGACCTCGTGCAACGACCGCTGGTCGGCGACCTTGAAGGAGCGGACCTCCTCGACCTCGTCGCCCCAGAGCTCGACCCGGATCGGGTGCTCCTCGGTCGGCGGGAAGACGTCGAGGATGCCGCCGCGCACGGCGAACTCGCCGCGCTTCTCGACCAGCTCGACGCGGGCGTAGGCGAGGTCGACCAGACGGCGCACCAGGTCCTCGAGCGGCATCTCGTCGCCCTTGCGGAGCTGCACGGGCTCCAGGTCGCCGAGCCCCTTCACCTGCGGCTGGAGCATGCTGCGGACCGGCGCGATGACCACGTCGAGCGGACCCGTCGCCGGGTCGTCGGTGCTCGGGTGGGCGAGCCGGCGCAGCACCGCGAGCCGACGGCCGACGGTGTCCGCCCGGGGGCTGAGCCGCTCGTGCGGGAGCGTCTCCCAGCTGGGGAAGAGCGCCACGCGATCCTTGTCCAGCAGGCTGCCGAGGGCCGCCTCGAGGTCCTCCGCCTCCCGGCCGGTGGCGGTCACCGCGATCACCTGCCGGCCGGTCCGGGCGAGCGCCGCGATCACGAACGGGCGCAGCCCTGGCGGGGCCGTCAGGTCGAGGGTGCCGGGCACGGCCTCGACGGCGCGGGAGAGCGAGGGGTCGCCGAGGACGGTGTCCACGAGGGCGGCGAGGGTCATGAGGGCCTTCCAGAGCAACGCAAGCAGACCCCGCTCGGCCGGAGCCGGGGGGTTGGTGCCCCCAGACTAGGTCGCGGGTACGACCGTGACGGCAGTGCCGTAGGCGCAGATCTCGGTCCAGCCGTTCCCGATCTCGCTGGTGTCGAAGCGCATCCCCACGATGGCGTTGCTGCCTCTCTGGACCGCCTCGGCGCACATCCGCTCCCGGACCTGCACCCGGCTGTCGATCAGCGCCTGGGTCTGACCGCGGAGCTCGCCGCCGAACAGGGACTTCAGCCCCGAGCCGAAGACGGAGAAGACGTTGCGGGACCGGACGGTCAGGCCCATCACCTCCCCCTGGCAGGACACCGTGCGGTAGCCGGGGACGTCGAAGGTCGTGGTGATCATCGTGGACGGGATCATGACCTGAACGTACGCCGAGGACGCCCTCGTCCCAGCGATCAGGTAGCCGTACGCTTCCGCCGTGCCCACCCCAGAGCTCGAGCTGCAGCTGGCCATGATGGCGCGGCGCCTCAGCAAGCCAGTCCGGCTGCACGGACCGTCCGGGTTCACGGTCCTGGACCGCCCCGCTTACCAGGCGCTGTGGCGGATCTGCGACGAGGGCCCGCTCCGGCCCACGACCCTCGCCGGGATGCTGGAGGTGGACCTGTCGGTGGTGAGCCGGCAGGTGCGCTCGCTCGAGGACGCCGGCTTCGTCCAGCGCCAGCCGGACCCGGCCGACGCCCGCGCCGCGCTCGTCAGCGCGACGGACGCCGGGCGGCACGCCTTCGAGATGACCAAGCAGCAGCGGACCGAGGTGCTCGACGAGGTGCTGGCCGACTGGCCGGACGGCGAGCGCGAGGTGTTCGTGACGCTGCTGTCCCGCTTCAACGACCAGCTCGAGGCCTCGATCGCGCGCCGGCAGGCTGAAGCAGGCACGCCCTAGGGCTCCACTCGGGACCTCACGGCGCCGAAGGACAGGCATGGCTGTCCTCCGCACGTCCACCTTCGTCCGCGGTGCCCGGCTGGCGGCACTGCCCACGATGTACGCCGGACGGACCGCGCTCGGAGCGGCGAGGAAGGTCGGCGGCGCCCCCGCGGAGGCGGTCGCGACCGAGATCCAGCGCCGGACGGTCGAGCAGCTCTGCAAGACCCTCGGGGAGCTGAAGGGCGGCGCCCTCAAGCTCGGGCAGGCCATGAGCGTCTTCGAGGCGGTCATGCCGGAGGAGCTCGCCGGGCCCTACCGCGCGACGTTGAACGCGATGCAGCACGCCGCTCCCCCGCTGCCCCTGGCCGTCGTCGAGCGGGTGCTCGCCGAGGAGCTCGGACCGGACTGGCGCGCGCGCCGCACCATCGAGCCGAAGGCCGCCGGCGCCGCCAGCAACGGGCAGGTCCCCCGCGGGAC
>CBIHPE010000094.1:0-14011 GCA_966212015.1 uncultured Frankiales bacterium | reverse complement strand
GGCCGCGAGGTAGGCGGACAGCGCGTCTGGGCGGCACCACAGCAACAGCGCTCCGAGCTCCTGGTCCGGCTCGCGCGGTCCGACGTTCTCCCAGTCGAGCAGCGCGAGACCACCCGAGCGGAGCGGGACGACGTTGTCGCGCGCGAGGTCGCGGTGGCACGTCACGCGCTGCTGCTGCGGGCGCAGACTCGAGCCACACGTCTCACAGGGCCATCCCAGCGCCTCGGAGCGGTCCCGTCATGCGGAATCCCCAGCGACGGCGGGCAGTTCGACAGCGAGAGCCCTGCAGGACCTGGATCAGTCGGCGAGCAGTCGGATCTGGAGCACGGGGAGCAGTCTCTGGTCCGGGTCGTGCTCCACGGTCGTCGGCAGTCACAACGGCCGCAGACGCAGATGAGCGGAGCGGACAACAGCGCGGAGCCGCCATCGTCCGTACCGTCGAGGCATGACCAGAGTGCAGCGCCGCATCCCGCGGTGGAACGACGTCTCCGAGTTCGTCGCCCCGTCGTTCAAGCGCGCCCCTGGTGGCCCGCTCGCGCGCGTCAAGACCTGCGCGGACTTCGAGCGCCTCGCCCGTCGCCGCACTCCGCGGGCGGTCTTCGACTACGTCGCCGGCTCGGCGGAGCGGGAGACGGCTGCCGCACGCGCCCTCGAGGCCTTCGACTCCGTCGAGTTCCTGCCGCACGTGCTGCGCGACGTGCGCGAGGTCGACACCACGACGACGATCCTCGGCAAGCCGGCGGCGTTCCCGGTCGTGCTGGGCCCGACCGGCTTCACGCGGATGATGCGCACCGAGGGCGAACCGGCCGTGGCCCGTCCTGCGGGCCGCGCCGGCATCCCGTACACGCTGTCCACGATGGGCACGACGTCCCTCGAGCGGCTGGCGACGGAGGCGCCGGACGCGACCCGATGGTTCCAGCTCTACCTGTGGCGAGACCGCGTGCGCAGCCAGGAGCTCGTCGACCGCGCCAGGAGCGAGGGCTTCGAGGCGCTCGTGCTCACCGTCGACGTGCCGGTGGCCGGGGCGCGACTGCGCGACGCCTACAACGGGCTCACCATCCCGCCGCGGCTCTCGAGCCGCACCCTCGCCGACATCGCGCGCCACCCCCGGTGGGCGATCGACGCCCTGACGACCGTGCCGCTCGCGTTCGCGTCGATCGGCTCCGCCGACACCCTCGAGCAGGCGATCAACACCGTCTTCGACCCGTCGGCGACGATCGCCGACATCGCCTGGCTGCGCGAGGCATGGGACGGACCGATCGTCGTCAAGGGCGTGCAGCGCGTCGACGACGCGAAGGACCTCGTCGCCGCGGGTGCCGACGCGATCTGCGTCAGCAACCACGGCGGCCGTCAGCTCGACCGGGCCGCGACGCCGCTGCGGCTGCTGCCCGACGTCGTCGACGCCGTCGGTGACGCGGCTGAGGTCTACCTCGACGGCGGTGTCCGGTCGGGTGCCGACGTCGTCGCCGCGGTCGCGCTCGGTGCTCGGGCGGCCTTCGTCGCGCGCCCCTACCTCTACGCGCTGATGGGTGCGGGGGAGCCAGGTGTCGACCACTTGCTGACGCTGCTCAAGACGGACTACGTGCGCACGCTGCAGCTGCTCGGCGTCACCCGCACCGCGGACCTTGACCGAGACGTGGTGAGGATCCTCCCGTGAGGCTGGCCCTGCTGCTGACGGCGGCCTGCGGCACCACGGTCGGCGACGTGCCTCAACCTTTCGCGCCCGAGGGGACGCCGTACGCCCACCTCGACATCGCCGGCCCTGCCTACAACCCAGGCAAGCCCTGCGCCTCGGTGCCGCACGGCGGGACCGGGTACGGCGTGGCCACCCTCGTCGAGCTGCTGGACTGATCAGCAGGACTCGATGCGGACGCCGTTCGCGGACTGCAGGACCCGGGACAGCAGCCGATCGCACTCGCGGCCGAGGGTGCCGGTCTCGGTGAGCGATCCCGCTCCGGCCATCGCCGCGAGGAGCTGGTGCTCCTCGAGGCCCATGTCGGGCAGCGGCAGCCGCCAGTCGAAGCCGCCGGGTCCCTCGCGCAGGATCGAGGCGGGGATGCCGTCGTCGTCGAGCACGAACAGGTAGGCGCCGGTCCAGGTGACGCGGAGCGCGAGCGCCCCGTCCGTCGCCTGCACGTCGGTCACGCGCACGTCGTCGTACTCCCGCTGGAAGACCGCTCCGGTCGTCGTGTTCCTCATGACCACGACGGTTCCGCCGCGTCCTCGACGTGCGCTGGACGTTCCCTGCGAGGCCCCTGAGAGCCCACGATCTCGCGACGATGCGGGTTCGGCGGCCTCAGGACGCCGTCGAGCTCGCATCGTCGCGCCGGGCTGTCCGAGTTTGGGCGGCTTCGCAGCTGAAAGACACAGGTTCCTGCCAGGTTCGTCCAAGGTTGAGCAGGGACCATGGTGTGGTCAGCGATGAGAAGGAGCACCCCGTGCCCAGCAGCCCACGCCGTGTCGGAGCCATGATCGCCCTGGTCGCAGGGGGCGTCGTCGCAGGTGGCGTGCTCGCCAGCTCCGTCGTCGCCAACGCGGCCGACAAGGCGCCGACCTACGGGTACGGCGACCGGGGCCCCGGTGGTCCTGGTGGCCCCGGCTTCGGTCGCGGGCACGGGACGCCGCTGACGGCTGACCAGCTCGCCAAGGTGAAGGCCGCGGTCGAGAAGAAGTACCCAGGAGCGACGGTCGACGGCTCGCACGCCGAGAGCGACGGCTACGACGCCTTCATCACGAAGAAGGACGGCTCGCACGCCCGGCTCGAGCTCGACAAGGCGTTCGCCATCACGGGCGAGGACGCGGGTGGTCCGGGCGGTCCTCGCGGTCCGCGCCCCGCCGCGCTGGCGGGTGACGCCCTTGCGAAGGTCAAGGCCTCGATCGAGAAGGCGTACCCGGGCGCGACGGTCGACGTCGCGATGCAGGACCGCGACGGCAGCGGCTACGACGCCTTCATCACCACGAAGGACGGCTCGCGCGTGCGAGTCGAGCTCGACAAGGCCTTCGCGGTGACCGGCGAGGACACCGTCGGGCACGGCGGCCGCCCCGGCGGTCCCGGCGGTGGCCCGGAGGGCCCGCCGCCCGCGGCTCCGACGCAGAGCGGCTGACCCTGAAGGGGAACTGAACCGCAACGATCTTCCACGAGGAGGCGTGGCAGTCTCATCGGGTGTCTGACGAGGAGGTCGCCGCGCGGTTCCTCGACGACCTGGACGTCGACGTTCCGGACGGACCGCTGGCCGTACGGCTGGCCTGGCTCGACGACGTCGGCCGCGACCTCGAGAGCTGGGGCCTCGAGGAGTTCCAGCTCAGGCCGCTCCGCGCCGGACTCGCTGCCCTGCGCCGGCTGATCGAGGCCCGCGGCTAGCGCCGTCCCGACGATTGGCACCGGGGTCGGCGGGTACGTCGAGGGCAACACCACTCGGAGGCCCCATGACCCGCACCGCCACGGAAGACGCATCGATCGGCGAGCTCGTCGCCAGGATCACGGCAGAGACCAGCACGCTGGTCCGCGACGAGCTTCGGCTCGCGCAGCTGGAGATGACCCGCAAGGGCAAGTACGCCGGCATCGGCGCGGGCCTGCTCGGCGGCGGCGCCCTGTTCGCCGTCTACGCGGTCGGCACGCTGATCGCCGCAGCGGTCCTGGGCCTCGCCGTCGTCGTACCCGGCTGGGCCGCAGCGCTCATCGTGTCGGGCGTGCTGCTGCTGGTCGCGGGCGTCGCGGCGCTGATGGGCAAGAAGGAGATCACCGCGGCCGTGCCGCCGGTGCCCACCGAGGCGCTCGAGGGCGTCAAGCTCGACCTCGCGGCGCTGAAGCGATGAGCACCGAGTCCGTGACCGAGCTGCGGTCCGACATCGAGGCGCACCGGGCCGAGCTGGCCGCGACCGTCGACGCCCTCGCGCAGAAGCTCGACGTGAAGACCAGGCTGAAGGCACGAGTCGTCGAGCTGAAGGTGCCGCTCGCCGCCGGAGCCGCCGCGATCGTCGCGCTGGTCGTCGTGAAGCGGGTCCGGTCGTGAAGCTGCTCTACAAGCCGATCGGCCTGATCGGCGGTGTCCTCGCCGGCTTGCTCGCCAACGCCCTGTTCACGCGGCTGTGGGCAAAGCTGGCGTCCGACGGGCAGGTGCCGGAGGCCAAGCAGCGCAGCGCCGGATGGGCCGAGGTCGCGGCCGCGGCCGCCCTGCAGGGTGCGGTGATGAAGGGCACCCGCGCGGTCGTCGACCGGGCGGGTGCGAAGGGCTTCGAGAAGGCGACCGGTACGTGGCCCGGGAAGGCCTGATCGTCAGCTCTCGACGGCCTTCTCCAGCTCGGCCTTCGTCATCGTCGATCGCCCCTTGACGTTCTTCTTGCGGGCCTCGGCGTAGAGCTGGTCCTTGGTGCGACCGCCGGCGCCGCGGTGCGAGCGCAGGCCGCCGCGCCGCCCGCTGCTGATGTCGTCGGTCGACGTCTTCGAGGCCTGCTTGGCCTCGCCGGCGCGGGCCCGCTCCTTGTTGACGGTGCGCGCCGCGATCTCCTCGGCGACACGCTCGGGACGGCCGCGCTCCTCGAGGCCCTCCTTGATGTGCTCGTACTGGCGCTCGCGCTTCTTGCTCCAGGCGGCTTGTGGCATGCCGTGGTCGTTCCCGCGTCAGCCGCGGACGACACGCGGCCGCGGGTGCCAGTCGAGGCAGAGCACGACGGCGTCGTCACGGGGTCCGTCCTCGGACCAGGTCTGACGCTGCTGGCGCAGCACGTGACGACACACCTCGGCCGGCGAGAGCAGCCGGGTCTCGCGGAGGGCCTGCGGCATGGTCGGTCCGCCCTCGAAGAGGGACCCGTGCACGCCGTCACTGACGACGAGCAGCCGGTCGCCGGGGCGGACGTCGACGTCCTGCTCGACGTAGTGGGTCTCCTCGAACATGCCGAGCGGGAGCTGGGCCTCGAGCTCGACCTGCTCGGCGCGGCCGTCGCGCAGCCGGAACAGGTGCGGGGACCCGGCATCGACCACTCGGACCGTCCCGGTGGTCGCATCGAAGCGCAGCAGGAGCGCGCTGGTGAACGAGTCGCCCCCGTGGTGCCCGTAGATGGCCTGGTCGGTGAGGGCCGCCTGGTCGGCCAGGTGAGGCGTGCTGAAGCGAGCGTTGCGCAGGGCACCGAGGGTGAGCGTCACGGCGAGCGCGGCGGGCACACCTCGGCCGGTCCCGTCGAGGACGGCCACCGTCATGCCGTCCTCGTCGCGTGACCAGTCGTAGCAGTCACCGGCGATGGAGTACGCCGGCTCGAGCAGGGCAGCCAGGGTGATGTCGTCGTCGGCGTACGACTGGCCGGGGAGCAGGGCCCACTGCAGCTCGGCCGCGACCGTCATGTCCTGCCGACGGCGCGTCCCGTCGTAGGTGACGGCGTTGGTGCCGATGGCCGCGATGGCCTGGGCGAGCAGTGAGCAGGTGGCCAGCAGGTCGTCGAGGTCGAGGTCGTCGGCGTCCACTGTCAGGACGCCGACCCGGTTGCCGCGCGTGCTGACGGGCACGGCGGTGCGCCCGCCGTCCGTGACAGCAGCCTGACCGGCGAAGCAGCGGCCCAGCCAGGAGTCGTCGACGGCGACCTCGTGCCCGCTCAGCAGGCCGATGAGCCGGTTCTGGCGGTAGTCGACAAGCCAGAGCTCCGCCTCGCCGGCGACTCCCTCGGCGATCCGGGCGACCAGGTCCGAGGCCACGCGGTGGCCGGGTGCGCTTGCGAGCAGCTGGGTGACGTCACGCTTCACGCAGGACACTCCGTTTCATGATCATCTAGTGCTGGCTGTACCCGTCTGTTGCTGTCACACTCATCTCCTGATGCCATCTCCTCGACACCTCGGACCCGAGCCGGACGACTTCGCCGCCGCGGTCGACGAGGCGCTGCGCCCCGTGCTGCTGCTCGCCGGGCGGGCCAGCGCCAAAGCCACCCAGCGCGTCTCCACCTCGCAGCTCCAGGCGCTCCTCGTGCTGCACGAGCGTGGCCGGATGAACCTCACCACGCTCGCCGACGAGCTCGGGGCCATCCCGTCCTCTGCGACCCGGCTGTGCGACCGGTTGGTCGCTGCCGACCTCATCGCCCGGGAGCAGGGGTCCGCCGACCGGCGGGAGGTCTTCCTGCAGCTCACCGCTGGTGGGCGCCGGGTTGTCCGCCAGGTGCGGGACTTCCGCCGCGAGGGCCTGCGCGAGGCGATCGACGCCTGCACGCCGCGCGAGCGCCGCGAGCTGCTCGGCGGCCTGCAGGCCCTGGCGGCCCGGATGGCGGCGGCCGACGAGACGGTCGCCGTCCGGAGGCACGGCTCCTAGCCGCCCAGGTCAGGACGCGAGGATCGCCAGGGTGAACAGCCCGGCGTCGTAGAGCGCGTGCGCCAGCACCACCCGCACCAGCCGCCGGTGCCGCTGGAACGACCGCGTGAGCAGGTAGCCCATCGGCACGGTGAAGAGCAGGCCGACGCCGTAGTAGGCGTGGTAGCTGGTGCGCACCGCCATGCTGACCCAGAGCGCGCGCCGGGGCGTCCACCCGAGCTGCTGCAGCCGCGTCAGCAGGTAGGCGCTCATCATCGACTCCTCCACGAGCGCCGTGAAGACCGACACGAACAGGCCCTGGATGAGGAAGACGGCGGCGAAGTGCTGGTTGTCGGTCTTCACGGTGCCAGGCGCACCGCCGTCGCCGAAGAGCGCGTAGATCACGATCGAGGACGCGACCGCGATGCCGTAGCCGGCCAGCACGAGCAGCGCGCCGAACCCGACGTCGCGGCCCAGGCCCTGACGCGGCAGGCCGATCCGCGACAGCGCGATGCCGCTCGTGGACAGCAGCAGGAAGACGAGCAGGAACGACGTCCCGCTCGTGGCGTAGAGCAGGCCGCCGAGAGTGCTGGACAGGAACGGGTGCTCCGGGAGCACGTCGTTGATCTGGTCCGGGGTCGTGCCCTCCAGGGCCGCGCGCAGCAGCAGCACCAGGGCGGTCGCGAGGGCGGGCAGCGGGAAGATGGACAGCGCGACCCAGATCTCCCAGCGCGCGCGCTTCGGGTCCACCGCGGGGGAGCCGAGCGGCTCCGCCCACGTCAGGTCGTTGCCCGCTGCGGCCGGCGGCTGGGTGTCGGGGTGAGGCGCGCCAGGTTCCCAGAGCCGCCAGCCACGGGGCGGCTTCGGCCACGCGGGGTCGGGGGACCAGCCGGTCGGCGGGGTCCAGCCGGGAGGCGGAGCGGGCCAGCCGGGTGGCGGGTTCAGCACCCAACCGGCGGCGGTCGTCGGTCGGTCGCCTGGTTCCGTCACCCGCGCAGCATGCCAGCCCGTCGTCGCGCTGCGCCGAGGACGAGCGCCAGCAGGCCCAGGGCGGGCAGCGCCCACGGCAGGCCGGTCGCGGCGAGGTCGTGGCCGCCCGCGGACGGCGGGGTCACGGGCACCTGCTGGGGCGGCACGGACAACGGCGGCGTGACGGCCGTGCCGGTCACCGAGCAGTCCTGGCCGGTGAGCGAACGGCCGGACGACTGCACGGTGAACAGCGGTCGCGCCGTCGGGAGCGGTCCGCCGGTCACGCTGTCCGTGCGGGTCGTGTCGCCGGTGGCGACCATCACGCAGCCGCGCGCGTCGGGAGCGAGTGTGAAGAACTCGCCGAGCCGGCGGTCCTTGCCGGTGGCGACGCAGGCCGTCCCGCTGGTGCACAGCTGCCCGTAGTGCATCGGCCGGCCCAGCACGTCGGAGTCCTGCTGCGTGACCCGGCTCGTCGTCAGCCCGGAGAGCCGCGCGTTCTTGACCCGCAGCGCTGCCGCGTCCGGTGCGCAGTCGAGGTCGGCGACCCGGTCGTACTGGTACCACGCGACGTCGGCCTCGCCCTTGTCACCGGCGATGACCCACGGCCACGCCACGGTCGTGCCGGGGTGGGCCACGACCCGCGGCGCCGACCAGGCCCGGCCGCCGTTCGTCGACGTGACGAGCATGACCGAGTTGGCGACAGGTGAGGCGGCGCCGTTGCACCCGGCCGAGCCCTTGGGGTCGCGGTCGTCCGTCGTCCAGACCAGGTAGATCGTGCCGGCCCGGTCGATCGCCATGACCGCGGTCCAGAACGTGTTGAACGTCGTCTTGGCCACCGCGAGGTGCGGCGTGAACGGTGGCGGGCTGCCCCTGTCGAAGGCCGCCTGCGCGTGCGGGAGCTCGATGACGCCGAGGCCGTTGCCGATCTGCGCGGGCTGGTAGAGGCTGCCGTTCTCGGGGTCGAGGAAGATCTTCCCGTAGCCGTAGAAGCCGTCGCCCTCGGCCTTGGAGCTGGTCGAGGAGCAGGTGGCGCCGTAGTCGGTGCTCCGGACGATGATGTGGCCCTCGGTCGAGCTGTCGGTGCTGAGGAACACCTCGCCAGGCCGCCCGCCGGCCAGCCACGGCCGGTCGCCCTCGTGGCACTGGACCGTTCCGGTCGGCCAGGTGACGCCGCCGTCGCGGCTGCTGAACAGAGCGTCGTTCACGAGGCTGATGCCGGAGCCGTAGATCGTCCCCGCCGAGTCGGTCGTCAGGTCGGGGTCGGAGAAGCCGGTGTTGACGGCCGGGTTGGTGAAGAACCCCGTGCCGTGGAAGTCCAACCGGTCCCAGGTGAGCCCGGTGTCCCCTGAGGTCCACATGTTGACCTGGTTGCGGTAGTTGCCGACGAACCCGCCGGTGCCGCCCGGACCGCCGGTGACGCCGCCGCGGTAGAGCAGTGTGGTGCCCTCGTGCGTCGCGTAGACGAGCTTCTTGGACACGGGGGAGTAGAGGACGAAGCCCTCGCTGCCCGCGAGGGTGCCGTCGACGTAGACCGGCGGGCGGAACCGCACTGGCGCCGGCGCGGCCTGGGCGGGGAGGGACAGGGCGGTCGCAGCGAGGGCGCCCGCCGCGAGTGCGGCGATCTGGGTGCGCATGCCCGGATGGTCGCACTTCGGCGCGAGCAGGACATGCACGCGGTACGTCGAAACAAGCCGGCAACGAAGAGGAGTCCCCCCCGTGCGCTCACGTCCTGTCCTTCTCGGCGCTGCCGTTGTCGCCCTTGCGGCCGGCGCCCTGCAGCCCTCGGCGGCGAGAGCTGCGAAGGCAGCCGTCCTGCCGGTCGTCCGCGACGCGGCCCCCATCGTCCTCACCGGCAACCAGCTCCCTGCCTGGAGCGCGCCGGCTGCCGTCGGGGCCGCGCAGCCCTACCCGAGCGGGGTCACCGCCGACTACAGCTCGCAGCTGCCCGGGGGCTTCGACGTCCGCACCGCGCACAACGGCACCATCGCCCCGGTCGTGAAGCAGGGCGTGCCGGTCGACGAGATCGCGGCGTTCGCCTGGACGGGGAAGCGCTGGCGTGAGGTGCCCGTGCAGGTCGACGAGCGCTTCCCCTACTTCCTCGCCAACGCCCGCAGCGACTTCGGCTTCTACAGCGGCACCGACCAGGAGCTCACGTACGCCTGGGGCCCGACCCGGCACTCGGTCGGCGAGGAGGCCTGGAAGAAGATGTTCGGCGACTGCTCGGCGCGCTACGCGCGCAGCGCCGCGGAGGCCAAGGCGTCGGGCTTCGTGACACCTGGGCCGCAGGAGACCTTCGCCGACTACACGCACGCCATGTCAGACCCCGTCGCCGGCCTCGATGACGACGACGAGATCGCCTTGCAGGCAAGGGATTCCGGCCCGCAGGCCCCGTCGGGGACGGCTGCGCCGAAGGGTGCCTCCGACGGCCAGGCGGTGGCTGTGATCGACCCGCTCGACCCGGGCGCAGTCCGCTGGACGTACCTGTTCCGCACCGCCCGCGGCTCGTCGTTCACGGCGGCCACGGGCGCGGTGCAGATGAAGCGCGACGCGAACGCCGACCAGTTCATCGACCGCGGCTCCTTCACGGACGACAGCACGCAGAAGCTGGGCTCCAGCAACACCGGATACGGTCCCAACCTCCCGGGCAGCGTCTGCGACCCGGACGGGAAGAAGCGGGTGAGCAAGGACCGGTTCGCGCGTGACGGCATCACGGTCAGCACCCCGACCTACAAGCTGACCGCGACCGGGCGCTGGATGGTGCGCGGCTTCCAGGTCGCGAAGCCGAGCGGCAAGGGCTACGGCCCGGACCTCGTCGACCGGTGGAAGGGCCGCGCCTTCCAGCAGAGCCCCGACTCGTCCGTCTCGCTGGTCGGGTTCGAGGACGAGCAGGTCAACTGGGAGGCCAACGGCACGCTGCTGGGCTGGCGGCAGGGTCCGGTCCGCGCCATCCGCGAGGTCTGGGGCGCCGACTCCGGCACCAACGTGACCAAGACGGAGACCTACTACAGGGACGCCGACACCTACCGCTACCGGGTGCGCGTGCACCCGATCCCGCCGGACGGCCTCTACACGTCGTGGGACTACAACAAGTCGGCCATGGGGACCTACTACAACCTCGAGAAGCCGAACGGCGTGGCGATCGACGGGCTCAACGACGACGTCGGGCAGGTCAGCGACCTGCCCAACGGCGACCCGGCCTACTTCGACTTCCCGGACCCGACCTTCGACGTCCCGTCAGCCGTCGACCGCCCGGAGGAGGTCGCGGGCAAGGGATCGAACGGGGGCCTGGTCTACGCCTTCGAGTTCAAGGGCGCCACGTCGGCGGCCAACGCGGCTGTCGTGCCCTACTACCGCGACGACGCCTGCCTCGACGACGGCACCGGGGACGACCCGGTGCAGCGCCCCTGGCCGGGAGAGGCCTCGACCGACAAGCGCGTCCAGGCCGGGTACGCCGCGGTGAACCACCTGCCCTACAGCAAGCTCGTCTGCGACCCGGCGCACGGGAAGACGCCGTTCCAGGGTGCCTACGGCAGCCACGGGCTGCACTTCCTGGTCACGCACGACAGCGACAACGCGACGCTCGGGGTGCCGGTCGACGAGCTCGACGGGCAGCAGTGGCGCTACAGCGTGCCGATGGCGAAGCCGACCAACGTCATCAACGGCTACGCGCCGAACGTCCTCACACCGCTGCAGCCGGTGGTCACGCCGTACGGCGGATGAGCCTGCGCATCCAGCCGGCGTCGCCCTCCGGGGCCTCGTCGTAGGACGCCTCGCGGGGCGCGGGGATCATCAGGTCGTCGAGGCCGAAGCTGTTGGTGACGGTCCAGATGGCGCCGTGGTCCTCCACGAGGTGGATGACGAGGTCGGTCTCGTCCTCCGTCAGGATCGGGCACAGGTGGCAGGCGACCGGGTCAGGGGCCGGTCGGCTGCGGGCGACGGGCTTACGGGTCGTGGTGGCCATGCCCTCTACCGTGCCGCGCCACGATCATGATCACCAAGGGTCAAGCGGGCCATGTTTGACCGGCTCATCCGGACTAGACACGCGTCCGGGGGAGGGCAGGGAGGAGCCGGACAGGTCTGGCCTTGTGGGCGTACGCGCCGAAACCGGGTCGGCGCGGGCTCCTCTGGGACAGCGGTGTTCCCGTCCGTCCTGACAGGCATAGCGTCAGGGCATGCGCGCGTTGAGCCGGCCTCTGACCCGGCCTCTGACCCGGCCTCTGACCCGGCCGTGGAGCAGGCAGTCGTGACGCCGTCGACGGCGTTCCTGCCGGGCGGGTACGACGGGGAGTGCCCCGTGTGTCAGGGGCCCGCGCTCCAGGCCGCGCGCTACCCGCACGCGCTGTGCGTGACCTGCACCGAGTCGGCGATCTGCGCGGCGCACGGCCGGGTGGTCGGGCTGGTCGGCGGCTCGGTCGGCGGGGGAGCGGAGCCGGCGCACCGCGACGACGGGACGCCGTGCGACGGGCAGGTGCTGGTGCGGGGCGTCCCGTGCGTGCTGCAGGAGGCGCGCTTCGGCGGCTGCGTCGTGCAGCCCGTCAGTCCTGCGCCCTGATCCCGTCGAGCAGGAACGTGAGCAGCCGCTCGTTGGACGACAGCGTCGCGTTGCGGGCCATGCACATGCCGCCGACGAGCTGCATCAGGTCGTGCTGGTCCATGTCCGTGCGCGCGACGCCCGCCTCCTGCGCGCGGCCGAGCACCGCGCTCGCGGCCGCGGCGATCCGCTCGCGGCTGCGCACGGCGATCTCGGGGCACTTCTGGAATGCCTCGTGCAGCTCGTCGAGGAACGTGCGCTTGGACTCGGCGTAGCGGACGAAGCCCTGCAGCCAGGCCTCGAGCGCCGCCCACGGCTCGAGCCGCTCCGCCACGTCGGTCGCGAGCGCGACGATGCCGTCGACGTCCTCGCGGTAGACGGCCTCGACCAGGTCGATGCGCCGGGGGAAGTGCCGGTAGAGCGTCCCGACGCCCACGCCGGCCCGCTTCGCGATCTCCTCCATCGCGGCCTCGCTGCCGCGCTCGGTGAGGACCTCACGAGCGGCCTTGAGCAGGCCCTCGTAGTTGCGGCGCGCGTCGGCCCGCATAGGTCGCTCACCTGTGCGGGTCGTGGTCTCGGTCACCTGAGCTCCTGGGAGAAAGCGCTTGCAAAGCGGAGGGACCCTCCGTATCGTATACGGAGGTTGCTTCCGCTTCTGAAACACTCTACGCCGGGAAGGCGTTCCATGTCTGCTTCCGCAGTTGAAAACACTGCCCCAGAGATCCCGCCGACCACGTCGGCCTCGACGGCCGCTCCGCGCCGCAAGCGCGTGAGCCACGAGAACCTCGTCCTCGCCGTCATCCTCACGTCCCAGCTGATGGTCGTGCTCGACGCGACCATCGTGAACGTCGCGCTGCCCAAGATGAAGGACGCCCTGGGCTTCAGCCCCGCCGGCCTGTCCTGGGTCCTCAACGCCTACACGCTCACGTTCGGCGGCCTGCTGCTGCTCGGCGCCCGCGCGGGTGACCTGCTCGGCCGCCGCAAGACCTTCATCACGGGCGTCACGGTGTTCGCCGTCGCGTCGCTGATCGGCGGCTTCGCGACGAGCAGCGAGTTCCTGCTCGCGGCCCGCGCCCTGCAGGGCGTGGGCGGCGCGCTCGCCGCTCCCTCGTCCCTCGCGCTCATGACCACGATGTTCCCCGCGCCCAAGGAGCGGCTCCGGGCGCTCGCCCTCTTCACGGCCGTGTCGGTGTCGGGCGGCGCGCTCGGGCTCATCCTCGGCGGCATGCTCACGCAGTGGGCGTCGTGGCGCTGGGTCATGTTCGTCAACGTCCCGATCGGCATCGCCGTCGTCGTCGCCGGACGCGCCCTGCTCGCCGAGACGACGCCGCACCCGGGGCGGTTCGACCTGGCCGGCGCCTTCACCTCGACGTTGGGCATGACGTCCCTCGTCTACGGCTTCGTCCGGGCCGCGTCCGACGGCTGGTCCGACCTCGAGACGATCGGTGCGTTCGTCCTGGGTGCGCTCATGCTCGCCGCCTTCGTGCGGGTCGAGCTGACTGCCGAGGAGCCCATCACACCGCTGCGCCTGCTCGGCGACCGCTCCCGCACCAGCGCCAACGTGGCGCGCGGGCTGCTGTTCGCCGGGATGTTCGGGCTGTTCTTCTACCTCACCCAGTACCTGCAGGAGGTGCTCGGCTACAGCTCGCTCAAGGCAGGGTTCGCGTTCCTGCCCATGCCGACCACGGTGTTCGTCGTCTCCCAGCTGACCTCCCGTCGGCTGTCGGAGCTGGTGCCGGCCAAGGCCCTCATGCTCACCGGCGTGGGCCTCGGCACCGTCGGGTTCGTGCTGGCCTCCGGGCTCGGTGAGCACTCGACGTACCTGCACGTCTTCGGCTGCCTCATCCTGTTCGCCATCGGCAACGGGATGGCGTTCGTGCCGCTCACGCAGGCCGCGCTCGCCGGCGTGCCGCCGCAGGACGCCGGTGCCGCGTCCGGGCTGGTCAACGTCACGCAGCAGCTCGGCGGCGCTCTCGGCGTGTCCGTGCTGGTCACCGTCGCCGGCTCCGCTGCGGGGACGCCGCACGAGCTCGTGACGGCCGCCACCGACGCGTTCGCGGGGGCGGCCGTCTTCCTGGCGGCGGCGTTCGTCCTGGTGGTCGCGCTCGTGCGCACCCCGAAGGCGGTCACGAACTAGGCCGTTCGGAGCAATCGTGATCTTGCCGACGCGCCGATCCCCAGTGCCAGTGGGGATCGGCGCGTCGGCTCTTCGCCACCTACGCCGTGGTCTCGCTCCTCCCTG